>CAYLMR010000023.1:0-28139 GCA_964384885.1 uncultured Bacteroides sp.
AACGAAAAAGAGAGAAGCTCTCACGAGTTCCTCTCTCTCCATTCATCACATTATGCTTATTAGTGCTTTAGCCAAACGATGGTTATCATGACACCGTTTGTGGGGTTGCGGCGATATGATGAGGCGCCGCTATATTTTTATTGACGCTGAATAATCAGGTTTTTAAAGCGTAGAATTATTTTCTTAATATCTGCTCTCAACTATATCCCAGTCAACGATATTCCAGAGAGCTTTGAGAGCGTCGGCGCGTCGGTTCTGATAATCGAGATAGTAGGCGTGTTCCCATACATCGAATGTCAGAAGGGGGATGAGACCGTCTCTTATAGGATTGCCGGCATTTGAAGTTTGCGTGATAAAGAGTTTGCCGTTGTTATCCTTAGAGAGCCATACCCAACCGGAGCCGAAAATCGCTGTGCCGGCCTTGACAAATTCCTCCTTGAAGTTGTCAAACGAGCCAAACTGTTCGTCGATGGCTTTGCGGAGGTCGCCGCTCGGTTCACCGCCGCCGTCGGGCGAGAAGGTGAAGAAATAGAAGATATGATTCCAGGCTTGGGAAGCGTTGTTGAAAAGGGCTCCGTCGGCCTGACGGATAATATCCTCAAGCTCCATGTCGGCATATATAGTGTTGTTGATAAGCTTGTTGAGATTATCTATATAGGCTTTCTCATGCTTGCCGTAGTGATATTCAACGGTGAGTCGTGAAATCGCGGGCTCAAGGTCTGACTTATCGTAGGGAAGTTTGGGTTGAGAGTATTCTTTCATATCATTAGATGATTAAGGGTTTCTTGTAAGTTGAATTACACTCTTAAAACCGCTGCAGGGGGCAAATAGTTCGATTTAACGGTCGATTTTAACGCTATTAACATTTTTCACATTTCAATACACGGGCCCTGCATTGGTCTCGGTGTCACACTCGGGGGCTTTGAGCCACCTGAACATGGCGGGGTAGAGCTGTGACAGCACCTCGGGAGAGGAGAGCATAAGGTCGTGGAGGCCGCCTGATACCTGCAAGGGGGTGACGTTGCGCGAAAGCTCCATGCCATAGCGCTTTATGTCGTTGACGTCGAGCACCGCGTCGCTCTTTGAGGCTTCGGGGGTGTAGTCGCTGCCGTGGTAGGATTGGGAGGAATACATCAGCAATACCGGCACATCGACACTCCCGGGATGGGAGTGGAGATAGGTCTGAGCCTTGTCGACAGCCCTCACCCAGCGGGCGGTTACGTCGGGCGAGTCCTCGCGTTTCCACGAAGTGTTAAAATCCCAGCGCCCGTTATATTTCTTCAGCAGGCTATGGGAATAGGCGTCGCTGTGGCCCTGGGGTATCTTGGCCGAGGGGCAGATGTCGGCAAGCAGGTCAACGGCCCATATCCAGTGTTCCAGCGAGCCGAGGTTCCAATCAAGGAAAGGGGAGTTGAGCATCAGCGAGTCGACAGGCGTGTCGTGGTTGAGGCTCATATAATAAGCGGCGAGGAGGCCGCCGGTGCTGTGGCCGAGCATGGTGATAGATGTGTTGCCATCCTTGCGCATCACCGAGAGGGTGGAATCAATGTCAGGGAAATATTCCGACATCGAGGATATGTCGCACGGATATTGACCCGGGCGGAGCGAGCGGCCATAGCGGCGCAGATCCACTGCATAGAAGTTAAAGCCGTGGGCGGCGAAGCTGTCGGCCATCTGCGACTGAAAGAAGTAGTCGTTAAAACCGTGTATATATATTAAGGCGCGGTGACTCTCCGGGCACTCGGACTTGCGTCTCACTACGGTGCTCCACGCGCGGCCCACCCTGTCGTCGGGCTGACGGAAGGTGAGTTTCTCAAACTGCGGGCCTAATGAGTCTGGTTGCCACACCCCGACCGGGGGCATGTCGGTGGCGGAACTGTTATCGGCGGGTTGGCCCGAGCAGCCGGTCAGCATTGCCGTGGCTGTTAAGGCGGGTATGAAATATCGAAGCATCTTCATAGCGTTGAAACGTTAAAAAAAATCATATCGGGCCGACAATTTGCTCAGCCTCTGATATTACAACATCCACAGAGGCCGTAAGGTTATAAAAATAACAAAGGACGCCTTCACAGGTGCCCTTTGTCACTTACACATAGTACTTAACGTCAGTGGATTTATCAAAAAAAGTCTAATCTTATTACACTATTCTGTCATGTCTCAATGAAAGCAATGAAAATATTAAATCAGAAGTTCACATTTCTGATTCGGTTGCAAAGATAATTATCTTTGGGTAAATAAAGCAAATTTTTAGACAGTAGTGCTTAATGATTGACAAATTCATGAATGAGAGGGTTTCTTTATATATTTTAACTTAAAATATCCTTAATGTTATGGAGAAATGACAAATTTCTGTGAAATTATGCCCCGCAGCTTGACAAATGTCAAAATATTAAATTATGTTAAAATTTGTATAGATGTTTTTCGATGCTCATGCCGGGTGTGTCGGGTGCTGACCGATTGAATTATTATGCGTATCTTTGCAACCATTATGGGAGATTTCTGGAACCTGTTGAGGCGATTTGTGCCTCCTTATAAAAAATATCTTGCGCTCAACATCATTTTTAATGTGTTGGCGGCAATTCTTACGCTCTTTTCGTTTGCGCTTGTTATTCCGATACTCGAGATGCTGTTTCAGCTCCGCGAGCCCGACTATCAGCTCATGCATCTGGGCGAGGCAAACATCAAGGATGTGGTGGTCAACAATTTCTACTACTACATTCAGGAAGCTATCGCTACCTATGGCCAGAGCACCGCGCTTGCCCTCCTCGCCGCCTCGCTCGTGGTGATGACGGCACTCAAGACCGGCGCCACCTATCTTAGCTCCTATTACATGGTGCCTATCCGCTCGGGAGTGGTGAGGGACATAAGAAACGTGCTCTATCGCAAGATACTGAGCCTGCCGATAGGCTTCTTCACCTCAGAGCGCAAGGGCGACGTTATGGCGCGTATGAGCGGCGACGTGGCCGAAATCGAAAACTCGATCATGGCCTCGCTCGACATGTTGTTCAAAAACCCCGTCATGATAATAGTGTGTCTCGGCATGATGATAGCCGTGAGCTGGCAGCTGACTATTTTCGTGCTCGTGCTTCTGCCTATTGCCGGCATGGCGATGGGCAAGGTGGGCAAGCGCCTCAAACGCACTTCGCTCGAAGGCCAACAGCAGTGGGGCGTGATTATGAGCGACATCGAGGAGACCCTCGGAGGATTGCGCATCATCAAGGCTTTTACCGCCGAAAACAAGATGACCCTGAGGTTTGAGAAGGGCACCCAGCGTTTCTACCGCATCTCCAACCGGGTGGCGAGGCGTCAGGCCCTCGCCCACCCTATGAGCGAATTTCTCGGCACACTGACCATCGCCATTGTGTTGTGGTTTGGCGGCACGTTGATTTTCAACGGCGTATCGTCGATCAAGGCGCAGAGCTTCATCTACTACATGATTATCTTCTATAACATAATCAATCCCGCCAAAGAGCTGTCGAAGGCGGTCTATGCCATTCAGAAAGGCATGGCCTCGATGGAGCGCGTTGACCGTATTCTCAAAGCCGACAATCCGATCAAGGACCCGGAGGAAAATGCCGTCATCCCCGAGCGCAGAAGCGGCAAGGTGGAGTTTCGCGACGTGACATTCTCCTACGACAAGGAGCGCAATGTGGTTGAAGAGGTGTCGTTTGAGATACCGGCCGGTAAGACCGTGGCCCTGGTGGGTCAGAGCGGCAGCGGCAAGTCAACCTTAGCCGACCTCCTGCCGAGATTCTATGACGTTGACCGGGGTTCTATTACCATCGACGGGGTTGACATCAGGCAGATGCCGGTGAGGGAGCTGCGCGAGCTGATGGGCAATGTCAACCAGGAGGCGATATTGTTTAACGACACGATACTCAACAACATAACTTTCGGAGTGGAGAACGCCACCCGCGAGCAGGTTGAAGCCGCCGCCCGCATAGCCAACGCCCATGAGTTTATCATGGACACCGAGCAGGGTTATGACACCCTTATCGGCGACCGCGGATGCCGTCTCAGCGGCGGTCAGCGTCAGCGCCTCTCGATAGCGAGGGCGGTACTCAAGAATCCTGCTATCCTGATTCTCGACGAAGCTACTTCGGCGCTTGACTCAGAGAGCGAGGCGCAGGTGCAGCAGGCGTTGGAGCGCCTCATGGCCGACCGAACAACTCTCGTGATAGCCCACCGGCTGTCGACTATCCGCAATGCCGATATGATATGCGTGGTGCATGAAGGGCGCATTGTGGAGCGCGGCACCCATGAGCAGCTCATCGCTGCCGGCGGCCACTATTCGCGCCTCGTTGAGATGCAGAATGTCAACGCTTAATTCCCCTCATAAGGGCTGAGAAACTCCCTGAGCCTCTGCCACACTCCGGCAGGGAGAAAGGCTTTCATGTTCTTACCTTCGGCCAAACCCCGGCGAATGAATGTTGATGAGAGGTCGACCTGCGGAGCGTCGGCCCATTCCACCCCTTCGGGCAATTCCTCAGGGTTTACGTCATATCCCGGCCGGGGATAGACTATGATGCCGTAGTCGCTGATGATGCGTCGGTAGTCTTTCCATTTCTTGAACTCCAGCCAGTTGTCGGCGCCCACCACCCATTTAAACTGATAATGTGGAAAGGCCTCTGAGAGAGTGTCGAGAGTGGTGATGGTGTAGCTCGGCAGCGGCAGTTTCAGCTCTATGTCGCAGACCTTGAGCAAAGGGTCGCCCTCGGTGGCTATCCTGAGCAGGTCAAGGCGCTCGGCGTCGGAAAGAAGATAGGTTATGTCGGCTTTGAGCGGGTTGTGGGCCGACAATACAAACCACACCTCGTCGGCCATGCCTGAAAAGCGGGCCAGCCATGACCCGAGCATCAGATGACCGTTGTGGACGGGGCAGAACGACCCCCCGAAGAGCGCTATTCTTCGTTGAGCGCCGGCGGTGGCGCGGCTCATTTTCCGATAAAGTTTGCTATGATGTCGTGAGTGTCGGCGATGGCTTTGTCGAGATCGTCGTTAACCACCACATGGTCAAACTCTTTGGAGAAACCTATCTCATATTCGGCTTTTCCCACTCTCTCGTCAATGGCCTCGGGCGAATCGGTGGCGCGCCCTTCGAGACGGCGACGGAGCTCCTCAACCGAGGGGGGCATGATGAATATCGACACGGCATTGTCGCCGAGCATCTTCTTGACGTTGACGCCTCCTTTCACATCTATGTCGAGAATCACGTTGCGGCCGGCGGCGGTGCGGTTGTCGAGCTCGCTGCGCAGTGTGCCGTAGAATCTGCCGGGATAAACCTCCTCATATTCCACAAACTCATTGTTGGCGATAGCCATGCGAAAAGCCTCGTCGGTGAGAAAATGATAATTCACTCCGTCGGTCTCGCCGGCGCGGGGAGCGCGGTTGGTGGCCGATACCGAAAACTCCATCTGTATGTCTCCGAGTTTGAAAAGCGCCTGAATTATGGTTGACTTTCCGCAGCCCGAGGGAGCTGAGATGATGATGACTTTGCCTTGTTTCATGGTCGTCGGGATAGGGTAAGGGATGGTGGAAGGAGGGGAGGGGGATTACATCACGTTGAGCACCTGCTCTTTGATCTGCTCGAGCTCGTCTTTCATCTTCACGACGATTCTCTGAAGCTCGGCATGATTGCTCTTCGAGCCGAGGGTGTTGATTTCGCGGCCCATTTCCTGGGTTATGAAGCCGAGTTTCTTGCCCTGGCTCGCCTTGCCGCTCATTGTCTCGGCAAAATAGCGTATGTGCTGAGCCAGACGCTGTTTCTCCTCGTTTATGTCGAGTTTCTCGATATAATAGATCATCTCCTGCTCAAGACGGCCGCGGTCGTATTCGGCCACAGGCACCTTGCTGAGATTTTCCTCTATGCGGGCGCTGATGCGGGACACGCGCTCGGTTTCATAGCGAGGCACCATGTCGAGCAGCTCGCTGATGGCGTCGAGGCGCTTGCCGAAAAATTCGTTGAGGCGCGCGCCCTCGGTGGCTCTGAACTCCATCAGGGCGTCGATCGCTTCGCCGCACACCTTCATCAGGCCTTCCGACTCGCTTTCGTTGAGGGTGGGGGCAGCCTCCGAGTGAATCACATCGGGAAATCTCATCAATACGGCAAACCAATCCTCCGGCTCGGGAATGCCGAGCTGGCGCGAGGCCTCTGAAATCTGAGCCTTATATCCGGCCAGAGCGGCCACATTGAGCTTAACTGAATCGTCAACGCCGGTGCTCTCGCGGTAGACCGTCAGGTCAACCTTGCCGCGCTCCAGCCGTGATGACAGGAGGTTGCGGATTTCAAGTTCTTTTTCACGATAGATCGGAGGGATACGCATAGCCACATCAAGCTGCTTGGAGTTAAGCGACTTGATTTCTACGGTAAGCTTACACTTGGGCAGTTCGAGAACTGCGCGGCCAAAGCCGGTCATTGACAATAACATAGCTGTTTGTTTGAGGTAATTTATCACAAAATTACTCTTTTACCGCCAAAAAGCCTTAACTTTGCACAAAAATTTTTCATTACCCCATCACTTTCATGGCCAACATAATTAATATCGATACTTCAACTTCGGTGTGTTCGGTGGCGCTTGCCGCTGAAGGAATGGTGATTATGCAGCGGGCTGAGTTTAAGCCGTCGAGTCATGCGGCTTTGCTGAGCGACTTCATAAAGGATTGTCTCGATCATCTCGCCGACCATGAGATGAAACTCGATGCCGTGGCTGTGACTCTCGGCCCGGGCTCCTATACCGGCTTGAGAATCGGGCTGTCGGAGGCCAAGGGTCTCGCTTATGCCCTCAATATTCCGCTCATAGGCCTGTCGACCCTCGAGGTTATGACCACGGGAGTGATGTTTAATCATCCCGAGCTTATACCCGACGACCCCGAGCTGCCGATGCCGCTCTTCGCTCCCATGATCGACGCCCGCCGCATGGAGGTCTACACCGCGGTCTACAGTCTCGACCTCACCCCTGTGATGGCTCCCAACCCTCTCATTCTCGACGCGGAGAGCTATGCCGGTCTCGCCTCCGAGGGGCAGACGATCGCACTTTTCGGCGACGGAAGCGACAAGGCGCGCCCTGTGCTCGAAGGGGTATTGCCCGGAGCGGTGTGGATCGAGGGTGTCACCCCTCTTGCCGCCGACATGATAGCCCTGAGCGAGAGGGCATGGATGAGGCGCGATTTTATCGACGTGGCCTATTCCACACCTATCTATCTCAAGGAATTCCAGGCCACCAAGCCTAAATCGCTCATCTGAGGCGGTTGTAAAAAAAATATCATCTCCACCCCGATAGTTCGCGAGACCTGTCGGGGTGGAGATTTTCATATCAAGTCGTGGTTTTCAACCGTTGTGTCAATCAATCATATACTTCAACCTTAATTCTAACGGGTTTGCGAGTTGTCACACGACGAAAGATATTCTTCGTAGAGCTTGGTGAGCTGAGGGGCGGTGACGCCGAGCGATTTGAGCCGCGAGAAGAGGTAGGGCAGCTCATCTTTCATAAACACGTCGCGGCGTATGGCGAGGATTCTCTCAACGGCGTCGGGCGACACATAAAACCCTATGCCGCGGCGGTTGAAGATTATGCTCTGCGACTGGAGATAATCATAGGTGCGCATCACGGTGTTGGAGTTGACCAAAGCTTTAACTCCATATTCCCTCACCGACGGGAGCCGCTGGTCGGCGAGATAGATTCCCGCGAGAATGTCGTCGCATATTTTTTCGGCTATCTGAAGATAGATAGGCTGGTTGTCTCTGAAATTCATTTGCGTGAGGAAAAACGGTTAATGTCAACTTTGGTAAAGAGGCGGTAGCTTATCCACCAGCAGAGGGCGGTGAGAATGAGGAAAAGAATGGCCGCGCCATAGATGCCGGCTACATAGTTGTCGGGGCCTAAGCCGGCAACAAAGCCTTTGAGGAAGGGAATGATAACCGGAGTGATAAGCGGAAATGTGATGATTTGGAGAGCAACCTGCACACCCCACAGGGCAAGCATGGTTTTGAGGAAGGAAAGGCGCGGCCATACTACGCCACCTATCATATAGAGACCCTGCTGGAAGAGCGAGTAGCTCACGGCAACCGTGACGAGGCTTATCGAGGCAGCGGCGTCGGAGTCGTCGAGCATCATTCTGATGACGCCGATATAGGGCATGATAAACTGAGTGTGGTCGTGATACATCACCTGACCCAACATTCTGGAGAACTCAAACAAAAATCCGCCCAGAAAGAGAATTATCAGCAATGCGGGCACCACGGCTATCCATCTCACCATAAATTTGGCTTTCATGCTCGAAGGGGTCATGAGCATGGCTATGGTGTCGGACTTGCGCTTAAGGGGGCCGAACATCATCGAGGCGACGATACACAGGGCGAGAACGCAGCAGGGCATGTAGAGCACAATGGCGCCCGAATCGAAGTTTAATGAACCGGCCAGAAATCCCGAGAGGGTTGCCATTGCCACACAACCTATGAGCGACATCACGAGGGTGGACTTCTGTTCGGTAAGCTCCTTTTGATACTGAAGCTTGAAGTTGTCAGAATTATAATTAGCGAGTGTCATATCAGTGAGAGTCATGAGGGGTTTCAGGAATTGGGGTTATTGAAAAGTCGGGCTATGACGTCGGGTCTTTCCATCGCAAGCTCAAAGAGAGATTCGAGGTTGATGTCGGTTTCGCCGCCGTCACTGGGGGTTGCGATCTCCACGATGTTGGCGCCGCCGGGAGCGGGGAGCGACAGTAGGGCGTTGTCGATCTCGGCGCGGTTGTCGGTGAAGCGGAAGCGGAGCTTCGAGGTGATTTCAGAGATTTTGCCGTCGAGTTTCACTCCGCTGTCGCGGGTTATTACTACATGGTCGAGTATCTTCTCGATGTCGAGCACCTGGTGGGTGGAGATAATTACGGCGCGGTTGTCGGTCATGCTTTCGATGATGGCCTGGCGGAAAAGACGCTTGCCGGGAATGTCGAGGCCGTTGGTCGGCTCGTCGAGCAGGAGCACCGAGGTGTTGCAGGCGAGGGCGAAGCTCATGAATACTCTTTTCTTCTGACCCATCGACAGGCGCCCGAGGTGAATGTCACCCTCCATGCCGAAGATTTCGAGCGAGCGCTTCATTGCCTCGCGGTCAAAGCGGGGATAGAAGGGGGCGTTGACCTCGATATAGCTTTCGAGACTCACCGGAGGGAGGGAAAACTCTTCGGGCACGAGGAAAATGTCGTTGAGAAACGCCACCTCGCGGTTGCGGGGATTGAGGCCGTTGACGCTTATGTTGCCCGAAGTGGGGGTAAGGAGACCCGAAAGGAGGTAGAGCAGGGTTGACTTGCCGGCGCCGTTGGGGCCGAGCAGACCGTAGATGCCACCCTCCTCTATGTTGAGATTGATGTTGCGTAACACATCTTTGGTGTTGCGCCCATAGTGAAAAGTGAGGTTGTTAATAGTAATCATAGTGTATTAGTATAATAGTACACTGCAAAGGTAGGCACACTTTTTCTTTCCACCAAATATTTTGACAAAAAATTTTCTTAAATTTTTCACGGGCTCTGAACAGATGCCCCCTGCTGACGTTTTATATTAAATAGTTTCAGTTACTTAATCTTAAATTTAATATCACTGTCTGCCATGTCCAATAATGTGAATCCTATCAAACTTGTCTCTCCCAAACCATATGACGAGGGTTTCACCCTCAAACAGGCCATTGCTCTCCGCCACAGCTCGAGGGAGTTTTCTCCTCAGCCTCTGTCGCTGCGTCATCTCAGCGAGCTGCTGTGGGCTATGTATGGCGTAAACCGTCCGAAAGATAACCCTCACCCCGGGCGCACCGTGCCGTCGGCCATGGCTTTCTACCCCTTATCTATATATGTGTTGACCGAAGAGGCGGTATATCTCTACGAACCGATGGAGCACAAGTTGCTGCCGGTGGTCGAAGGCGATCACCGAAGCACCGACGGCACACAGGATTTCGTGGCGCAGGCTCCTGTCGACATCGCTATCTTTGCTAATGCCTCGATGATGCACGACGACAGCTGCGAGCTCAACAACACCATCAGGGATAACATCATCAGAATGGCGTCGCTCGACGCGGGCGCCGTGGCCCAGAACGCCTATTTATATTGTGCGGCCAACGCGATCAACATTGTGGAGCGCATGGCCGTGGATGTTCACCGTCTCACCAGGCTGCTTAACCTGTCGGCTGACCGGCAGTTTATAGTCGCCCTCTCGGCAGGCTATCCTCCCGAGCAGTGATTAAGAGAATAAGAGAGTGCCCCCGTCCTCAAAACCTTGAGAGGCGGGGGCGTGTTATAGAGATATATACAGTAAACGTTTCAACTCATGACACCTAATTCATCCTTCGACATCAAGCTTCGCCGCGACATTACCAACATCATGAATTTCATTGTGCTGGTGCTCTCGGTGGTAATGATTGTGTGGATTTCGATCGACACCTTCAATAATGTGGAATTTCTCGAAAGCACCTCCTACATGAACTTTCAGTTCTGGGTGTGTATGTTCTTTATTCTCGATTTTTTCGTAGGGCTTTTCTTTGCCGAGAGGAAGTGGAAATATTTTCGCAACCGGTTGCTGTTTCTGCTTCTGTCGATACCCTACCTTAATATAGTGCGTCACACCGGCATCACGCTCACCCCCGACGCCCTCTACTTCGTGAGGTTTATTCCCTTGGCGCGCGGCGCTCTTGCTATGGCTATCGTGATGAGCTATGTGTCGTCAAATGCCGTTACGAGCCTCTTTGTGTCATATATCGTGATAATATTGCTGATCACCTATTTCTGCTCGCTGATATTCTTCCAGCGCGAATATCCGGTCAATCCCCAGGTTAATTCTTATTGGACCTCCTTGTGGTGGACCTGCATGTATATCACCACCGTGGGATGTAACATATCGCCTGTGACGGCGGCCGGCAAGATAATAGCGGTGGCGCTTCCGGTGTGCGGCATGATAATGTTCCCCCTCTTCACCGTCTACCTCACCAACTACGTGACCCGCAACATCAAAAACTCCAACAAGCACGACAACTAAATTCCTATAAGGCATATAGGCCCTATAGGCCCTATAGGCCTTATAAGCCCTATACTTTAAAATAAGAAAACAGGCGTTTGTCTTCTCGACATACGCCTGTTTTATAGTACAAATAAAATGTTTCAAAAACTACTATTTAATGCGGTTCAAATTTGCATTATGAAATCAGACAATGATATAATGATTGATTGCAGATTGGTCTTTTAACTAAGCGAGGGCGCAAACTCTGTCGAAACGGTGTTTCTGTCGGTTTGCGATGCAAAGTTAATATGCCGTTTTCACATTGCGGTGTCTGTGGTGTTACAATGCTGTTGCAATATTATTTTTCTTCGTTTTTGTTGTCATTATTGTCTGAAGCGTCCTCTTCGGGGTCCCATTTGGGGAGGGTGAACATAAATTCCAGACCGCCCATGCTTCGGTTGTGAGCCGATATGGTGCCACCGTGAGCTTCGACGGTGTTTTTGACAATAGGAAGTCCGAGACCTGTGCCACCCACCTTGCGCGAGCGGCCCGAGTCTTCGCGATAGAATCGCTCGAAGATTCTCGAAAGGTTCTGGGGATTAACGCCCACGCCGTCGTCATAGAAGGCAAAGGTATAGAATCGGGGTGTCTCGACCACGAGTCTCAGACCCATATTCTTGCCTTTGGAGTGGATGGCGGCGTTTTTCACGAGGTTTGACAACATGGCGCTGAGCAGGTGGGCATTACCTTTCACATGGCAATTGGCCGGAAGCGAGTAGGAGAATGTCATGTCTCCGGCCATACCGGCGTCAACAATATCGTTGTCGAGGGTAAACACAAGTTCGTGGAAGTCAACATCCTCAACCGGTATCTGACCACCGTCTTCCAGACGGGTGATCTCGGAGACGTCGCTGAGCAGTCTCACGAGGCGCTCGATATTGTCAGACGCGCGGGTAAGGAAGCGGGTGCGTGTCTCGTCGTCCATATCGGGGTTTGAGAGGATAGTCTCGATATATCCCTTTATCACACCGATAGGAGTTTTGAGCTCATGGTTGATGTTGTTGGTGAGCTGTTTTTTCACCATGGTCTTCTCCTTGATGGCGTTGAGGGCCACGGCGTGGTCGCGCTCCGAGCGGGCTGCCGAGTCGATGCGCGACCGGTAGAGCTGCACTATGCGTCGCGAGATGTCGCCGAGCTCGTCGTGGGGAAACTCCGGTATGGAGATGTTTTCGGTGTCGTTGCTGCCCACCGAGTCGGCAAACTGCTTGAGCATGATAACGTTGCGCGACAGCAATCGGGTGGAAATCAAGGCCGAGAGGATAGTGGCCACCACAAAGAGCGACATGATTATCCAGAAGGAGTAGTCGGCCGACACGGTCTTGGTAAAGGTCGTGGTGTTGGGCATGGCGGTATAGACCGTCAGGTTGCCGTCTAAGCTCGTGGTCTCAAACTCCTGGATGTTTTTGGCCTTGTCGGAGTGAGAGACGAGGTATTCCTCACCCATCGAGTAGAGCAACGAGTCGTTAGAGTCATAAATCTTGATTATGAGCTCGTCGAGGCTGTTGTTCTCGTAATATCGTTTGAGAAACTCAAGGTAGTTGTCGAGGTCAAGTTCCTGCTCATATCCGTCGATAATGCGGTTGGCGGTGAGCTTGAGCTGCGAGATGATGTTTGCCGAACGATAGTTAACCTCGCGCTGATAATGATAGAACGCGAGGGAGCAGACGATGAACAGCATCGTCAGCGCGATGGGGATGAAGAGCCTCCACCTGTAACTAAACCGTTTCTTTAAACCCATAGCCAAAACCGAGACGTGTGACAATATTGTTGCCGTATTCTCCGATTTTCTTTCTTAAGCGTGCTATGTTGGTGTCAATGGTGCGGTTGGTTACAATCACATCTTTCGACCAAACCTGACGGATAATTTCCTCTCTGGAGTAAATGCGGTTGCGGTGGGTGAGGAGGAAAAGCAGAAGGTCGTATTCTGTGGGGGTGAGGGTGAGCTCCTTGCCTTCGAGATAGCAGAGCTTCTCATTGCGGTCTATGCGCAGGTTGTGGAAGGTGATGTCGGGCTCATAAATGCTTTGCGACACATTATATGCCCACTGTTTGGAGGCCTGCGAACGGCGCAACACGGCTCTTACCCTGGCGAGCACCTCGCTTACCACAAAGGGTTTGGTGATATAGTCGTCGGCGCCGATGTTGAGACCCATCACGGTGTCATCCTCGCCGTTGAGGGCCGAGCAGAAAATGATGGGGGTGTTTTCGGTGGCGGTTCCGTCCCAACGTATGCGTTTGGCGAAATCAAAACCGCTCAGGGTCTCCATCATTATATCAACGATAAAAAGAGAATAGCCTGAGAGGTCCATGGTAAGAGCCTCCTCGGCGCTGTATGCGCAGTCAACCTCATAACCTTCTTTCTCGAGGTTAAATTTAAGAATCTCGCACAATGCTTCTTCGTCGTCAATTACAAGTATTTTGATTCTCATTGCTGAATGTGGTGAATTGAAGCTCCGCTTCCTGATGGTCTCTGACGCAATCGGGAGTCGGAAAAACGTTAAATTCTTTTCAGAGTTTGTTAAAATCGCCTCAAAATTACAAAAATACCGCAATTTGAATTGTTAAAATAAGTTAAACAGACAAGGGGTGTTGATAACTTCCTATCTCCGCCCGACGGCCGCCGCCCCGCCCCTTTCAGGCCGATTCGCGCCCACACCTGCCCCCGGATATATTGAGTGCGGGGAAATGTGGCGGGGAGCTTGGATATGACGGGGAGATTGATTAACTTTGCAGAATATGGACTTCAAACTAAAATCTGACTATAAGGCCACCGGCGACCAGCCTCAGGCCATCGACCAACTGGTGAAGGGTGTCAGAGACGGTGTGCCGGCGCAGACTCTGCTGGGCGTCACCGGCTCTGGCAAGACTTTCACCATGGCCAACGTGATAGAGCGCGTGGGCAAACCCACTCTTATCCTGAGCCACAACAAGACGCTCGCCGCGCAGCTCTATAGTGAGATGAAAAGCTTTTTCCCCGACAACTCGGTGCAATATTTCGTGAGTTATTACGACTACTATCAGCCCGAGGCATATATCCCCACAATAGACAAATATATCGAGAAAGATCTCATGATCAACGATGAGATCGAGCGGTTGCGACTGGCCACCACCTCGGCCCTGCTCTCGGGGCGCAAGGATGTGATAGTGGTCAGCTCGGTGTCGTGTCTCTACGGCATGGGCAACCCCGAGGATTTCAACGCGTCGGTGATCAATATTCATGTGGGGCGCAAGATTCAGCGCAACGAGCTGTTGCGCGAGCTTGTCAACGCCCTCTACAGCCGCAGCGAGGAGGAGGGGAGTCCCGGCACATTCAGGGTGAAGGGCGACACGATCGACGTTTTCCTCGCCTATGAGCCGATAGGTGTGAGAATAGTGATGTGGGGCGACGAGATTGAGTCGATTTCCACTTTCCACCCCTCCGACCTCAGGTCGCTGGGCGAGCAGGAGTCGTTTAAGATCTTCCCCGCTAACCTGTTTGTCACCTCGCCCGAACGTATGCGCACCGCCCTCGCCAAGATAGCGATGGACCTCTTCATCCAGTCGGAAGCCCTCGACATGGCAGGCAAGCCGCTCGAAGCCGCGCGCCTGAGGGAGAGGGTAAACTATGACATGGAGATGATGAAGGAGGTGGGCCACTGTCCCGGCATCGAAAACTATTCGCGATATTTCGACGGCCGCGAGAAGGGCATGCGCCCGTTCTGTCTGTTAGACTACTTCCCCAACGACTTTCTCACCATCATAGATGAGAGCCATGTCACCATTCCCCAGATGAGGGGAATGTATGGCGGCGACGTGTCGCGTAAGCTCAACCTTGTGGAATATGGATTCCGTCTCGACGCGGCGCTCGACAACCGTCCTCTGAAATTTGAGGAGTGGCAGCAGCTTGCCAACCAGGTGATATATGTCAGCGCCACTCCCGCCGCCTTTGAGCTGGCCGAGAGCGAGGGCGTGATTGTGGAGCAGATAATCCGCCCCACCGGACTGCTCGACCCGCTCATCACCGTGCGCCCCACCCTCAATCAGATCGACAACCTGCTCGAAGAGATAGAGCTGCGCCGCGAAAGAGGGGAGAGGGTGCTCGTCACCACCCTCACCAAACGCATGGCCGAGGAACTCAACGACTATATGACCAAGCTGCGTATCAAGGCAGCATATATTCACAGCGATGTCGACACCCTCGACCGAATCAGAATACTCGACGACCTCAGGGCCGGAGTGTTTGATGTGCTGATAGGTGTGAACCTGTTGCGCGAGGGCCTCGACCTGCCCGAAGTGAGCCTCGTGGCCATTCTCGACGCCGACAAGGAGGGCTTCCTGAGGTCACACCGCTCGCTGACACAGACCGTAGGCCGCGCGGCCCGTAACCTCAACGGCATGGTGATAATGTATGCCGACAAGATTACCGACTCGATGCGCCTCACCATCGAGGAAACCGAGCGCCGCCGCTCAATTCAGTTGGCCTATAACGAGGCTCACGGCATCACTCCCAAGGCCATTGTCAAGGCGCGCCAGAGAATCATAGGCGTAGACCGCGGCGAGCAGCCGGCTCCCGCTCCCGCCAAGGGTGGCGACCGCAGGCGCAGCCACGACAAGCCGCAGCCCGTGATGTATGAGAACGAATATACCGAGACGGTCAACATCGCCGCCGACCCTGTGATTCCGCTCATGACCCCCGACGAACTTGAGCGCTCTATCACCCGCATGAGGGAGGAGATG
Organism: uncultured Bacteroides sp.; assembly: GCA_964384885.1. Lineage (GTDB taxonomy): Bacteria > Bacteroidota > Bacteroidia > Bacteroidales > Muribaculaceae > Paramuribaculum. The sequence continues at coordinate 15,752 of CAYLMR010000023.1, forward strand.
ATCAAGGCGGCCAAGCAGATGGAATTTATCGAGGCGGCCCGTCTGCGCGACGAGATAGTGAAGATGGAGCAGCTGCTCGAAAAGAAACGTGCCGACCTCACCGACAAATAATTAAGCCAAACACTCACAGCTATGACCGAGCAAAATTCCTCAATAATCCGCGACCCTCAGCGCGACACCTCGCTCTATCTCCCCACCACGGTCAAGGAGATGGAACGCCTCGGGTGGGACCGCCCCGATGTGGTGCTGTTTTCGGGCGACGCTTATGTCGACCACCCTTCGTTTGGCGCCGCCGTGATAGGCAGGGTGCTTCAGGCTCATGGCTATAAGGTGGCTATCGTGCCTCAGCCCAACTGGCAGGACGATCTGAGGGATTTCAGGAAATTCGGAGCGCCGCGATTGTTTTTCGGCGTTTCGCCCGGCGCGATGGACTCGATGGTCAACCACTATACCGCCGCGCGCCGTCGCCGCAGCGATGATGCTTACACTCCCGGCGGACGTCACGGTGCGCGCCCCGACTATCCCGGCATTGTCTACAGCCGTATTCTCAAGGAGCTGTTTCCCGAGGTGCCGGTGGTGCTCGGCGGCATAGAGGCCTCCCTGCGCCGTCTCTCCCACTACGATTATTGGGCCGACAGGCTGAGACCCGGCTATCTGGCCGACGCCCCCGCCGATATGCTCGTCTACGGCATGGGGGAGAAACCGATAGTCGAGATTGCCCGACGCCTCGAGAATGGTCAGAAGATTTCGGAGTTAACCGATGTGCCTCAGACCGCAATTATCCTCCCACCCTCCGAGCTGCCTCAGCTCGGCTCCGCCTCCGGCCGTGTGAAAATTGATGATGCCAACATAGTGCTCCACAGCTTTGAGGAGTGCCTGAGGAATAAGACTTTTCAGGCCGAGAACTTTCGCCACATCGAGCAGCAGAGCAACCGCATGGATGGCGGCAAAACCCTCTGGCAGGGGATTGACCGCGAGAGGGTGGTGAAGGTCAACCCCATGTATCCCCCCATGACCACTGAGGAGATTGACAAATCGTTTGACCTCCCTTATACCCGTCTGCCTCATCCACGCTACAAGGGGAAGACCATCCCCGCCTATGAGATGATAAGACACTCGGTTAACATGCACCGCGGTTGTTTCGGAGGGTGCGCGTTCTGCACCATCTCGGCCCATCAGGGCAAATTTATCGCCTCACGATCGCGCCGCAGCATTGTCGACGAGGCGCGCAAGGTGATCCAAATGCCCGATTTCAAAGGCTATATCTCCGACCTCGGCGGCCCGTCGGCCAATATGTATTCGATGAGCGGCAAGGATAAGTCGATATGCGCCAAGTGTATGCGTCCCTCATGTCTCCACCCCTCTCCCTGCGCCAACCTCAACACCGACCACACCCCTCTGCTTAAGATTTATCGCGAGGTCGATGCCCTGCCCGGCATGAAGCGCTCGTTTATAGGCAGCGGAGTGAGATATGACCTTGCCATGCACCCCACCGGTGACCCCAAGACCGACCGCGCTAACCGCGAGTATATCGAGGAATTGGTTGTAAACCATGTGAGCGGACGACTGAAAGTGGCGCCCGAACATACCGCCGACCATGTGCTCGAAGTGATGCGCAAGCCGTCGTTTGATCTCTACCGCTCATTCTCGGGAATGTTTTATGACATCTGTCAGAAGCATGGCATGAAGCAGCAGCTCATTCCCTATTTCATTTCCTCCCACCCCTCATGCCGCGAGGAGGATATGGCCGAGCTTGCCGTGGCCACCAAACACCTCAACCTCCACCTTGAGCAGGTGCAGGATTTCACCCCCACCCCCATGACGGTGGCGTCGGAGATATACTATTCGGGAGTGCATCCCTACACTCTCAAGCCGGTTTATTGCGCCGTGACGCCCGAGCAGAAACTTGCCCAGAGGCAATATTTCTTCTGGTATGACAAAGCCTACCGAACTCCTATCATCAACTCACTCAGACGTATAGGACGCCCCGACCTGATAGCGCAGCTATTCCCGGGCGGGGGATACGGGCATGTAAACAAACCGACCGCTAAGCCGACCAAACCCACCGACAAGCGCCCTGCTAATCAGCGCGGTGAGCGTCGCAAAAAGCGTTGACCCCCTCCACAAGCGAGGCTATGTCGGGATAGTCGCGGCCGTCGAAGCGATAACACTCTTCGAGGATTTCCACAACGGGTAGCGAGTTGTCGCTGTCGTCAACCGCTATGCCGCGCCGTTTGAGCGCTTTGGCTACAAGCTGAGCGCGTAGCCCTGAGCCGGCGAGGTTTACGCGGCCGCGGCTCTCGGTGTCGATCATAAACTGACCCGAAGCGGGGTTGAACTTCACCCCCTCCCTGCGGAAACATCTTGCCATGTCGCCCGACAGTGAGAGATCTTCTGGCGCACCGGTTCTCACGCCCTCCTCCTTGTCGATCAGCCAGATGCGGTCGGCAATCTGGAGCGCGAGCTCCACGTCGTGGGTAGATAGAAACACTGTCTTTCCCCCTTCGTGACAAAGTCTCGCTAACAGCTGCATTATCTCAACCTTGCCGGGATAGTCGATAAAGGCTGTCGGCTCGTCGAGGAATATCACCGGCGTTTCCTGGGCCAGCGCCTTGGCTATCATGGTTTTCTGCCGCTCGCCGTCGCTGAGGGTGTGAATCATGCGGCTCCGCAGGTGCTCTATCCCCACCCGCTTCAAAGCGTCGTCAACGATGTTACGATCGTGGCGCGACAGGCGGCCGAAGAAGCCGGTATAGGGACTGCGCCCAAGTGCCACAAGCTCGTCAACACTCATATTGGCTATATGAATCCGCTCGGTCAGCACCACCCCGATCACCTTGGCTAACTCATGGTCGGAATAGTCGGTGATGTTGCGCCCGTTGATGATTATTTCGCCCGAGAGGGGGCGCAGGAATCCGGAGAGGGTTTTGAGCAGGGTGGATTTGCCCGCGCCGTTGGGGCCGAGCAGGCAGGTCAGCTCGCCGGGTATAAGCTCGGCGTTGATGCCGGTGGTCACCGTCGAGACATGGCGCCCGGAGCTGTAGCCGGTCGAAAGGTCGGAGATTATGATAGATGATTGAGACGGCATGGCTAAATCTCGGCTTTACGTTTGTTGAACAACACCCACATCACCACCGGCGCGCCAACGAGGGCGGTGACCGAGTTGACCGGCAAGGCGCCTGCAAAACCGGGCATTCTCGCTATGAGGTTGCAGAGAAGGGCGAGCGATGCCCCGGTGAGCAGCGAGGCGGGAAGGATGACGGCGTGGTTGGAGGTGCGGAAAATGCCTCGGCAGAGGTGGGGCACCGCGAGGCCGAGAAACACTATCGGGCCGCAATAGGCAGTCACTACAGCCACCAATACTCCCGAAAAGCCTATCACCATCATTCGCGCGCGCTTGATATTGAGGCCGAGGTTGCGGGCATAGGAGTTGCCGAGCAGCAGCAGGTTGAGGGTCTTGATCATCAGGAAGGTGAGCGGCAGCAGTATAACCATTATGAGGATAAACACGGTAGTCTGGTTGCCCGACACTCGCGAGAAGCTGCCGAGACCCCACACCACATAGGCGCGGATATCCTCCTCGGCGCTGAAAAACTTAAGCACGCCTATCACCGCGTTGGCGATATAGCCTATCATCACGCCCATGATGAGCAGCGTTACGTTGCCCCTCACTTTGCGGGCCACAAAGGCGATGAGGGCGAGAATCAGCAGCGCCCCGACTATGGCGGCAAGCGTGACGGTGACTTCGCCTATCACGCCGAGGCGGCTCAGGGCCACTCCCCCGATGTTGCCCGACAGAAGCACCACAAAGGCCACGCCGAGACTCGCGCCCGAGCTTATACCGAGCACCGAGGGCCCCGCAAGTGGGTTGCGAAACACCGTCTGCATCAGCAAGCCGCTCACTGCCAGTCCCGCCCCTGCCACAATAGCTGTAAGAGCCTGGGGCACACGCGACTTCAACACAATGTTGGTAGCCACGGCCGGCTCGTCGTGTGACCCGGTGAGAATGTTCATCACCGTTTCAAACGGTATCTCCACCGAACCGAGCATGATGTTGAGAACGAAAAACACCAATATCGACGCGGCGGTGAGAATCATGAGCAGGGTGGGGTAGGAGCGTTTCATTTCAGCAGATGATAGTAGACCGGCTTATGGTCGGGAAGCAACTCGGGGTGAAACACATGTATGAAGTCGGCCAACACCACTTCGGGCTCTACCGGCATGCGCTCGTAGAAAGGCACCTCATTCATGTTGGAGTATATCACGCCGTGGTTTTTCCACGCGTCAAAGTCGGTGTAGCGGTTGTCGAGGGTGGCGAGGGCGTCATAGCTGAACTCGCCGTCAAAGCTGTTGACTATGCGCCAGTAGGGGGCGGAGACGGCGTTGCTGTAGACGGTTTCATAGTCGAGGGTCACGCCGCCGCTCTCGTTGTTGTCGTCAAGAAAATAGTCGGCGCCGGCGTCGGCAAACAGTTGTGCCAGAAAGCTTTTACCCCCCACGGCATACCAGTTGCCGCTTCTCATCTCGCCGCTGAACACTCTCGGCCTTTCCTTCACCGAGTCGGTCATGGCCTTGAGCGCGTTATATCTCTGCTCGATGCCGTTGAAGGTTTCGTTGGCAAGGGCGGAGTTGCCGGTCAGCAGACCCACAACCTTGATCCACTCGGCCTGTCCCAGCGGGGTGAGCTCCTTATATCCGAGGTGAGGCACGAGGGGCATGTCGATGTTTCTCAGCGCCTCATAGCCTCCGCGCTTGAAAGGGGAGATGAATATGAGGTCGGGGTTGATGGTCATGATTATCTCGTTGTCGAAGTTGCCTTCGATGCCGATTTTGTGGGTGAGCTCCTTGCGCAGGCGCTCGTTCATGATGCTGTCGTGGAGGTGGCGCGTAGAGGTGATGCCTGTCACCTTGTCGGCCAGCCCGAGCTTCAGGAAGTTGGAGAGCTGGAGCGAGGTCATGCACACCGCCGACCTGACCGGAATCTTTATGATGGTACATTCGTCGGGAATATCCACATTATAGTCATCCTTTACGAGCGCGTAGCTGAATTTGCGGGTGTCGGGGCTTTGCGGGTCGCCGATTTCGAGCAGGGTGTAGCCGTTGTGATATGACACGTTAAACCCTGCGGCATGGCGGGGCGTGATGATTTCGGCCGAATCGACCGCGGCGGTCGAGGTGGCGTGCGTCGAGGCTGAGCGGCTGGTGTTGCCACACGACCACATGATCGACGCTATCGTCAGGGCGAGGAGTGTAAGTAGGCTTTGATGTTTCATTACCGGGCTGTTGACTCAATAATAATATAACGTGAGGAATCGTCGGTTTCTTATCCCGCCTTTCTAAAGATAAGAAAAATCATAAGGGTGTGTCATAATTTAAATCCCTTGATAAATATGACACACCCTTATGTTCTGACGAAAAAAAAGAAAAAACTTTTAGGGGGTAGGCTGGAGCGGGGAGATTATTTTCTGATATTCTCCACCACTCTTATCTGCTCGAAATAATAGCCTGAGGCCATTGTGGCGCCGAGCGAGGTCTCTCCGGTGGTGACATCATAGATGTAGATCTGAGGTTTGCGACCCTCGGCATCCACGCCGATATAAGCCTTGTGGTTAACATAGGCCATGCGCGACGAGAAGCGGCCGCTGCTGTAGGCCAGGCGCTGACCCCCGTAGGAGATGGGAGAATTGGCTTTGGTCACCACGTCGATCACGGTGTAATAGTGGCTGAAATCGTCGATGCCGGTGCCGAGGCGGTCTTCGCGGGCATAGGCCACCACCTTGTTGTCGCCCACATACATCACCGAGATCAGTTTGCCGTCGGCGGTATAGCCGTCATAGCTCTCGTCGAAGGAGGTCGAGCCGGCGGGAATCTTGAGCAGGTGGCTGTGTTCGTTGCCGTCGGCGTCATCGTTAACACAAGCCACATAGAGGTTGTTGTTGCCGTCGATGAATGTGGTGGTCTGGAGCAGCTCTCCGTAGGCCGAGCCTACCATCTCGCAGTCGAGGAAGCAGGGGGTGTTGCTCTCCACGGCCATGGTCCGGGGATTGATCACGGCGGTTATCATCGGGGTGACGCGCTGGCTGCGCTTGCCGCCGCTCTTGGCATAATAGAAGTAGAAGAGCTTGTTGTCGCTGGCGCGGTAGGTCAGGATGCCCGAGGTGGTGAGGGCTTCGGCCCCGGCGGGCATGGTGATGTCGAGGGTGCCTTCAGCGATGATGGTCATGTCGGCGGCGTTGAGCTTGGTCCAGATTATGCGGTCGCAATCGCCGTTGGCGGCCATAATCACGAGGGTGTTGTCGTCAGTCCACGCGTGGGTGTATTTGCGGGTGGCATAGGTGTTGGTCTGGAAACGGCGCTCCTTCACCACCTCGATTCTGTTGTCGGTGATGGTATATTTTGCGAAGCGGTCGCCCGACACAGGCACCTGATAATAGTATTCGCCGTTGAGGATGGTTTCGAGCGAGAGGATTGAGTTGACCTCGGTGCCCACGCCCTGGAATGTTATCTCGGGCTGGTCGGCTTCGAGCGAGTTGAGGCTGCGCACGAGGGTCTGCACGTCGCGGGCCATGCCGCCGTGGCGGTCGAGGGCCACCCAGAGGTCAAAGTGATAATCCTCCACGAGGGTGGGGTCGTCGGGTTCATCTTTCTGCTTGTCGTCGCTGCACCCTGTGGCGGCGACGGTCAGCAAGAAGGCTAAAAACGGTAACAGCAGGTAATAAAACTTCTTCATGACTGGTGTGATTGATTATTAGATTAATAGATGATTGTCGTTGAGTGACGCTCACACACACCAGGGTCGGGCCGCCTCCGTTGCGGGAGCGGCTCAGGCCATGAGTAAGAAATGTTTTCAGAGCTTGATTGCCTCATTTCCTTTGGGTTGACCGGGGTGGGGTCGGTTGAGCGGTTAAACTAATCAGTTTGTCGGAGGCCGGGCCGAGATACCCACAACTTGCAGTCACCCTAATCCGTCAACGGATCGAGGCGTATCGACAGGTTGTTTTGCGGCTTTGTCTCCCGAAAACTACAAAACTTTATGTTGCTTTGGCCGGTCTTCTGACTTATCCCGCCCGGAGCGCCTTCCCATGCCCCTCGGGGGGCACAGTGGCCTGATTGCTTCGGGTTGTTGAGGGAATCACAGCAGCGGGTCTGTGCAGGATTCTCACCTGCTTCCCATGGCGGCTACGTGGGCCGTCTGTCCAAAACGTGGCGCAAAGATAGCCATATTTTCTTTAATCCCAAAAATTGCGCCGTTTTTTTGCAAAAAAAACTGTGGTTTAAGCGACCGACAGGTCACCTAAACCACAGAGGGCTTTCTTGTCAATAAGAGCCGGCTGATTATTCAGCTGCGGGAGCTTCAGTCTCAGCTTCAACAGCTTCGGCCTGAGCCTCAGCTTCGGCAGCGGCCTTTTCAGCGCGCTTTTTAGCCACGATTTCGGCTTTAGCTTTGTTTTTAGCCTGCTCGTCGGCGAGACGCTCCTTGAGGGCGATCTCTTTCTTGTCGGCCATCGAAGCCTTGAGGGCATCGATAGAAGCCTGCTTTTTCTGCTTCCAGGCCTCGAAACGACGCTGAGCTTCAGCCTCGTCAAATGCGCCCTTCTTCACGCCGCCCTGAAGGTGTTTCATCAGGAGCACGCCTTCGTTTGAAAGGATAGTGCGCACGGTGTCGGTGGGGATAGCTCCGCAATTGAGCCAGTAGAGGGCTCTCTCAAAGTTTACATTGATGGTTGCGGGGTTGGTGTTGGGGTTATATGACCCGATTCTTTCAATAAACTTACCATCGCGTGGTGCCCTGCTGTCGGCAATCACGATAGGATAGAACGCATAGTTCTTACGACCATGACGCTGCAGACGAATTTTTGTTGCCATTAAATTGGTTTTTAGTAATTAGGGTGTTTGTATTGATATTGCTATTCTCGATAGCGGCTGCAAAGATAAGCATTTTTTTTCAGCCGGCCAAATTTCTCAGAGATCTCAGAGAACTCTGAGAGCTCAGAGGGCTCTGAGAAGTCGGGATTAATCAGGATTAATCGAGATTAATCTCGATTTAGCTCGATCTCAGAGGATCATCACCAGGCTGAGGGTGACCCCCTCGGGGCCGGCGGCGGGGAGCAGCGACACCCCCTCGACCTGCCTCTTGCCCGCAGCACCCCCCTCGGCTTTGCGGCGGTCGAGGCCAAACCACCGGCGCTCGACCGGCAGAAGCCACAGGGCGGCGCGCGCCGCGAGAATTCCGGTGCCGGCGCCCGCCACAACGTCGGTCATCCAATGGCGGCGGTTGCGTATGCGCAGATAGCCGGTGAGCGACGCCATGCAATAGGCGCCCGTGCCCCACCACGGCCCGTAGAACTGTCGCGTCAGCTCGGCGCCGGCAAAGGCAAGGGCTGTGTGGCCCGAGGGAAAGCTGTGGTTGTCGCTCAGGTCGGGGCGCTCGCGTCTCACGCTTCTCTTCACCGGCTGCACCACCGCTTCGAGCAATATCGCCGAGGTGGCTGTGGCGAGCAGGCGGTCGCTCATCGGGGCGTTACACTCCGCTCCCAGCGGCGCGAGAAACAGCTCGGCGGCATAGGGCACGAACTGGGTCACCTCGTCGATTTTCCAGCGGTGGCGCGCTCCGACGGCGCGGGTAATCTCGGGGTCGACATGCTTGCCCCAGCCGGTAAAAGCCCCCACGCTTCCGGCGGTCATGAGCGTGAGCGGCACGATGAGCTGCCGCGCCTTGGGGCGATACTCAAAAGCGGCGGGAATAGAGTCATTGCCTCCCGCTAATGACGCGGCAGAAGCTGCGGGCGCGAAAACCGTGCCGGCAACTCCTGCTGTGAGCATTATCAGGGCAACAACATGTCTCAGCATGGAGAAACTCATGGTTGTCGCTCTATTGACGGGGGATTGTTTACTTGGTCAGCGAAGCGATTACTTCTTTGATGCGGTCGGCGAGAGCCTCGGCCTCTTCCATGGTCGAAGCCTCCGAATAGATGCGGATGATGGGCTCGGTGTTGCTCTTGCGCAGGTGAACCCACGAATCCTTGAAGTCGATCTTCACGCCGTCGATGTCGGTGATCTTCTCGCCGGCAAATTTCTCTTTCACGGCCACGAGGATAGCGTCGACGTCGATGTCGGGAGTGAGTTCGATTTTGTTTTTGGCGATGCTGTAGGCGGGATAGGTTTTCTTGAGCTCGCTCACCTTCTTGCCGCTCTTGGCGAGGAGGGTGAGGAAGAGGGCCACGCCCACGAGAGCGTCGCGGCCATAGTGGGCTTCGGGATAGATCACTCCGCCGTTGCCTTCGCCGCCGATCACTGCGCCGGTCTTCTTCATCAGGGTGGTCACGTTGACCTCACCCACGGCTGAGGCGCTGTAGCTGCAGCCGTGACGCTCGGTCACGTCGCGGAGGGCGCGTGATGAGCTGAGGTTGCTCACTGTCGAGCCGGGGGTGTTGGCAAGCACATAGTCGGCAATCGACACGAGGGTGTATTCCTCGACAAACATCTCACCGTTTTCCATCACGATGGCCAGACGGTCAACGTCGGGGTCAACCACAAAGCCTACATCGGCCACGCCTTTGGCCATGAGGTCGGAAATCTGGGTAAGGTTCTGGGGAATGGGCTCGGGGGTGTGGGCAAACTTGCCGGTAGCCTCACAGTTGAGCTCTATTACGTTTTTCACGCCGAGGGCGCGGAGCAGGCGGGGAATCACCACGCCGCCCACCGAGTTGACGGCATCGACAGCCACCGTGAAGTTGGCTTTGGCGATAGCCTCGGTGTCAACGAGCTTGAGGGCGAGCACCTGGTCGATGTGACGGCGGTCGTAGGTGGTGTTGATATACTCATGTCCGAGATTGTCGACCTCGGCAAAGCTATAGCTTTCGTCGGCGGCTATGCGGAGCACCTCCTTGCCCTGGGCGTCGTTGAGAAACTCACCGTCCTGGTTGAGGAGCTTGAGGGCGTTCCACTGCTTGGGGTTGTGGCTGGCGGTGATGATGATGCCGCCGCAGGCGCCTTCGCCGGTCACGGCTATCTCGGTGGTGGGAGTCGAGGCGAGGCCGATGTTAACCACGTCAAAACCCATGCCGCAGAGGGTGGAGACAACGATGCCGCTCACCATTTCGCCGCTGAGACGGGCGTCGCGACCCACCACGATCACATTTGAGGTGCGGGTGGTGTTCTTGCGGATGAAAGTGGCATAGGCCGCTGTAAATTTCACGATGTCGAGAGGTGAGAGGCCGTCGCCGGGAACACCGCCGATTGTGCCTCTTATGCCTGAGATTGACTTGATAAGTGACATGATATTCGATTATATTGTTTGGGTTGTTGAATTTCGGTCTCTGCTCCCGTCAGATTTTGCCGGGAAAGTAGCGCACGTTGTAGAGGAACGGCTGCACATAGCTCTGCTCGCTGGTGATGCCATATTCAGCCTTGATCACGATGTTGACCACACTGTTGAGCGGCAGGTAGCGCAGCGGCATCTGCAGGCCGTAGCCCCAGGCGCTCGAGCTCGGAAGGGTGAAGTTGTTATATCTGAAGCTCTCGGCGGCATAGCCGGCATTGTCGTTGCCCTCCTCGGGCTCCCAGTCGTCGGCGCCTCTCTCATAGGTGGAGATGCTCCAGCGCAGGTAGCGGAAGTAGACAAGCTGATTATCCTCAGCCTTGGGGCCGTAGCCGGGATTGATTACCTGCATGAACACGTTGCCCTCGGCGTCGAGCATATAATAGGGGGCGTCTTCGCCACACTCAAACACCGTGTCGGCCGGTATCTCGGCTATCACGCGGTGATCGCTCAGAAAGGTGTTGACATTCTTGCTCTCTTTGTTGAGCAGGTCGGTATAGCTGGTGTCGTCGCTGCAGCCGGTTGTGGCGGCGCCGAGACATATCAGCATCAGGGTTGTGATTACTCCGCAGAGTTGCGGCAGGCGGTTGTTGAGTATCTTCATTTTTGGTAGTTATTGTCGTTTACCCTCGGCAGATCCGCGGGAAGGAGATGGCGGTTGAGGCTCATCACCTCTTTGATTTTCTTGATAGCGTCGGTGAGGGTGGAGTTGTGTATCTCTCCGCCGGCGGCATTCACGTGGCCGCCCCCTCCGAAACAGGTGTGGCAGATTTCATTGACGGCAAAGTCGCCCTGCGAGCGCATCGACACCTTGATAAATCCAGGCTCATCTTCGCGCAAAAACACGCTCCACACCACTCCGGGTATGGCAAGCGGCTGGTTAACAAGCCCTTCGGTGTCGCCTCTCACATAGCCGTGAGTCTTAAGGTCGTCGCTGCCGAGCCACAATATCGCGCCGTGGAGGTCGCTCATCAGCTCCATGTTTGAGCTCAGGGCATGGCCGCAGAGCCTCAGCCGCGAGGCCGAACTGACATTCCACACCTTTTTATATATATCATCTTTGTCGATGCCCTTTTCGAGCAGCGAGGCTATGATGTGATAGAGGCGCGGATTGTTGGAGTTGTAGGAGAAATTGCCGGTGTCGGTCATCATGCCGCAATATATGTCGGTAGCGCCCTCGGTGTCAAGGTGTTCCATCAGCCCGGCGGCTTCGATCAGCTCATAGAGCAATTCGCAGGTGCTCGAGCTTGCGGGTGAGCTGAACATCAGGTCACACCTTATGTCGGGCCCCTCGTGGTGGTCGATCACTATGCGGGGCGCCGCCGAGGCCTCCACCAGGGGAGCCACACGGTCAATGCGCCTCAGGTCGTTGAGGTCGAGCAACACTATCAGGTCGGCAGCCGAGATGAAATATTGGGCGGCTTCGGTCTTGTGGCTCGCCACGAGTATCTCGCGGGCGTGGGGCAGCTTCATGAGCGACTTCTGAGGCGCGTCGGGGGTTATGACACACACATGCTTGCCCAAGTTGCTCAGAATGTTGGCCAGCGCGAGGCTCGACCCTACCGCATCGCCGTCGGGCGCCTGATGACACAACACCACGACCCGGTTGCTGCCCTCTATCATAGATTTCAGCTTGCGGATGTCGGCGGGGTCGGCGTTCTGACTTGTTATGCGATTCATGGGTTGGATGTTTCCGACGGTTATATTTTGCAAAGTTAGTAAATTCTTTGCGCTTCAGCCAAATTTTTCCACTCTAATGAATATAGTTAAAATTTTAACACAAAAATTTAATTCCGTTTGCAAAAAAAATTGTAATTTTGGCCACTTGTCATGCTCATCTGACATTTGCCGGAGGGGCTGACCGCGTTTCAGAATATTTATTTATCATTAATTTCAATAAACTATCAATCAACCATGAAAAGAGTATCACTCTATTTGTCAATGCTTTTGGCAGCGGTGTTCAGCCTTTCGGCCGTCACTCCCGTCAAAACCTCGACAGCAGATGATCCCATTTGGTACACCATCGCCAACCCCCGTTATAACGGCGGTCAGATCAACGAGGTCGGT
>CAYLMR010000024.1:0-28098 GCA_964384885.1 uncultured Bacteroides sp.
GAAAAGAGAGCCTTTGCGCCCGGCGATTTCAACCTGCTCAGAGACCATCTTTCGCAGCGCTTCAACACCCCCGTGAAGTTCTCATGCGACCGCTCGGGCAAGGGTAAAATATCATTTGAGTTCAAAAACGAGGCTGAACTTGAGAGATTAATTACTATCTTTGACGAACTAAACCAATCCCGATGACACCCCGCAGGGCGACATCGGCCTGTTTTTCGCACTCATATCACTGTTAATCTATTAGTTATAAAATGACCAAGACATCATCCCATTTCCTCCGCTCAACACGGCTCAAAAGGCTCGCGGCACTGGTCGGTGTCTGTTTTTTTATAATAATTACACCTTTTAACATTTTTTCAGCAAACACTTTATCTCTCTCCCGCGAGGTGCCCGACTCGCTCAGTTTGCTCCCCGACAGCATACCCCTCACCAACGCCGTGACGGGCGACGCCGAGGTAGTGGAGAGCAGCCTCTCGGTAAGCGGCGACTCGGTGAGCATTGCGCCGGTCGACAGCGTGGAGATAGTGCCCTCGCCCGACCTCACCGCCCAGATTGCCGCCAACAACCGGCCCGAACCGATCGACGCCGCCAACCGCCGCGTCTTCACCCCCGACCCCACGAGGGCGGTGTGGCTCTCGGCGCTCTTCCCCGGCCTCGGACAGATCTACAACCGCCGCTACTGGAAACTCCCCATCGTGGTGGGCGCCTTCATGGGCCTCGGCTACGGCACATCATGGAACAACATGATGCTCACCGACTATACCCGCGCCTATAACGACATCACCGACTCCGATCCTTCCACAAAATCATACATGGATTTCTTCCCTCCCACTGTCGACGAGTCAAGTCTCGACAAGGAGTGGCTTACCAACACCTTTAAAGCGCGCAAAGACTATTGCCGCCGCAACCGCGACCTCTGCATCATCTGCATGGTGGGCGTCTATCTCATTGCGATGGTCGATGCCTATGTCGACGCTTCCCTCTCCCAGTTTGACATCTCGCCCGACCTCACCCTCAAATGGGCTCCCGCGGTGATTCCCGACAATCCCAACCGGTTGCCGGGGCTCGGCGTTCACTGGGCCTTGGTGTTCTGATTCCATGACCGGTTTTCATATATCTTTGACCATGAACATGAAACGACTCCTTCCATCACTTCTCATAGCGCTGATAGGCTGCTGCACGGCCGTCGCGGCTCCCCGCATGTCGATTCTCGACATCAAACACTCCATCACCGACGACAATGTCGTGCCCCCCGAAAGCTTCGAGACCCGCACCATCGAGCTTGAGGAAAACTTCTATCTGCGCAACTTCACCGAAAAGTCAGCCAACGTCGACACCACCCTCTCCCCCGTTGGCACCCCCGCCGAATATGCCGATCTGCTGAGCCGCCTCCCTGCCGAAATCGAGCTCCCCTACAACGCCATCGTAGGGCGCCTTATCGACATGTATCTCACGCGCCGCCGCACCCTCGTGGCCGACATGGTGGCGCTCCACAACTACTACGGCAACATCTTTGTCGAGGAGCTTATCAAGGAGAAGATGCCCGTAGAGCTGCAATATCTTCCCGTCATCGAATCGGCCCTCAACCCCAACGCCGTCTCAAAGGCGGGAGCCGTGGGACTGTGGCAGTTCATGCCCGCCACCGCCAACGGCCTCGGCATGGAAGTGAACTCGCTCGTTGACCAGCGTCGCGACCCCCGCAAGAGCTCCCGCGCCGCCGCCAAATATCTCAAGCAGCTCTATGAGATATATGGCGACTGGTCGCTCGCCATCGCCGCCTACAACTGCGGTCCCGGCAACGTCAACAAGGCCCTGCGCCGCGCCGGCGGAGGCAAAAAGGATTTCTGGGAAATCTACAACTATCTCCCCTCCGAAACAAGAGGATATGTGCCAGCATTCATAGCCGCCAACTTCGTGATGAACTATTTTGACCGCTATGGCGTGAAGCCCACCATCGTGACCCGTCAGCTCGTGACCGACACAGTGCAGGTGGCTCAGCGTGTGCATTTCAACCAGATAGCCGAAGTGCTCAACATTCCGGTCGAAGAAATCAGGATGCTCAATCCCCAGTTCCGCAAGGACATCATTCCCGGCAACAACCACCCCTACGCGCTCGTGCTCCCCTCCCAGCAGTGTCTGAGCTACATCATGAGCGAAAACGCCATCCTCGCCCTCGACTCCGACGTCTATGCCCGCCGCACAGTCGTTGAGCCGGGTCAGCCCCGCGCTGTCGCCGACTCGACCGCCATCATCGGCGACCACCTTGTGGTGAAGAAACACACCGTGAAACGAGGCGAGAACATCCGCGACATCGCCAAGCAGTTTGGCGTCAGCGCCACCGACATCAAGAAGTGGAACAACCTCACCCGAGGCAAAGTCAAGGCGGGCGACGTGCTGACAATCGAAGTCATGGAACATGGCACCGCGGTGACCGACACCCTGGCCCAGCAGCTTGACTCAGTGCGCCCCGCAGCCGAGACACCTGCTCCCGCAGTGGCCGAGGCAGCTCCCCAGCCCAAACCTGCTTCCAAGCCCGCTCCCGAAAAGAAAGCCGAAGCCAAGCCCAAGGCCGCAACTCCCACAACCTATACCGTGCGCTCGGGCGACACCCTCTCTAAAATCGCCAAGAAATTCGGCGTGACGGTGAGTCAGCTCCAGAAGGCCAACAACCTCGGCTCGTCGACCAACATTCAGATTTCTCAGAAGCTCAAAATTCCTGCAAAAGGCTCGTCAGCCCCCGCAAAAAAATCAACTTCACGAAAAAAACGTCGCTGATACACCTCATCTAAAGATATAATGCTTTCATTTTGACAGGCCGCCCCGTTAAGGTTAACAAATTTTAACGGGGCGGCTTTTGCTTTCATTACAAAAGAAGTTGCTATATTTGCCATACCTAAATTTAAACCATAATTATCAAAGCGACGGAGTGACCGCTCCCCTGCCTCCGCCACCTTTAAATAACTAATACCATCATGGACATTAACAAACTTATGAGCTCTCTCGAGCTCAAACACCCCGGAGAAAAAGAATATCTCCAGGCAGTGAAAGAAGTGCTTATCTGCGTTGCAGATATCTACAATCAGCACCCCGAGTTTGAAAAAGCTAAAATCATCGAGCGGATGGTTGAACCCGACAGAATCTTCACCTTCCGTGTCACCTGGACCGACGACCGCGGCGAAGTGCAAAACAACATTGGCTATCGCGTGCAGTTTAACAATGCCATCGGCCCGTATAAAGGCGGTATCCGTTTCCACGCCTCCGTCAACCTCTCAATCCTCAAATTCCTCGGCTTTGAGCAGACTTTCAAAAACGCTCTCACAACCCTCCCGATGGGTGGTGCAAAGGGCGGCTCCGACTTCTCGCCCCGCGGCAAGAGCGATGCTGAAATCATGAGATTCTGCCAGGCCTTCATGCTCGAACTCTGGAAAAACATCGGTCCCGACCGCGACGTTCCCGCCGGCGACATAGGCGTAGGCGGCCGCGAGGTGGGCTATATGTATGGCATGTATAAGAAACTCTGCAATCAGTGTGACGGCTCAATGACCGGCAAGGCTCTCGACTTCGGCGGCTCACGCATCCGTCCCGAGGCTACCGGTTTCGGCGCCCTCTATTTCGTGCAGAGCATGCTCAAGCTCAAAGGTCTCGACATCAAGGGCAAGACAGTGGCAGTGAGCGGCTTCGGCAATGTGGCCTGGGGCGCTACCCTCAAGGCTTCCGAACTCGGCGCCAAAGTTGTGACCATCTCGGGCCCCGACGGCTATATCTATGACCCCGAAGGCGTTACCGGCGAAAAGATCAACTACATGCTCGAGCTCCGTGCCTCAGGCAACGACATCGTGGCTCCCTATGCCGAGAAATTCCCCGAAGCTACTTTCTATCCCGGCCGTCGTCCCTGGGAGCAGAAAGTCGACATCGCCCTCCCCTGCGCCACCCAGAACGAGGTCGGCAAGGAAGATGCCGAAAATCTCGTTAAGAACGGCGTGCTTCTCGTGGCCGAAGTTTCAAACATGGGCTGCACACCCGAAGCTATCGACACCTTCATCTCCAACCGCGTGACCTATGCTCCCGGTAAGGCTGTCAACGCCGGCGGCGTGGCTACCTCGGGCCTCGAAATGACCCAGAATGCCATGCACCTGCAGTGGAGCGCCGAAGAGGTTGACGCCAAGCTCCACACCATCATGAGCGACATCCACACCCAGTGCGTAGCCTACGGCACCGAGCCCGACGGCTATCTCAACTACATGAAGGGCGCCAATATCGCCGGCTTCATGAAAGTGGCCAACGCAATGATGGGTCAGGGCGTGATGTAATCCTCCCGACACCAACCCGCGCGCCTCATCGCGCCGGCTCAAAATAACTTATGCCCCAAAAATCTTCTCACGATTTTTGGGGCATTTACGTTGATATTCCTAACTTTGCACTGTCAAACCCGCCAATCTCAGCCACATGACCCAATCCTCACGACCGGCAATTTCAGTTATCGTGCCGTGCCACAATGCCCAGTCGACCATAGAGCGCACACTGCGCTCGCTGGGCTCTCAGCCCGACCCCCGGTCGGGAGCACTGGAATATGTCATCGTGTTGGATCATCCCGACGATTCCACACTCGCAATTGTGGAGCGCCTCGTGGCTGAGCTCCCCGGCCTCCGTGACCGCGCGGTGGTGATAAGCCATGACCGCAACCGCGGAGCCGCTCAGGCCCAGGCCACAGGCATGCTTGCCGCGCGGGGCGAATGGCTTGGGCGTGTCGACGCCGACGACTTTGTTTCGCCCCGCTATTTCAGCGACCTGCTTAGCGCCGCCCTGCTCGGAAAAGCGCTCGTAGCGGTAGCGCCAATGGCGATCGAAACCGGCTCTGACCGGCCCTCTGAGATACTCAAGCCTCAGCCGCTCAACGACCTCAACTCGCTGATGCTCAACACAGTCAACTTCTCGTTAGCCAACAAGCTGTTTCATCGCAGCGTGGTGCTGGGCTCCGAGCCGCTGATGCCTGTCGAGGGGATGGACTGCTGGGACGACCTCTCGGTGGTGGCGAGAGTGCTGGCTCTCCGCCCTGAGGTGGCCTATACCGACGCGGAGACACTCTACCACTACACGGTGTTACCAGGCAAGAAATCGCTGTCGCGTGCCGCCAAAGAGAAGATTCTATCCGACCACATTGCCTGCGCGCGGATGATTGAGTGCTGGATGACAGAGCATGGTCTCGCCGGGGAATACGCCCCCTTTATCAACCGTCTGAAATTTATCAGCAAGGTGAAATATCTGCGCGGCCAAAACCGCGACGTCAGGGCCTGGAAAGAAACCTTCCCCGAAGTCAACTCTCTCGCCGCGCAAATCGGAGGCCTCCCTCTGTGGCAGCGCCTCGCCTTTATGGCCGTCGACAAGCTGCCCGCGGGGGTGACCTCGGCCGTGGCTAAATTATTTTAATCCGTCAGGGCCGTAGAGATAGCGGCGTATCGACTTTTTGGGAGTCTTGAGAAACTCCTCTTTCATAGTGAGATGACGGGCTATCTTGCTATAAGCGGGCAAACTCTCGTTAACCTTCTTCACATTCTCTTCGATGAGCTTCTCTATAGCCTCATCGGTGAGCTGCTGTTGAGCCACATATTCTGGATCGGGATGAATCAGAGCCACCAATCGGCCTTTGTCATCATCCACAACCACGCTCTCGCTCATGCCTTCGAGATTGTTGATCATCTGCTCAAGCTCCTCGGGATAGATATTCTGACCCGAGGGGCCGAGAATCATGTTTTTGTTTCTGCCTCTTATCGAGATAAGCCCCTGCGCGCTGAGGGTGCCTATATCGCCGGTATCCATCCAGCCGTCGCTCTTGATCACGGCCTCGGTGGCTTCGGGATTCTTATAATAACCCTTCATCACGTTGTCGCCCTTCACCTCGATAGTGCCGGGAGTGTTGGCGGGGTCGGGCGAGTCGATTCTGATTTCCATGCGGTCAACGATATGGCCGCAGGTGCCGGGCTGTTGCTCGTTCCATGCCGCATAGCCCACCAGCGGGCCACACTCGGTCATGCCGTAGCCAACGGTGAAGGGAAATTTCACCTTGCGCAGAAATTGCTCCACATCTTGACTCAGGGCTGCGCCGCCGATAATCATCTCCTGAAGCTTTCCGCCAAACACATCAATGAGCTTCTTGCGTATCGAGCGGTAGACAAACGTGTTGATGACAGGGATACTCAGCAGACGCTTCATCTTGGGAGTCTCAAGCTGGGGGAACACCTTTTTGCGGATAATCTTGTCAACCACCAGAGGCACCGATACCACAAGCTTCGGTTTAACCTTGGCAAAGGCGCTGAGAATCACAGCCGGCGAGGGGGTGCGGGTAACGAAATTGATGTTGCAACCCTTCACAAAGGGGTGGAGAAGATCAACCGTCAGGCCGAACATGTGGGCCAGCGGAAGCATACACACCGTAGCGTCGCCCGGCTTGAGGAACTGCAGGCCGTCGATACTATATTGCACATTGCTCCAGATGTTGCGCTCGGTGAGCATCACCCCCTTGGGCGAGCCGGTAGAGCCGGAAGTGTAGTTGATCATCACCACCTCGTCGGGCTTCACGTCGGCATATTCGAGACGTGTGGGATTGATTCCGGCGGGATATTTCTTCTCCACCTCAAGGGCCACACCCGCAAGAGCTTTTGAAACCACCGTCGACTTGCCCAGCTCATAGAGGGCGAGCGGCATATCGGTGTCGATGGCTATGACGCCGAGCAGCTTGTCAAGGCCCGAGGTGTGAGGCTCGACGGCGCGCCACACCTTATCGTCAACCAGCAGCAACCGCGCGTCGCTGTGAACGGTAAGCTTCACAATGTCGGCGGGAGCGAAATCGGGCAGAATCGACACCGCCACGGCGCCATAGGTCACGATGGCGAGAAAAGCCACACCCCAACGGGCTGAATTGTGGGCGCAGATGGCTATATGCTCGCCACGCTTTATGCCGGCGAGCGAGAAAGCGGCGTGCATACGCGCTATGGCCTGAGCGGTCTGGAGATAGGAGTAGGAGAAACGTTGGCCGTCGATGTCGGTAAGAGCCTGACGGGCGCTATTGTCGGCTATCGCTGCCGCGATATATTTGTTGAGGGTTGGCTGAGGTGTCATGTTCTACTTGTTTTTCAATAGTTTTGGTTACGGCCACCATGAAGAGGCGCCTTGAATTTCGGTATGAGGGAAAAGAGCGTCATCGGAGAGTTTAAGCCTTTCACCTCTACTTTACAACAAGCAAAGTTACTACATATTTCACTAACGTCGCAATTTTTATTAATTTTGCAGGTAATTATGTCACTCAGCAATTTAAATTCCTCCCCAAGCAAGGTGCGTGTGGGCCTCATAGGGCTCGGCCACAGAGGTCTTGCCACACTGCGCCGTTTCGCCCTCATAGCTCAGGCCGAGGTTGTGGCTTTGTGCGACAGGCTTCCCGACGCTCTCCGGGCGGCGCTGCCCCTCCTGCCCCCCTCATCCGGGCAGCCGCAGCTCTATGTCGACTGGCAGGAGCTTGTGGCGGCCGACGGCATCGACCTCGTGTATATCTGCACCGACTGGGGCAGCCATGCGCCCATCGCCCTGGCAGCCATGCGTGCCGGCCATGATGTGGCGGTCGAGGTGCCCCTTGCCGTGACCATCGAGGAGTGTCGGGAGATAGTGGCCGTGAGCCATGCCACAGGCCGCACCTGCACCATGACCGAAAATTGCTGTTATGACCCCTTCCACCTCGCCCAGTTCTCAATGGTTGAGAAAGGTCTGCTGGGCACAATCACCCACCTCGAGGGTGCCTATATCCATGACCTCCGCCACGACCTTGAGGGCGCCCGCAAATGGTATGTGGAGATGGGGCGCGCCAACGGCGCCAATCCCTATCCCACCCACGCCATAGGCCCGATATGTCAGCTCATAGCTGCCGCCGACCGCGGCTGCGACACCCCCGACCGCCCGGTGGCCCTGATGTCGATGAGCTCGTCGATAACCCCCGACGGCCCCAACACCACCCTTGTGCGCACCGCCCGCGGCCGCTCCATCATGCTGCAATATGACATCTCGACCCCGCGCCCCTATTCGAGGATTCAGATGGTGTGTGGCTCAGAGGGCTATTCGGCCAAATATCCCGAAATGATAGTTCAGGCCGACTCGATCAACGGCGGCCAACCGCTGCGCGGCGAGCAGCTGAGCGAGTGGCTTGCCCGCGAGGCTCACCCCTGGGTGAGGGAATATGAGGCTGATGCCCGTAGGCTCGGCGTTGACAATCTCATGAACTATATCATGGACCGCCGCCTGTTTGACAACATCCTCAACTCCCGCCCTCCCGACATATCGGTGGCCGACGCAGCCCTGTGGTCGTCGTTCGCCCCCCTCACGTCGATGTCGGTCAAAGGGGGAGGCATAGAGGTAGAGATACCCGACTTCCACACACCCCTGACATAATCCCCGCCGGCAAATTTGTCGGGCTGAGATTAAGTAAAATCCGCCGCTAATCAGTAACTTTGCAAAGCCAACAATCCTGAAATCGAAATGAACTCACAATCATCCGGTCATCCTGCCGACCAACCGGGAGCTTCCCCCTACACCCGAGGTGCACGCGACGGACTCGGCTTCGGCCTCTTTCTCGCGCTGATGTTTCTCAGCGTGGTCTATTCGGGTCAGCACGCATGGCTTTCGCTTGTGGCTTTCGCCATGATGCTGTCGGTGCCCTTCATCATCTACCGCTGCCTGCGCCGCAGCTATGTCACCGATCAGGGCACCACCCTGCTGTCGTCGCTCTGGATGCACGGCATCATGATATTTCTCTGCGGGGCGATAATCTCGGGATTGGTCGAAGTGGTGTGGTTTAAATATGTCAACCCCGGCTTTGTGGTCGAGCAGATGAAGCTCATGATCGAGCTCTACAGCGACTATCCGTGGGAACGCGGCCGCGAAGTAGCCTCGCTCCTCCAGTCGATGATCGACAACAACATGGTGCCCTCAACCATGGCGATAGTCACCGAGATGATATGGCTGAGTGTGTTCAGCGGCTCGCTCCTCTCGGTCATCATGGCGCTGCTCGTCAGGGCACGCAAGATTCCCGCCTCTCCCCGAAAAGATTAAACAACCCCCTCAAATATATCTAAATCTCTGTTTGCGTGGATATTTCAGTAATCATCCCATTATATAACGAAGCCGAGTCGCTCCCCGAGCTTGAAGCATGGATAGAGCGCGTAATGGCTCAGAACGGATTTTCTCACGAGATAATCTTCATCGACGACGGCTCGACCGACGACTCATGGAAAGTGATCGAAGCCCTTGCCGCAAAAAATCCCGCCGTGAGAGCCGTGAGATTCCGCCGCAACTACGGCAAAAGCCCCGCCCTCTACAACGGTTTTGCCCTTGCACAGGGAGATGTGGTGATAACCATGGATGCCGACCTGCAGGACTCTCCCGACGAAATTCCCGAGCTCTACCGCATGATTACCGAGGACAACTATGACCTCGTGAGCGGCTGGAAGCAGAAGCGCTACGACCCCCTCTCGAAGACCATCCCCACCAAACTCTTCAACGCCACCGCCCGCAAGGTGAGCGGCATCCGCAACCTCCACGACTTCAACTGCGGCCTCAAGGCTTATCGCAACGAGGTGGTGAAGCATATCGAGGTCTATGGCGACATGCACCGCTACATTCCCTATCTCGCCAAGATAGCCGGATTTAACCGCATCGGCGAAAAGGTGGTTCATCACCAGGCCCGCAAATACGGCAAATCGAAATTCGGTCTCGACCGCTTTGTCAACGGCTACCTCGATCTGGCCACATTGTGGTTTACCGGCAAATTCGGCGTAAGACCCATGCACTTCTTCGGCCTGCTCGGCTCACTGATGTTTCTGCTCGGCTTCATAGCCATCATAGTGGTGGGAGTGACCAAGCTCTACAATCTCTATGCCGGAAGGCCCTACATACTCGTCACCGACTCCCCCTATTTCTTCCTCTCGCTCACAACGATGATAATAGGCTGTCAGCTGTTTCTCACCGGATTTATCGGCGAGCTGGTGGTGAGAAACTCCTCCTCGCGCAATCATTACGAAATCAAACAGACCATTAAAACCGACCTCTGAATATGTCAATCGACTCAAACGCCTATCCCGCTCTCTACAACGTGATCAAATCGCGCAAAAGCACCCGCAGATACCTGCCCGACGATGTTGACCACGACCTCGTCAACGCTGTGCTCGACGCTGCCCGCCTCGCTCCTTCGGCCTGCAATCTCCAGCCGTGGCGTTTCTATGTCATCACCCGCGACATGGCCGAGCTCCGTCAGGCCGTCATCAAAAGCTACGACCGCTCCTGGATAGCCGAGGCGCCTGTCTATATCGTGGCCTGCGGCGACCACTCCGAGGCGTGGCATCGCGCCGACGGCAAAGACCACACCGACATCGACGTGGCTATCGCCGTTGAGCATATCTGCCTCGCCGCCGAGAGCCTCGGGCTGGCGACCTGCTGGGTGTGCAACTTCCTCGCCCCCCAATTGTCAGAGGCTCTTCAGCTGCCGGAGTCAGTCGAGCCGGTGGCCATCATTCCCCTCGGATATTCGGCCAAAGCCCCCGACACCTACCGCAACACTCCCCGCAAACCGTTAGACGAAATCGTTAAGTGGGGAATATGAGACTATCGGGTCGGATAGCGCTGACACTCGCCGCTGCAATAATCTTTGCGGCGGGGGTCTTCGTGTCGTCATGCAACTCGGGCGGATGCACCGAAAACCAGACCAGTGTGCCCCGCGCCGGATTTTATGACATGGCGACCCTGAGCCAGATTGCGCTCACCGGAGTGGAGATAGGCGGAGTGGGCGCGCCCAACGATTCGCTCCTCGCCACCGGCCTGACCGCCATCCGCGAAGTCTACCTGCCGCTGAGAGCCAACCGCGCCACGACATCATTCTTTTTCCGCTATCTCGTGGCCAACGATTCGACCGGCCTTCTCTCCCCCCGCGACACCATCACCATCGACTATACCACCACCCCCTATTTCGCCTCCGAAGCGTGTGGCGCTATGTATCGCTACACCATCACCCGCATCTCCCACACCTCGCTGATGATCGACTCGGTGGCGCTCACCGACTCGGTGATCAACAACCTCGACATAGAGCGGCTGAAAATCTTTTTCAGAGACGACAGCGAAATCGAGGAGGATGAGAATGAAGAAAATCCCTTTATGTGAGCATTGACATGAAACAGATTGCGATTTTTCTTCTCACATTAGTAATGACCGCAGCGGCGGCCTCAGCTGCCCGCACCGGGGTGATGAGCGGAGTGTGGCAGAGCGCCGACACCACAGCTGTCGCCCTACCCGACTCGCTGCTCACCTCTCCCGCCGACTCGGCGGCAGTCATCCCCGCGCCCGAGGCTCAGACGAGAGCCCGGCGCAACCCGCTCGACAACAAGCGCACCATCACCCCGGTCAATGTGCGCGACCGCTCTCAGGCCGAGCGCGACCACCAGCGGCTCACCAATCAGCTCACCCAGAAAAAAGTTGACCGCAGCGCCGTGAAAGAGGTTATGACCGACGACGGCTCAAGCTATTTTCTCGACACAGTTGCCAATGTAATCCTGCCCGACTCGATAGCCGACATGTTCCGCCCCAAGAATCTCTATCCCCGCTTCACCTCGGTGACCGTGGGAGTGAATCTGTGGGACCCCTTCATGCGTCTGCTCGGCCAGGAATATGGCGGAATAGAGTTCTGGGGATTGCTGAGTCTCCACAACCGTTTCAACCCCATCGTGGGAGTGGGTGTGAGCAGTGCCGACGTCTCGCCCGACGAGTCAAATTTCAGATGGAAGTCAAAGCTCGCCCCCTATTTCAACATCGGCATATTGTATAATGTGTTCTATAACAACTCGCCCGACTATCAGCTGCTGGTGGGTCTGAGATATGGCATAACCCACTTCAATTATGAGGTTGTGGATGTCTCCACCCCTCCCGGCTACTGGAACGACCCGACTACATTCACCATACCTCAGTGCAGCTCCACGGCGGGATATATCGAAGTGTCGCTCGGAGTGAAAGTCAAGCTGGTAAGCAATCTCAGCGCCGGGTGGCAGTTTAAATTCCGCACCATAGCCCACGAGAGCAACGCCCCCTACGGTGAGCCGCTCGTCATTCCGGGATTCGGCAAGCGCACCAACAATTTCGGAGTGGGATTGTCGCTGATGTATACCCTTCCGTTGAACATCACACCCCGCCCGGGAGTTAAAAAAGATAAGAAATAACCTTATTAACTTAACCCCCGAACCATAATCAACTATGAAAAGAATCATAATCATCGGCGCAAGCTCGGGCATAGGCCTCAAGGCAGCCGGCAGATATGCCGAAATGGGCTACCGCATAGGCATGGCCGCCCGCCACACCGACCCCATGAAGCAGCTCCAGGCGCGCTATCCCGATCAGATAGAGGTGACCGGCCTCGATGTCACCGCTCCCGACGCCACACGCAAGTTTGAGGAGCTGATTCAGCTCACCGGCGGCATGGATGTGTTGCTCTTTGCCTCGGGTGTGGGATTCAACGACACCGACCTCAACGACTCCATCCTCACCAACACTCTGATGGTGAATGTTGTGGGATTTGCCCGCATAGTTGCCGAAGCCTATAAATATTTCCGTCGCACCGCCAACGACACTCCCGGCCACATAGCCGTGATAACCTCGGTGGCTGCCACCAACGCCCTCGGGTCGGCCGCCGCCTACAGCGCCTCAAAGCGTTTTCAGCGCCAGTTTATCGACTCGCTGCGCCAGCTTGCCATTCACCAGAAGGTCAATGTAAAATTCACCGACATACGCCCCGGATTCATACGCACTCCCCTGCTCGACCCCTCGACCGACTACCCCATGATCATGAGTCTCGACGAGGCGATGCCCCTCATCATCAACGCCATCGAAAAGGGCAAGGAAGTGGCTACAATCAACACCCGCTGGCGCATTGTCAACGCCCTCTGGAGCCTGATACCCACCTGTGTGTGGCGTCACCTCTATGTGGGCATCTCGGGCGACACCCCCAAAATCGAAGCCTCACTCCCCACCAATCTCCCGATAATTTCCAATTTCAGGTAACATTTCATAAAAGATTCCCCAATATGTCAAACACCACTACCCTGCCTATAGCCCTTTGCAGCGATCACGCCGGCTATGAGCTGAAATGCATCATCGAAAACCATCTCACTCTTGCCAACCGCGAGTTTAAGGATTTCGGCACAACCTCGGAGGAGTCATGCGACTATCCCGACTTCGCCCACCCCTGCGCCGAGGCCGTAGAGCAAGGGCATTGCTACCCCGGCATCGCCATGTGCGGCTCGGGCAACGGCATCGCCATGACCCTCAACAAACATCAGGGCATCCGTGCCGCCATCTGCTGGACCGTTGAGCTCGCCCGCCTCGCCCGTCAGCACAACGACGCCAACGTGTTGGTGCTCCCCGCCCGCTTCATCGACTCGACCCTCGCGCTTGAGATTGTCGACGAATTTCTCTCTACCCCCTTCGACGGAGGCCGTCACGAGCGCCGCATCGCCAAAATACCTGTTGGCGGTTCTGAAAAATGATAACCGATAGCCCGGTGAGGGGGCGCTTCGCCCCCTCGCCTACCGGGCGTATGCACCTCGGCAACCTCTTCACCGCCCTGCTGTCATGGCTGTCGGCCAGGAAAGCGGGTGGCAAGTGGGTGTTGCGCATCGAGGATCTCGACCCTCAGCGGTCGCGCTACGAATATGCCCGCCGCATAGAGGAAGATCTCCACATTCTCGGTCTCGACTGGGATGAAGGGGGTGTTGACAACCTCGGTCCCTGCGGGCCTTATTGTCAGAGTCAGCGCCATGACCTCTACCTCGACGCTCTCGAAACCCTGCGCCGGTCGGGTTTGCTCTATCCCTGCCGCTGCACCCGCGCAGACCTTCACGCCTCATCAGCCCCTCATGCCTCCGACGGCAGGTTTGTCTATGGAGGCAAATGCCGCCCCGCCGACCTGCCCCGCGTCATGACCCCGGAGCAGCTTCTCCAACCGGTGGCCCTGCGTGTGGCCGTGCCCCGGACCACCATAGAGTTTTCCGACGGGGTATATGGCCCTCAGGCCATCGACCTCGCCGCTGAATGGGGCGATTTCATAGTGCGGCGCGCCGACAAGGCGTGGGCCTATCAGCTGGCCGTGGTGGTCGATGACGCCATGATGGGCATCACCGAAGTAGTGAGAGGGGTTGACCTCCTCTCATCGGCTGCTCCACAGATATGGCTCCACAGGCAGCTCGGCTATGAGCCGCCGCGGTTCGCTCATCTTCCCCTGATATGCAACGCCGAGGGGGTGAGACTCTCCAAGCGCGACGCCTCGATGGGCATGGAGGCCCTGCTCGCGCGATACACTCCCCGCGAGATAATAGGGCGCCTCGCCCGGATTGCCGGCCTGCTGCCCGAGCCCGAGCCTGTCACACCCTCCCAACTCCTCCCCCTCTTCTCATCTCTGGCCGACACCGTCGCCCCCACACCCTCAATCATAATACCCTCATCCGACCAATGAACCGCAACAAGCAATTTGAGACATACTTCAAGCGCTACTACACCGCTCTGGGCATGTATGTTACGCGCATTTGCCGGGATGCGCAGGAGGCTGAGGATATTGTTCAGGAAACCTATTCTATTGCGTGGGAAAAATTTGCCGGCCTGCCTCTCCCCGACAATTTCAGAGCCTATCTCTATCGCGTGGCTCACAATCTTACGATCGACAGGCTCAGGTCGGCCCAATCAAAGGAATCAGCCCTAACAATAGAGGATATAAAAGATATCGAGCCGACCGACGAGCAGATCGACACCTCGGAGAGAGATGCCCGTCTATGGGTTGCCATAAGCGAGCTGCCGCAGCGATGTCGCGAAGTTTTCCTGTTGAGCAAACGCGACGGCCTCTCAAACGCCGAGATAGCCGAAGAGCTCGGCATATCTGTCAAAACGGTTGAAAATCAGATGACCAAAGCCTTTAAGGCGCTCCGCTCTTCGCTCGAACCCGACAAGGGCAAAGTGTTTTTCCTGCCTTTTCTGTAAATTTTTTGCGCGCGGCATAGGGGTATTCCCGATAATCCTCGTCCTAGCTATAAAGTTAATAAAATTCTCACTATGGCTAATCAGAAGAAACTTGAAGAGGATATTCAGTTTGTCACCCGCTATTACCGCGACGACACGCTGCTGCCGGCCAGAGGGTGGCGGCTGTTCCGCGCCAATCACGGCATCTCCGCCTTCCGCCGCAACATAGCTGCCGCCGCCGTGGCGCTGATAGTGCTCTCGGCCTCGGCTTCATTCTATTTCTATCTCCGCACCAACGCGCCCTCATCACCTCAAACCGAGCTTTCGACTCCCGCCCCCACTGTGGCGCTTGCCGAGACAAAGCAGAAAATCGAGTTCCGCGACGCCGACCTCTCTGAGGTTGTGGCCGAAATCGAAAAGATCTATGATGTGAAGATCACCGGCCTCCCCCAACAGGAAATCAAAGTGAACATCTCCTATGAGGGCACCGCCGCCGAAGTTGTCGAGACCCTCAACGAGCTTTTCGACACCGAGCTTGCCATCGAGTCTGAAACCGAAACTCCCTCCAAGCAATGAAAAGAAGCATCATCCTTGCGCTGATCATTGCCGCGGTGCTGAGTGTCAGCGCTCAGAACGTCACTCTCCGCGCCACCGACCGCGATGCCGAGAGCGTGTTTGCCGAACTTCTCCAACAGACAGGCAAAAACTTCATCTACCCCGCCGGACTGCTCAACAACATGAAGGTGAGCGTCAATGCCCGCAACACTCCCCTCACTGAGGTACTCGACAGGATGTTCAGCGGCACCGGAATCACCTACAATATCAAGGGCAACAACGTCACCCTGCGCCGCGCCGACCGCAAGCAGGCGGCCAAGCTCACCGTAAGCGGCTTTGTGAAAGAGGCTGCAAACGACGAGGTGCTCGTAGGCGCCACGGTGTTTGATCTCACCTCGGGCAAAGGCACCACTACCAATGCCAACGGCTTCTACTCCCTCACGATTCCCGAAGGAAAGGTTAACCTCAAGGTGCAATATGTGGGTTTCGACCCTTACCTCACCGGTGAGTTCATGCTCACCCATAATACCCGCCTCAATGTCTCCCTCACCAAAGCCCGCGAGCTTAAGGAGGTCACCGTTCACGGCTCGGTCAACAATGCCAAAGCGATGTATGCCCCCGAGATAGGCAGCCTCAACCTCACCCGCTCGACCATCAAGGCCACCCCGGTGATATTCGGAGAGAGCGACGTGGTGAAGACCCTGCAGCTTGAACCGGGCATCTCGGCCGGCATAGAGGGTATGGCCGGCATGTATGTTCACGGCGGCGACACCGACGAAAATCTCTTTATGCTCGACAACATTCCGCTCTATCAGGTAAACCATTTCGGCGGATTGTTTTCAGCCTTCAATGTCGACGCCCTGCGCAACGTGGATTTCTATAAAACCTCCTTCCCCGCCAAATATGACGGCCGTCTCGCCTCGTTTATGGATGTCCACACCAAAGACGGCTCCCTCAAGGAGCATCACGGCAGCTTCCGCCTCGGCCTCACCTCGGGAGCCTTCGACATCAACGGCCCCCTGGGGAAAGACCGCACCTCATATTCCTTTGCCATACGTCGCTCATGGTATGACCTGCTCACCATTCCCGCCCTTGCGATAATGAATAAGGTCAACAAAGACCACAACACTCATTTCGGCTATGCCTTTACCGACATCAACGCCAAGGTAAACCACAACTTCTCCGACAAGTCGAGCGCCTTCCTGATGTTCTACTATGGCGAGGATTATCTCAACGTGGGCGACGACGACAAGAAAAAAGATAATAATTATTATGTAGGTAATATCGTCGCTCCGGCACCTCCTCCCGGCGACGGCACCGAGAACCTGCCCGACAATTCCTATTCCGAGACGAGAGCCAAACTGAGGTGGGGCAACATCGTGGCCTCGGCAGGGTGGAAATATATTTTCTCACCCAAGCTCTATGGCGAGCTGACCGGCGCTTTCACCCGCTATTTCTCCTCGCTCCGCAGCCACAAGGATGAATATGACATCACCGGCGACGTGGTCAATTCGTTTAACCGCACCGCCTATACCCACCACAACAACATCAACGACATCATTGCCCGCGCCGACTTCAACTATCTCATCAGCACCGAAAACAAGCTCGACTTCGGCGCCTCCTACACTCACCACTCCTTCCTCCCCACGCGCGCTGTTCACACCCTCTCGAAAGAGGACGAGGAGGCCAAGCTCTATGACGATGTGCCCCGCTATCGCGCCAACGAGATGAATTTCTATCTGTCTGACGACTATTCGTTGGGCAACCTGCTGAGACTCAACGCGGGAGTTCACTACACGATGTTCAACATCGGCGGCAAGACCAAGAGCGCCCTCTCGCCACGCTTCTCGGTGCGCTTCACACCTAAGGATAATCTCGCGATAAAGGCTGCCTATTCGCGCTCGGCTCAGTTCATACACCAGCTTGCCGAAAGCAACATCTCGCTCCCCACCGACCAGTGGATTCCGATTACCGGCGACCAGAAGCCGCAGACTGCCGACAAGGTTGCCCTGGGCGGCTATTGGTCAACCCGCGACAAGCAGTTCACCCTCTCGGTAGAGGCCTATTATAAATGGATGCGCAACCTCATCGACTATACCGACGACTATTATCTCGTGCCCCCCTCGGAGAGCTGGACCAAGAAACTGGGTGTCGGCGAGGGTCGTTCCCACGGCATTGACTTCAAGCTCTCCAAAGAGTTTGGCACCATCACCGGCCATGTGGCTTATTCGCTCCTTTGGGCCGACCGCCGCTTCCCCGACAAAAACAAAGGGCTCTGGTTTCCCGCCCGATTTGACAACCGCCACAAAATCAACATTGCCCTCGGCTGGAAAATCAATCCCAAATGGGAGATCGGCGCCTCATGGACAGGCATGAGCGGCAACCGCATCACCCTCCCCCTGCAGTGCTGGAACGACCCCTCTCTCGGCCCGTGGAGTTTCGACATGATCTATTATGAGTCGACCAACAACTACCGCCTGCCCTTCTATCACCGCCTCGACCTCTCGGCCACACGCCACACCCGCCGCGGCTACTGGACCTTCAGCGTCTATAACGCCTATTGCTATATGAATGTCATTGCCGTGAGACGCGACTCCGGCTGGCTCAACGGTGAGATGATCGACATGTTTCAGCATGTCAGGGCCATCCCCATCATCCCCTCGGTGTCATATACCTGGCTCTTCTAATCAACTCCCGACTAATCCCGACAACTCCCGATTAATCCCGAAAATCTCGATAAAATGAAATCAATCTATACCGCTCTTATCCTCTCGCTCTCCCTCCTCCTCTCAGGCTGCTACACCTACTTCGAGCCTGACCTGCCGAGCACTCCCGTAGTGTGTCTCAACTCGCTCATCACCGCCGGCGAGAAAATCTCGGTCGAGGTGACCCGCACATGGCGATATTCCGAAGGCCACCCCGAGGCCGGCGACATCGACATCAACCTCAACGAGGCTGAAGTTTCGCTCTATGTCAACGGCCAATTTCAGGAAACCCTCACTCTCACTCCCCCCGATGACCCCTATAAAAAGGTAAGAAGCTATTATGAAAGCTCATATATACCCCGATGTGGCGACAAGCTGAGGATTCACGCCGTCGACAAGACCTATGGTGAGGCTGAGGCCGAAGTTACTCTGCCCGACCCCGTGAAGATCGACAATGTCAAGACCTTCATCAAGAAAAACAATTCAAAATACTCAGAGGAGACCAACACATTCACCTCAAGCTTTGAGATGGTGCTCAATGTATATTT
This sequence comes from uncultured Bacteroides sp., assembly GCA_964384885.1. Classification (GTDB taxonomy): domain Bacteria; phylum Bacteroidota; class Bacteroidia; order Bacteroidales; family Muribaculaceae; genus Paramuribaculum. The sequence goes on from CAYLMR010000024.1 coordinate 18,836, forward strand.
CACCGACCCCGCCTCTGAGGAAAATTACTACATCTTCGACCTCCCCACCTACCGCAGCATACACTATGAGGATGACGACGCGACCGTTTTCGTGCCCATAGCCGAAAGCCTCTCCCTCTCCCCCGACTACAGCTTCGAGCCAATCTTCTCCGAGCATATCACCCCCGTCGAAACCATCATCACCGATGCCTACGGCCTCTATACCGTGTTTTCCGACCGTCAGATTTCAGGCAAGCAATACTGTCTGGAAATTCCCCTCAGCGGCCGCTATAACTGCGACTACACCCACCATCCCGACCTCAACGACAAGCTCACTCTCGACGTAAATCTCAACCACATCTCAACCGAATATTACAGCTACATGCTGTCGCTATGGGCTGCTACCGAGGGTATAAGCGGAGCCTTGGGAGGAGTAGGACTGGGCGATGCCGTGTTTGAGCACAGCAATGTGTCGTCGGGGGCAGGCATCATAGCCACTCAGGCCACATTTACCTTCCCCCTGCCTATCCACGATATTCTTCAGGAATAAAACTACTTGGCGCCCAACAGCAGGCAGGCGTCGCCATAGCTCAGGAAGCGGTAGCCCGAGTCGAGCGCGTGGCGGTAGAGGTCTCTCCACCGCTCGCCGACAAAGGCGCTCACGAGCAGCAGCAGGGTTGACCTTGGCTGATGGAAGTTGGTGATGATATTGTCGACCACCCTGTATTTATAGCCGGGCACAATGATAATGCGCGTCGAGGCGGTGAGATAGTCGGCGCCGGTCTTGTCGAGATGTCTCACCAGCGCCTCTAAAGCTTCCTCAACACTCAGATTCGGATGGTCGGGAGAATAGGGATACCATTGCTCCACGCGGTCGAGGTTCATGCCCGAAGCGGCCATGCAGCCGAGATGATAGAGGCTCTCGAGGGTGCGCACCGAGGTGGTGCCGACGGCGGTGACGGGGCGGCGGCGCTCAGCCAGCTCGGCTATCAGCGCGCGGCTCACCGAGATAAATTCAGAGTGCATGTCATGGTCGGCGATAGTGTCGCTCTTCACCGGCTTGAATGTTCCCGCCCCGACATGCAGGGTGAGAGTGCGCCGCTCGATACCCTTTTCGGCGAGGCGCCCGAGAAGCTCGGGAGTGAAATGCAATCCTGCAGTCGGAGCAGCCACCGACCCCTCCACACGCGAAAACACTGTCTGATAGTCGCGGCTGTCGCTCTCTTCCGAGCTGCGGTTGAGATAGGGAGGAATAGGTATCTCGCCCGCGGCGGCGATGATCTGCGAAAACGACACCTCCTTATTATCCCAGCTGAACTCTATGACTCTGGCGGCTGAATCGCCTTCGGCCGGAGTGTCGGCCTTGCGGGCGGTGAGAATCACCTCACCAACCCCCTCGATGTCAACAGGCAGCGTGAGCTCCCCCGATTTCCAGCGCTTGCTGTTGCCCACGAAGCAGGTCCATGAGCAGCCGCTCGTAGAGGCAAACGAGCAGGCATAATCAACCGGCTCGACCGGCTCAAGCACAAATACCTCTATCAGCGCGCCGGTCGACTTTCTGAATCTCAGCCTCGCGTTGATGACACGCGTGTCGTTGGCCACGAGCAGGCTGTTGGCGGGGAGCAACTCTATGATGTCGCTGAAAAGATAATCTCCCGTCGTAGCGTCGGGATAGCTCACGAGCAGCTTGCAGCTGTCGCGCTGAGCCAACGGATAGGTTGCGATACGCTCGTCGGGCAGAGGATAATCATAATCCTCTATTCTGATTTCTTCCGGATCAACACGCTTTGCGGGGGTAGCCTCCTGATTTGTCATAGTCTCTGATTAGTTTTTCTTCTCACAAAATTAGTCAAATCATTCCGATCTGCCAAGAATATGGGGGCGCCGACCAAACATTATTATTCAGCCCGATGTTATAAGGATGTAAAAACACCTTTAAACCTTATCTCAAACCCCTCTAATCTATAAAGCTATGAACAACGACAAATACGTTTGCGAAGTATGTGAATGGGAATATGATCCCGCAGTAGGTGACCCCGACAACGGCATTGCCCCCGGAACCGCTTTTGAGGATCTTCCCGACGATTGGGTATGCCCCGTGTGTGGTGTAGGTAAAGACCAGTTCCGCAAGGAAGACTGACCGGCCCCGACGATATTATAAGCGCCTCTTATTCGCCACGCGACCGGGAGGCGCTTGATTTTTCACAAATCTGATTCACTATTTAAACACGAAAGGAAATTATCAAAATGATTACAATTACAGTTTGGAGCGACTTCGCTTGCCCTTATTGTTATATCGGCGAAACACGCCTTGAAGATGCTATCCGTCAGCTTTCTCTTGACAATGAAGTTGAGATCAACTATCGCGCTTTCGAGCTCGATCCCTCGGCTCCCAAAGAGGTGACCACCACCACTCCCGAGCGTTTTGCCATGAAATATCGCATGTCGCTTGAGGATGCAGAAAAGCAGATTGAGGAAATCTCGAAGCTCGGCAAGGATCTCGGCATAGATTTCCGCTACTCCACCACACTGTATTCCAACACCCGCGACGCCCACAGGCTCATGAAGCTCGCCGAGCACGACTATGACCGTGCCACCGTCGGGAAGCTCAACCAGGCTCTTTTTGATGCCTATTTCACCCGCAATCTCGTGCTCTCCGACCACAAGGTGCTTACCGACATCGCCAAATCGGTGGGTATGGATGAGACTAAGGTTAAGGAGGTGCTCGATTCTGACAGATATGACGACGAAGTGAGGTTTGACGAGCGCGAGGCCGCTATGAGAGGTGTGCGCGGTGTGCCCTATTTCGTTATCAACGGCGAAATGGCCATTCCCGGTGCAATGTCGCTCGAAGGTTTCCGCGCCGCCCTCGAGAGAGAGGTCAAGAGAGCCGAACTTCAGTCAAAAGCCACTGAGACCGAGCGCCCGCATCAGTGCGGCCCCGACGGCTGTCAGCTTTTCTAAGGAGGTGACATTATGGTAAGTCTACTTGCCGTTACAGGCGTTTTTACCGAAAACTGCTATTTCTATATCGACGACCACTCAAAGTCGGGATTCCTGATTGATCCCGGGGCTCAGGCCGGACTTATCTACGACACCATTGTCAGCAACGGCTGGCATATCGAGAAGATTCTCCTCACCCACGGCCATTTCGACCACACCGGAGCGGCCTGCCAGCTGAGTGAGAAGCTCTCGGCGCCGATCTATATCTATCCCTCCGACGCCCCCTATCTTTCCGACCCCTACCTCAACCTGAGCGGTCAGTCGGGCCAACCGGTCATCATTGCTCACTATGAGGAGCTCTATGACGGCGAGACGATAAGGCTTAAGGATAACTCGAGGTTTTATCTCAAGGTTATCCATACCCCCGGCCACACCCCCGGCTCGGTGACCTATTATTCGCCCGACGACAAGGTGGCCTTTGTGGGTGATACCCTCTATGAGCATGGCCCCGGCCTGACACATTTTCCGGGCGGCAACCCCGCCGAGCTTGAGAGGTCGATCGTCGACAGGATACTCACCTTGCCCCCCGACACTCTCCTCCTCTCGGGCCACTCCTCGCCCATCACCGTCGAGAAACAACGCGAATTATTATTCGGTCGGTTTTAATGCCGACTGATATCTACATTCTAACCCACTAACTGAACCGAAGTTATGCGCCTCGGTTCTTTTTTTCAAAAATAAAACTGAAAATATTAGTTATAACTGAAAAATTTAGTTTATCTTTGCGGCGTGAATCTCAAAACCCCTTGTCATGAAACATCTCACCCCCCGCGAAGAAGAAATAATGAAGCTCTTTTGGGCTCATGGCCCGATGTCGGTTCAGACACTCAGGTCACTCTATCCCGAGCCGCTTCCTCATTTCAACACTCTCAGCTCTCTGGTTAGGCTGCTCGAAGAGAAAGGATGGCTCGGCCATACTCCTCAGGGCAAGAGCTATGTTTATCATCCCCTGCTTTCCGAAACCGATGCGGGGCGCCGCTCGGTGCGCTCGATCGTGAGCGAATATTTCGGTAACTCATGCCGTCGGCTTGTGTCAAACCTTGTGAAATCAGAGGATATTTCGATAGAGGAACTCCGCTCGTTGCTCGACGAGATCGAAAACTCATCATCCGATCGTTAACCATGGGAGCCTTATTTGCCTATTCGATTGCCGCGGGCATAATGCTCACGCTGCTCTATCTCATCGCGCGGTTAGCTCTCGGGCGGCAGACCTTCCACACCCTTTCGCGCTGGTCACTACTGGCATGTCTCGCTATTTCGCTGATGGTTGCGGGGCTGCTCATGATTGACACTCACGCAGGTCTGCCCGGCGCCATCGAGATTCCCGCTACAACTCTCCCCGACACAATCACCAACCTCCCCTTGGCAGTAAGCGTCCCGGTGTCAGGCACTTCGCTTTGGCTTCAGATTCTCATTATCCTCTATGTGGCGGGCGCGGGAATATGTGCGATAAGGTTTTTGATGTCAGCCATCTATATGCAAAAGATAATTCGCTCCGGGCGCCCCGACGGAAATTTCGGGCAATGGAAAGTCCTGCGCCACTCAGCCTCGGGATTAAGCTCATGCAGCTGGGGCAGATATATTCTCCTTCACGACAATGAGGACTACGACCTGAGCGTGATGATTCACGAAAGCGCTCACCTTGACCAAAAGCATTGGATTGACCTAATTGTCATGGAATTCGCCGCCATCCTGCTCTGGTATTGGCCCACGGTATGGCTTATTCGCCGCGATCTCTCTGAAATTCACGAATATCAGGCCGACGCCAAAGTCATCGACTCAGGTATCGACGCCCGAACTTATCAACTTATGCTGCTAAAAAAGGCAGCAGGCTCAAGATTCCACTCCATAGCCTGCTCCCTAAATAATCATTCCAATATATCTAAACGTATCAAAATGATGTTACAAAAAAAATCCCGCCCCGCTGTGCGATTACGCGTGGCTTGGATAGTGCCCGCCGTGGCGCTTGGCATCGGAGTGCTTTGCTCTCCGCTCATCTCATCGGCTCTCGACACTGTTTCGGAGGCCAAAGTTACTAACTTTTTTACTTCCGCGCAAACAGAGGTTCCCTCCACCCCCGCTCCCGATAGTCACATAATCACTATCCGCGACCGTTCGGGCGCCGACATCAAGGGTGCTGAAAAAATCAGTATAGTGATTGTTGACGGTGTTCGCAAACCCTACAGTGAATTGAAAAATCTCCCTGAGGATAACATCGTAAATATCAATGTCCTTAAAGACGGCGCCGCTAAAGAATATCTCACTGACGAAGATACTAAAGCCGGCAAAACCACCGTGATATTGGTTCAGACCAATAACGCTCCCAAAGTGCGCGTCAGAAACAGGTCAGCCGCCAATGATAAGGAGGTTGAAAACTCAACAGTAGTTATTATCGACGGCAAACGCAGCTCCTATAGCGTCATGAAGCGCATCAATCAGGGCAAGATCGAGAGACTTACAGTTCTGAAAGATGATTCCGGGGTCAGCGAATATCTCACCGACAAGGATATCAAAGACGGCAAGACCTCCGTCATCGTGATCAAGACCAAACCGGTCTCATTCTAACCCCTCACCATAACCGAAACGCCACCACGGGAAGATGGGTCTTCTCATGGTGGCGTTTTTGCTCAGTCTTAGACCAACTATTTTAATTTCAGGATGCCCGACGAGGTTGCCTCCTGCTCACCAACTTCAGCGCCGCGACTGATTTTCTTGCCGTAGTTGATTGTATAGGTAACGGATATATTCAGGCGGGGATGATGTGAGGTGCCGTAATTCACGCGATTTTCCGAGAAATAATCGCTGAGCATTGTCAGGTTTCCGCCAACCCATCCCTTATTGAAGATATCGGCAGCTGTGAGTTTAATATACCAGTTGTTGTTCGACCACCCGCCATGAAAGCTATGGAAGTTCCTGCTGCGGTATATGGTGTTGCTGTCATCTATTAATTGTCGCTCAGGGGTGGAATAGATGACTCCGGCAAAGAAGCGGCCCATATAAACCATTGCCTGAGCGCTAAGGATAAACGGGTTATAACTTTTATTATATATTCCGGTGGTCTTATAGAAATACTGTTCGGGTGAGGCCGACAGCTGCAGTTTTCCCCCAAAGAGCTTGAGGGTGGCGTTGATACCTATCTGGGTAAGATTATAATTTCCGCTGTTGCGGTAGTCGCGTATCACTGCCTCGCCATCCATATATGGCAAATAGACTGCGACATTGCGGTTATAGATGCCGTGATATTTTCCGTAGGCACTCATATTAAACCGATTTGAAGCTATCCAGCTATATTGCAGATTGACAGTGACGTGACGGGAATTTTTGAGATAGGGATTTCCTGTGATATAGAGATATTCGTTTTCCTTAAGAATATCCGACGCCTTTTTGGAGATTGTCGGCGAATTTGAGGCATACTGGAAATAGGTAGCCAGAGCATGTTTCTTCGACAGCGCGTATTTGAAATATATGTGTGTGAAGGGATATACATCGTCGTTGGTAATTCTGTTGATGTCGCTCTTCTCCCATATCACTCCGAGATTGGCGTTGAGATATATCTTTGATGAATAAAGGCTATAGGCCACGTTGCCGTATGCGAAACTCAGTCTGAATTTGTCTCTGTAGTTGCTGGTGCCGGTATAGGTAAGATTGTTGTGCCATTGGCCGCCGTTGATTCCGGCCGAAAGGATATGGCCCCCCTTCAGCGCCTTGCGTGCGTTGACCTCAATGCTGTAATTATAAGCATCCTCATTGGCGTTTCGCCTCACCTCCTGAATATCATTCACCGAATAGAGATAGCGGTCGTTGGTGTGAGTGTAGTTAAACGACGGGGTGACATTCAATGAACTGTTTTTTGGCAGCATGAAAACATATTCGCCTGAATAAATCACCGAGTTCTTAAGCGTGGGATTGGTGCGCTTGAATTTCGAGTTCTCATAGTCCGGCTGACTGAATGTCACATTACCCTCAACTTCCTCTACGGGTGTGTTGGCGTGAACAAAACCCACAAGGTTGCGGATCTGAGTTTTGTCTGTGCGATAGGTGGCACGGAAAGTAACCGGAACCTGATTTTGCTCAAATCGGCTTCTGTCTAATATCTCGCTGCGGGTGGCATTAATCTCCCCGCCGCTTTTCGACGTCAGAAGATAGTTGCCCGACAGGGAGCTTCCTATATGCCTGCTTTTCCAGTTGTTGGTGGCCGCATAAAGGTCATAGCGCATTTTCCTGTAAGAAAATTTGGTAAACGTGTTTACCTTGCTTGAAAGGCCGATAAGAAAGTTCTCGTTGACTCCGGCCATAGTATAACCGCCATAAACATATTCCTGCACTATGAAGTTGATTACCTTCTGAGCGCCTCTGTAACGGGGATCGGTTGGAAATTCGAGATACTCCACCCTGCGCACGTCAGCCATAGGCAATCCGATGAGCTCACCCTCCGAGGCTTCCAGGCCGTTGACGTAAAGCATTACCTTCTGGCCAAAATTGTCTGTCACAGTGTCGTCGATCGGCTTGACCTTGATTTGAGGCACAGCCATGATTCTCAGAAGGTCAACGGCGTTATGGGCCGCGCCTTTCTGACTCCGGGTAGGCACATAGACTGTCTTGTCGGAATAGATCGTAGCCGATTGCTCTTCAACCGTCACCGCCGACAGCTTGATGGCATTTTCAATCATGGTGATGGTGCCGGCATTCAACGAATCGAGTCTTCGGTAGGTGGTCCTGTAGCCCAACGAACTTATTTTGGCAATGACATCGCGCCTGTCGCACGGTATGTCAAACTCCCCCTCGCCATTTGAGACGCCATAGGTTATTACGGTGGAATCTTTGGGATTCTGCAAAATAATTGTTGCTCCGATCACAGGCTTGCCATCGGTGCCGACCAATGAGCCGCGATACTGAAACTTACCATGCTGCAGCGCCTCGATATAATATGACCCGTTTTTTGACATTATGGTGACAGGATTGAGGCCAATGATTTCTCTCAGCGCCTCATAGGCGTCATCTGTCTCAATTTTTGCCGACGTCATGTAGTTTTCGAGCTCCTTATAGATAAATGAAACGTTGAGCTGAGGATGATCCTTGCTTATCCTGACAATGGCCTCCGAGACAGGAGTGTTGCTGAATGAATAAGAATATTTCTCAGCGCGGGCCGCTATGCATGTCAACGCCATCAGGAATATAATAAATATCGTTCTCATTGTCAGTCGATGATTAGGGTGTTACCTTTATATCTTATGTTTATCCGGTCGAATGTGTTGAGCTGCTCCACCACCTCTCTGAGTTCCAGCGAGCAATCTAACTTATAATAAAGATGTAGCGACGCCACCTCCTTATTATTAAATTTCACTTCAACACTATACAGATCGGCCACTACCCTCATTATCGAGTCGAGCGGCTCGTTTTCAAACATCCTGACGCTGAAAACCGAATCTTTCTGCAACTCGATAACATCATTAGCCATGGCTGCTGTGCTACCCGGCTCATTAACCGCCTCACGGCTTTCAACCGGCTCGTTATCGCCACGGGCCGTCAGCGTCACCGTGGCTGTCACCCCGATGGCAAGCGCGACGAGCGAGCTGCCGACAATAAGCGCAATCGAGGCCGCGCGATTTCCGGGTCTGAAGAAAGACCGACGCCGGCTGGTAACTTTTGCCGAAAACTCTTGCCACTCGGCCTCTAAATCAGCTTCCCTTAATCCCTCTATCGCGGAATCAGTTTTGACCAGAAGATTATAAATCTCCCGGGTCTCGGAATCTGACAATATTTCAGCCAGCTGCTCCGACCCATAACGGTCGGGATGCTCAACAATGTCAAGCACAAGTTCATATTTATCCATTTTCGTTGAGTTTTTTGCGGATGATCTTAAGCGCATGACTCATATGACGATAAACAGCCGTTTCGCTAATCTCCATTTCCTTTGCTATGAGTGCGAAAGGCAATCCCTCTGAAAACCTCAACTTCATCACCCGTCGTGACTGAGGAGAAATTTCAGTTTCAATCAGATGATTGATTCTCGCCAGCGTCTCTTCGTCAGGCCACACATCGCCATCATATTCAGCCACGTCAACAAAATATCTCGCGTCAATAAGCTGATGAATCTCGCAATTGCGTATGTGATTGAGACACCGGTTTCTCACGGCTCTCATGAGATAACCTCCGGCAACGATAATGTCTGTCCTACCATCAAGCAACGACACAAAAACATCATGCACTATATCGCGCGCAAGATCATAGTCATGCAGAAGCACCACAGCCAAGCGGTACATCTGCGCATAATGTGCTTT
>CAYLMR010000025.1:0-27832 GCA_964384885.1 uncultured Bacteroides sp.
TATAGAAACCTCAACACCATAAAAAAGAGGCTGCGCCTATTTTTGACACAGCCTCATGCTTTTGATGAGGGATTGTCAGAGAGAGGGGGGGGATTAGTCGAGGAGGGTCATGTTGCCTTTGATGACGAGGCGGGTGGTTTTGGAGGGGGCGTTGGTGGTGACGTAGACTACTTTCTGGAAGGCGCCTACCACACGGTTTTCGCCGTTATAGTCAACTTTTATGACGCCGCTTTTGCCGGGGAGGATGGCGTCACGGGGGTAGTCAACGCTAGTGCATCCGCAGCTTGCCTGCACTTTGAGGATAAACAGGGGACGCCTGCCGGTGTTGGTAAATTTAAATTCGGCTTTTTTCTTAGGGTCCTTATATGTGAAGTTGCCGAAGTCGATGGTGGTTTTCTCAAATTTTATTTCGGGAAGTTTCTCGGCCATGATAACTCCGGTTGCCGAAAGAAGTATCACCATCAGTAGGATTATTCGTTTGATTTTCACCGTTATTTCATGATTTAGGGGGCGAGCCGGAGAGAGGTAGCGCGCCGCGGGGTTGATTCATAAGCGGAAGTTGAGTTTGCGCAACAGCCAAAGCAGCAGAGGTCGGAGCGGGAGCGACCTCATCCATAGCGCGGCCATGAGCCGTTGCTTGCGGCTGGAGGTGCTTACCACCGAGCTGCGCCGCTCTATGACGCTCACTTTGGCTATCACGTCGCGGGGAGAGCAGGTTTCAGTGGCGGCGAGGTTGCCGTCGCCCATCAGGGTGAGCCTGTCGCGTTCCACTCTATAGATACGATGAAGCACACACTCCCCCGCCGGAGGAATGTGTGCTGCAACGATGTCACCCTTTCTGAGCTCGTCAGGGCGAGTGAGTGTCACCACGTCACGCCCCCCGACGATAAAGGGATACATGCTCATGCCGGTGGCACAAAAGCGTATTTCCGACCCATCGGCACACGAGGCGCCGATGGTGTCGAAAAACTCTTTATTATTCAGCCGGAGCGTTGGTGAGGTCATAATAGTTGAGCTCAATCTCCAACTGCCTTGCGGGCTCACTGTTAGAGATGAGGAATACCGACTGGAACGGAGCGATATAGGGATAAGCGGTGCCCTCGCCCATCTTTTCATATTTGCCGTTTACATAGCAATACACGCTCTGAATATTCCCATTGCGGGCCATCAGCTTCTTGACATCTATATATGACATAAACAGATTGCCCATGAGATATTCCACGCCGTCGGTCAAACGGCCAAGCTTGACGGAACGCGTCTCCGAACCCTTGTAATTATCGGTCCAGAATCTTCCGGAAGTGTTGATGCGTGCGATCGGGTCAGCCTTTTTGAGCTTGTTGCCGAAAGCGTCAAAATACCAATACTCAGTGTGAGTTTTGGGGAAATGGAGTGTGTAGGACTCTGCAAGCGATTCACCCTTTCGGCCAATGCACATCGCATAGCCCTGATAAGCGTCATAGCGCTCGTTAACGGCATTGAAGCTGCGGGTCCAGTTCTTGAAAAGATCATCGTCCATCAGGCCGCGCGACATTGTCACGATAGCGGGAATCTTGTCGTCCCAAAAACGCTGATAGATAGTAGGCGACACGCGCTTTTCGGGATAAGACTCTTCGTTAAGCTTGGTGAAATATTTGGTGAAAGTGGTCTCATAGTTCCACTTGCCATTGTCACCAAACGCGCCGTTGAGGTTCCAGTCGGCGTTTACAAACATATCACCAGTCACGGTGTTCTGAATAGGAGAAGACATGAGGTGATAATCTCCGGTGGTCAGGGTCACGTCAGCATAAACGATACCTGAATAATTCAGGAACTGCTGGCCTTTGAGCAGGGCACCGTTCTCAAAGTGGATATCCTCACAGCGGTATTTACCACCTTTCACAAGCACAGGATAATACTGACCGCCAACAGCTTTAAGCTTTTCGGGGGTAGGCATGATTACCTTGGTACATTCCCAAGGCTCACCGTTATCCCAGTTTTCCCAGTCTTTCCAGTCGGTGTTACCCGCTTTTCCGGTCCAAGTGGTTTTTTCGGGATGGAGTTTCACTGTAACCAACTCACTGTCGACATTGCCACCTCTCAGACGCAATTGATAGATGCCTGCATTGTCAGGATTATTGAAGAACGTAACGAAGTCAATAGCACCCTTTACAGCAGTAAGATAACCATCATCGTTCATCTCTACAGAGAAATTGGTTACAGAATCATCGCCGGCAACCTCAAGAGTATATTTGATGTCGTCGGCTCCATCGACTCTTATCTCGAAGTTATCGCTTGCGCAATAATCGGTTTTCTCAAGAATGAGCACAGGTTCATAATCGGTTTTATTGAGCTGGTCTTCAAGACAGTCGGCAATTCCGTTGCTGTCGGCATCCGAGCGGCTGAAGATGCCGCAGATATTACAACCGCTCACGGCAACTCCTGAACCGAAAGTCATGTCAAGACCTACTATATCTCCCTTTGTAGGATCGGTGTTAGCATATATATAGGTATATTCATCTACTCCGAGATTAACATTTGCCACACCGCCATCAGCTGTCGAGGTGGTAGAACCGTCTGCATAATGCACCGTAAGAACAAATCCGGTAGCTACTTTGGCGAGCTCTATTCTGTTTCTCAGGATAAAGCCTACTGGAGTACCCGCCTTAATCGGGTCAAAAGTCGTTGCAATGACAAAATCCTGAATTACACTAAGAGGTACTGCCACTGTAGCATAAGAATCAATACGGCCATCGAGCATATTGCCGATGTTTTCAACAACGAGTCCTGCAGTTATGCCACCTCCGCCTTGAATAGTTGCTTTTGCACGATAGTTGGCTGCATTGACAAGTTCCATACACTCCTGGCCGGGGTCAGGACAATCGTAATCAATATTTCGATCCATAAAGGCATAATAAACCTTCATATTGCTGGCGATATCGGCACTGAGAACCTTGATGCTGTGAAGCTCAATGGCACTGAATTTAAAATTTTTAGGAACGGTTACACTAATTCTGACCTTGGGGTTCTTTCCTTGCTCTCTGACAAGGCTCACATTAACACCTCCGTCAGCTACCTTTTCAAGCTTGTTGCCTGCCTTGTCTATAAGGGTTATACGCAAGAAGTTGAGCACGTCAGCTCCTACTACGCTGCTATTGTCATTGATTACAAAACCGACTCTCACATCCGAGTCAATATCCTCGTTGAAGGCTTTTCCCAAGCTTCCGTTTTCACTTACACTGTCTAATGAACATACACCAATAACAGGGCGAACACCCGCAAGATCAACATCCAAAGCTTTATTAACTTCAAAATAGTTGTCCAACTCATCATCTATAATATTGGAGCCTCCGCTCTCGGAATCAATCGGGATTCGCAACAATGAGCCATCTCCTTTGGGGCGGTAAACCTCTAATTTATAACCTTCATAGTTACTTTTAATAATGGGATAGTTACAGCTCTCATTATTTCTTACACGGCGGGTAATAGTAGCATACTGCACGTGGGGGTTTCCGGCTTCATCAACCCATGTACCTTTAACCACATAGTTGCCGGGCACAGTCATTTTTACCAGTGCTCCATTTTGGATATCAGGGTTTGCTCCAGCGGGATAACTTACCACTTCATAAGTCACCGAGCCTTTATCGACCAGCGGAAGACGGTAGTTGGGCATATATGTTGTGGCATTGGTCAGCGAGAAATATGATGATGAGTCAACAATCGTTGGCTTACGCACATAGCAGTAATGCACGGTACCTCCACCAACACACACCTTTACACCGGCAAAAGTCAGTTTGGCGCCATAACAAGGCTTACTGGTGATAAGGCTGTAATGCATACTGCCACCCGAAGCAAGATCGAGGCCTACCACGTCGGTTGACGAGATCTTCTCGATCGTATTTCCATTCTCATCTAATGTCTCAATCAGGTTAGTTGCTGCAACGCCAAGTTCTAATGCTGCACCCTCTTCTACATAGAATCCGATTTCGCTACCGGCTTCTGCAACCTCACCGAAATAGACATTCCAACTACCGCCTTTCACTATTGCAAAGCCGGGACCATTGTCGAGGTTTTCATCAATGAGCTTATACTCACTTGCAGGGTCTGAAGTATCTCCCGATCCTGTTTTTGTATAGCAGTTGGGGAATGTGGATTTAATCACAGGCACTGCCTCAGTCTCACCCACATAGGCATAGTAGACTTCAAGACCTGACTTAAGGGCGTTGGCGGTAACACCGGTACAACCAAGACGCACCTCGTCAAATTTCTTTGAAAACTCAGCCTCAAGGTTAAGGGCGTCTATAAGTCCGTCGCTCTTGTCGGTAATATTACCGAGACCGAGAGCAAGTAGACCGCTGCTAGTATTAACGGCTTTCTCCTCCTGCTTTTTTCCAAGGTAGTAAGTGGTAATTGTCATTCCATCGAGCACATCAAGCGACAAAACACCCGAGTTGCGCTGTCTTACCACAAATCCGGCCTTCTGACCTCCGGCATAAATGTAGTTGAGGTCGCGCAGCGATATGATAGGCTGATAGGCAACATCGGCGCCAACACCATCCGACTGCATCATGGCGGTGTTGGTGAGGTCGGTGTCGGTCACCTTGTTGGTATTGTCGTTGTAGGAACCGACGGTGACGAGCGATTTCATTATCTGGTCGACAATTCGGCAGTCTCCAACGAGGGGCACGCGGCGTGTAGCCACCCATGTGCCATCCTCCTGAGGTATCAGACCGGCATCCTTATCGAATGTTATATTTTCATATGTGCCTGCGCGGGAGGCGTTGTCTTTTTCGAGGCGGATGTCGTCGTCGGCACACGACGTGAGCACTCCGGCCCCGAGAGTGAGGCCCATAAGGCCACACAGGGTTTTATTAAATATAGTTCTTAATTTCATTGTCAAAATGTGATTGGTTTGGATTCTCCGGACGAAGAAAGGTGGAGAATCAGGTTCATTCTGCTACAGTGATGATGGCCGAGCGGCTGAGCTGCGGGTCATTGTAATACATGTTGTCAACTCCGCCCTTGTCGTCGATGATGAGCTGAGAGGCGGGCACCTTAAATTCCTCGGTGAGGACCTTATAGGTGTTTTTGGCGCGGTTTTCGGCGAGCCACTTGTTGCGTTTCTCGGTGCCGGTATATTTGTCGGCATAACCGGTGATGAGATATTTCTTGTCGGGGGTTGCCTTGATCATAGCGGCAACTACGCCGAGGTTTACTCTCTCGCGGTTAACCACGTCGACCTTATCGATGTTGAAGTTGACGAGATAGGGGAAGGTAACCACATCCTTGAGGGCGTCGACAATGTTGGAGTTTTGGGTCTCCTGAGGCACCGGCATGTTGCGCAGGCGGTTGATCTCTTCGTTGAGCTCGATGATCTTAGCCTGATTATACTGGTTGTAGACGGTGGTGTGGGTTGATTTGCGTTCCCAGCCGCGATATTTGAAGTAGTAGGTCACGCCGACGTTGAGCGACAGGTTGAGGTCAACGAGGTCAGTGTGGTCGTTGTTGAAATATCCGTCATATTTGGTGTCGTAGAACATGCCGCGGAGCTTCACGTCGAGCGACACTGCTTTGGCGGGGGTGAAGAATCGGCTGTATTGCAGCTCGATGCGTCCGCTGAGCTCGTTGGCCGAGCCATACGACAGGCCGTAGTGGTGGGTAACGCCGGCGCCGATCGAAGCCATAAACTGATTCATGAGGCGCTTGGAGTCATCCCCCTCATAGCCATAGATGAGGCGGGTGATGTTGAGCTTGGCATTAACGCTGATGTCCCACCATTTGATGTTTTCCTGCCAGTAGTTGTTGCCGTCTTTGTCGACTCTCATAGGCTCATCGCGGGTAAAGAGGTCGGTGTCGACGCTCTTGTGGCTCTTTGAGCGGAAGCCTGTGAACTGGAGGTTGACGCCAAATCCGGGCACGAGCCATTTACCCACGCCGATGTTAAACTGGGGGGTGAGGCGATATTTGAATGCGCCGACATGTTTGTCGCCGAAGAAGGCGTTTACACCGGCATCACCCATCACATACCAGTTGCTTTTCCAAGTGTTGGTAACCACGCTGTGGGTGTTATCGCTTATGAAATAGTCCTCCACCTTGGTGAAAGTGGTGTCGGGGGCCTGAGCATTGGTTTGCGCACTGACATTTTGCGCATTGGCCACACATGCTGCCGCCCCGAGAAAAGTTAAAATGATTAATTTATTCATGATGATGCTGGTTATGCTTATTTGCGGAGGTTAAACTTGAAGTTGCAGTCAATAATGCCCTGAATCAACAGGTCGCTGTAGGTATAGGTGCCGTTATCATATGCCTTGTCAGCGTTGGGAACCATCACAATTCCGGTAACTCCTGTCTGAGTGAGTTCATTATTCCCATCAGTGGGGCACAAAATATCAAAATTGGCTTTATTATGCCCATCCTTAAGATAATGACAACCCCAGTCACCGGTCAAAGATATGTCGTGATTATCCGAATTAAATATTGCATTTAATGTTCCTGATGCATGGAAATGATTGTTGATAGTATAAAGTTCAAAGGCATTAATTTTGCCTCTAACTATATTGTTTACACTACTCGGAGTCTCCCAGCCATCAGGTGTATTCAAATGGTAAAGATCACTACGTTTATACCACACGATCAAAGTCTCGCCGGGATTATTTTTAACAAAATCATTAAAAGCCGATGAAGTTTCATCATCCATTTCAATTCGATACTTGGCTGAGTGTAAACTACTATAGGTTGAAATATCAAATGCACGAACACCTTTATCAAGCAGCGATTTTATTGTTGCGGCTGTGGTGTTCTTGTCACATTCGTATCCGGGAATCGAGAATTTATCGAAAGAAGTATTCTCAGAGATTCTTGACATCCAGTTGGTGCCCTGTTTGGCTTCGCTGCCGGCTTCGCCGATATAGGCGCCGCCGTCGGGATAGATGTTGGGGAGGGTGATATTGATGCGGCTGCGTTTGGAAACATAGTCGCGGCTGAGGTCAGAAGCCTTAACTGTCTTAACGAAGTCGTAGCCGGTGGTGGTGTGGACTCTTATCATATATTTGTCGACATCTTCCATCGGGGGGAGGAAGGCCATGAGGTTGAGGCTTTCACCCTCAAAGAGGTCGAGATAGTGTTTTGAGTCGCCGTTGCGGTCGTCAACCACGCTGACAAACACCGACTCCTCGCCGTCGTCCTTGACATTGTTGAGCGTCCATGCTGATTCATGAGTATTGGCGGTGGTTCCCTCGGCGCCCATGTTGTAGACAAAGTTGCCACCCTCAAGGTATTTGGGCATAGTGACGCTGACGCCGGTCACGGTGACGGGCTGGATAATACCTGTTCCCACCTCAAACTGACCTGCGGTGACGGTGATGTCGAGAGTGGTCATGAGGGGGTCGAAGTAAAGCAACACGTGCTCACCCTTTTCATTAAGGGCCTGAGCCGAAGTCTTGACCTTAGCCACCATATAGGCATTGCGCATGTCGGGCTGGGTGGTATAATGGCCGTTACCGTCATAGGCAAGCTTGTAGCACTGCTGATTAGTGTGATAGGCCATGTGGATATTGCCATTCTTATCCATACCGATGTTGCGGCTCTTGGGAAAGACGGCATAGAAGGTGTGAGGATCCTCATGGTTGCTCCAGAGCATTGTTTCCTCTTCTTTGAGAGGTGTGATGAAGGCGTGGGGAGCGGCGTCTTCGGCGTCGGTCACCAAATAGTGGGCAAGATGGAGATCATCCTTAACTATCGCATCGGCATCGTCGGTGCGGGGTGTTCCTACCATGGCTTCTTGGGAGTAGATGCTTATTTCGTCAGCAAAGTCTCCGCCCCACAATATCTGATACATATCAGAGGGGTCGTAGACCGAGCGCGACATTGTGCTGACTTCGGTAGTGAAAGCCACGGCGTCGCCGGCTTTGATTTTAGTGGCGGGGTTGGGCCCGTCGTTATTGTCGCTGCAGCCTGAGGCCATCACCGAGATGGCGCCCAGAGCGAGAATCTGTAATCTGATTGGTAAAAGCTTTGATTCCATTGTTGTTCCTATTGGTTTTTAGTCCCAGCTGTTGTCGGAGGTTGTGAAGTCAACCGCGCCACCATCGTCCTGCTTGTTGATGTTGATGTGGCGGGAGTCGTCTTTGTGAACAGGCTGCGCCTCCGAACCGGCGCAGATGTCACTCTCGAGTTCGACCCTGACAAGCGTAGTTGCCGGAGTCTCATAATGTTTCTTTTCTTTCATTTTATAATGGTTTATTTATTTGTTTGTTTCTTATGACGTGATTTCTTTTTCTTGCCGTAGGAGTATCCGTAGCCATATCCGTAGTAGCCGTAATAGCCGTAGCGGTGGCTGACCTCGGCGCCGTTGAGAAGGAGCGCCATGTTGCGGAGCTTGTTTTCGGTGTAGAGCCGCTCGATGTCGGGCAGCTGACGGCGGTCGAGTCGACCGATACGGGCCACGAAGATGGTGAGGTCGGCAATGCGGTTGGCAATGGTGGCGTCGGCGATGATGCCTACCGGCACATTGTCGGCTATGATATAGTCATATCTTTCGCGCAGCTCGGCGATGAGCTGATCGAGGCGGTCGCTCATGAGCAGTTCGGCGGGATTGGGGGCTGAGTTGCCTGCCGAAATGAGGTCATATCTCCCCTTGTGCTGAATTATCTCCTCAACTCTCAGCTCGGGGTCGGCGATAAAGTTGGTCACGCCGGTCTTGCGGGCATTGAGATAGCGGCTCAGGGTGCCTTTGCGGATGTCGAGGTCAAGGATCATGACTTTCTTGCCGGTGAGGGCGAGGCTGGTGGCGAGGTTGCGCGATATGAAGGTCTTGCCCGCGCCCTCGTTGAATGAGGTGAAGGTTATGACCTGGAGCTTGTTACCGCCTCTCGCCATAAAGGCCATGTTGGTGCGGATGATTCTGAAAGCTTCCGAGATGATGTCGTCGGTTTCCTGCTCCTCGGTCTCATCATCCTGCCGCTTGGTTTGCTTTTTGTCGTAGGGAATTTCGCCGAGCAGAGGCACAGACAGCTTTCCCTCCACATCCTTGCGGCTGTGAACCTTGGTGTCGAGAAAGAGTTTTAGAAGGAAGAAGATGCAGGGCAACACCAGTCCGATGGCTATGCCGAGCAAAATCATGCGGTTGCGGTTGGGGGCAATGGGGCCTTTGGGGCCGTGGGCGTGCTCGACTATGCGTGCATTGTTGTCGGCCATTGCCTGGGAGAGGGCGTTTTCCTCGCGGCGGTTGAGGAGGAAGAGGTAGAGCGATTCTTTGATTTTCTGCTGGCGCTCGATCGAGAGGAGGGCGCGCTCCTTGGTGGGAATCGAGGCTGTGCGGGCCTGCGAGCGGGCCTCGCGCTTAAGGGCGTCGGTGCGCTGCACATCGAGGTTAACAATCAGATTGTCGACCGATCTCACCACCGACTGACGCAGACCGTGGAGGGTCTGGTCAAGCTCCTCAAGCACCGGGTTTGCCTCGCCGCTGTCGTCGGCTATGCGGTCGCGTTTCAGCTTGAGCGCGTTATACTTCGAGATATAAGAGTCGATGTTGGTGCCTTCGAGGCCGGTGTTGGTTGGGAGCAGCTCGCGGGTTTTGGTGGGGTCGTTGAGATATTCGCGTATAAATCCGGCCCATTTGAGCTGGGTCTCGCGGTCGATGGCTTCCTGGGCATATCTCACCGTCTCTCCCTCATATCGGCTCGCGGTGCTCGAAATATCCACAATCTGGTTGGCCTGCTTATATTTTTCAAGGTCTGACTCAACGTTGCCGAGCTCATTTTCGATAATGATGAGTCGCTCGTTGATAAAGTCAGCGGTGTTGATGGCCACCTGGTTTTTGTCGCGGAGAGCCTCCTCGTTATATACAGCCACAAGGGTGTTGATCACGTCGGCAGCCCTGAGGGGGGAGGTGTCGCGGATAGAGATGTTGAGAATCGAGGATTCATCTTCCTCCTGACGTATGGAGAGGTTTGACTGAAAATAGGACACGGTGGAGCTCTCTGGCATCTTGGAGATTTGAATCACCTTATCTTTCCAGTTTGAGCCGTAGGCGGCGGTGGAAGTGATGGTGAAGGTCTCTTCGTTATAGCGGAAAGGCTTGCCGAGGGTAACACGGTATTTGGTTTCGGGGTCGATGCCGGGAATACCCTCCACATCAAAGATGATGACTTTCTCCTCGCTCACGGGGGTGAGCTTGAAGGAGAAATAGCGCTCGGGGAGCACCTCGCCGACGGTGAGCTGAACCGGCGACCGGGAGTAGAGGTTGGTGGTGCGCAGACCATCCTTCATCGTGTAGTCGATGTCGAGGTTGAGGCGCTCCACCACATCTTCCATCATCTCGATAGAGCGGAACTGGAGAATCTCGTTGGCAACGTTAACCTTGTTGATATAGTTGTCAAAACGGTCGAGGGCCGCCGAGACGGTTTTGTTGGAGGGGTCCTTGATGATTACGGTGGCGGTGCTGAAATATATCTCGGGCGACTTGGCGTAGCGATACCAGCCGAGGGCACCGAAGATTATCACCGAGAGCACAAACCATTTCCACTTCGACAGCAGATAGAAGAGAAGATCGGCTAAGTTGATTCCCTGCTCGTTGTTGACTTTAGATTGATGGGTAGACATGAGGATGATTAAGTTTACTTGAATAACCACAACAGAGATGTGAGAACCGAGGCAACGCTGACAGCGAGGGTAGCGATCTGCCAGCCGCGGTTTTCCTTATCCTTGCTTTTATATTTGGGCTCGACATAGACAATGTCGTTGGGCTTGAGGTAGTAGAAGGGAGATTCGAAAATCTCGTAGCTGGTGAGGTCGTGTTCGAGCACCATGCGCTTGCCGTCAACCTCGCGTATCACCTTCACGTTGTTGGTCCTGCCGTTGGCCGACACGTCGCCCGCCTTGGCGATCGCCTCCAGAAGGGTCACGCGGTCACCGTCGGCCGAATAGGTGCCTGTGTTGCCCACCGCGCCCATCACGGTATATTTGAAGTTGAGCAAGTCGACCGACACCTGGGGGTCTTTGATATAGTCGTCTTCGATGATCTGATTGCGGATAATCTCGCCTATCTGAGAGAGGCGGAATCCGGCCACATGTATCTTGCCGAGCACAGGGAAGATGATGTCGCCCTGCTTGTTGACGCGATAGCTGTTGCCGGGGGTGGAGCCGCCGCCCGACTGGGTGTAGACGTTACCGTCTTCCGACACGGCCACCGAGCTGCCCTGACTGTTGAAGGGCAATGCGAGCTCGGGGCGCTTGCAGCTCACGGTGATCTGCAACAGGTCGTTGGGCTGAATCACTGTCTCCTTGTCGGGAGTGTAGGGATATTCGGTTACCGGCTTCATGTCGCGCAGGTAGACAATCTCTTTCTTTGAGCTGCATGAACACAGTGTCGCCAAGAGCAACAGTGTGAGCACTAAACATTTATTCATTGATAATGATAGCTTGATATTATGAGTTTGAACACAGGCCCGCGCGGCACATCAGGGCGGCCTCGCGGTCAGCCCGGCATCTGAGCAGGCCTATGCTGACAGTTTCACAGAGGGTGATGATCGATTGATAGAGCGATTCGGTAAGAGAGTGGTCGGAACGTATCACCGAGCAGGAGGGCAACACCGCGGCAAAGGCTTCGGCATCGGTGAGAGGGAGAAAGTGGTTGACGGGTGCCTGCTCCAGCCGCGCTATGCCGCCGAGGGGGAAAGAGAGGTTGCGGTAGCAGGGAGTTTTGCCCGACCAGGGGGAGCCGTAAACTCTTATGCCGCCGTTGTGGATTCTGACAACGGGGTTGTCGTCGTTGAGCAGCGAGCAGCCGCCGAAGCTGTTGAGCCACAGAGAGGCATGGGTGCTTTTGCCGGTGCCGCTCCGGCCTAAGAACATGAAGCCCGTGCCGTCGAGCGTCACGCATGAGGCGTGGGTCATAATTCCCCCGTGAGGCAGGATGACCATTGAGAAGAGTATGTGAAGCATCGACGACAGGGCGTTTATGCCATAGGGGTCGAGGGGGTTGAGAGAGATGGCGGCTGAGGTGAAACCAACGCTGACTCTCATAAGGTGGGAGAGCTCTGAGTCGCCAAACGATGTCTCGAAAAGATAGCCCTCACCGTCGCGATACATTCTTATCCGGCCGAAATCATTGCATACTTCCTCGTCGGGGGTGGCACTGAGGAGAGGAAATGAGGGGTCTGACAGGCTGCTGACACTCACGCTGAAAAGCATCTCAGAATCCTCGGCTGAAAGGAACGGCCTAAACGACGGCATCTGCGCCATTATCTCCGAGTCGGCAGTGACCCGGAAGGTGAAGCCGGCAACTGTGTAGCAAGTGGTTTTCATCTTCTGGCAAGGAGGCAGAATAATGTGGTGAGCGACTCGCCCGGCACAGAGGGGAACATTCTGAAATTGTTTGACACAATGCGTTTCCACGATCTTGACCCTGCGCCGAAGCCGAAGTTTCCGTTGGCCATAACTATCTTATAGAGCGGGCTGAGAGTGTCGGCGTTGCCGATGCCGTAGATATAGTTGTCGAGAAACGACATGAGCATATTGTTCCACTTCGAGAGGCCCATGCTGCCGAGCAATTCCGAAAGCTCAGGCTTCTCGCTGTCGGTCAGTTTCTTATAGCACACTGCATAATCGCACAGCTGCCTCAGGCCAATGCCGAAACAGAGGGCATGGCGCAGGATGTGGAGATTTTGCATGAGCATGTTCAACACGGGCGCGGGAGTGAGAATCTCTACCGAGCTGTCGTCGGGCCAGCTGAGAGGTCTGAATCCATAGCGGGCAACCGCCTCCCTGAGGCTTTTGCGCAGCAAGGGGTTAACCATGTCGAACATCTTGCCATGAAGCTCAACGGTCACTCCGTCGCGGTGGCACACTATCGAGCCGTCGCTCTTACGGTCAGTCTTCCGACCCCGGCCAACTATCCCGCGCGCCTCGGTCAGCACTCCCCTCTCCGGGAAAAAGAGGTCGATGTCGCCACACTCCCTCAGGGTCGGGTCGGGGTAGCTCAGCGCTGTGGCCTGACCTTTGAGAAGCACCGGGGTGAGACCCCGCGCATTAAGCTCAGAGGCGAGTAGCGAGATGGTTTTGTTGGCCTTAGCATTATAGTCAGCGATCCTAAGGGCGCGCACCGTCCATCCGGCAAGCAACTCATCGTCGGGAACTGATCCCCGGGGGTGAGCCGCGTTGGCGATACCGGCAAAGATCACTCCCGACACAGTCTGCGCTTTCGCCTCGCGATAGATCTCCGCCCAATCCTCCGCCGAGAGGCTGCTGAAATCAAGCTCTGAGGGCTGATTCCAAAGCCCGGCGCGAAGCAGGGAGAAGAATGCTTTGTGCAGACGCGGCGACAACATCGGTTTCTTTTATTTAATAAGTCCGAGCTCGCGCCACATGGCGAGCTGAGAGGTAATATCTTTGACTGCGGTAGGGAGGTCAATGTCAAATTCCCCGCACATATCTTCAGCTATCGCCTCGACACTGTCAAAGGGGGTGTCGATTTGGTTCCAGAGCCACGCCGCGGTAGAGTTCATGCTGTAGACATTGGTCATGTTGAGCTCTCTGCCGTCATTCTCGACGAGCATGAAACTCCGGCCAATCTTCTTTAGCGTCAGTGATTTCAGCTTCTCAATCATGGTCAGAACTTCTTGCCCGAGATGATTGAATAGGCTGTGAGCCATATTATCTTCACATCACACCACAGGGAGTGATTGGCGAGATATTCGAGGTCCATGTCAAGACGTGTGAGCATCTTTTCCATCGTGTCGGTATAGCCGTTATAGAGGGTCGCCATCGAAAACAATCCGGGTCGCATGGCAAAGAGTTTCTTGTAGTTGGGATTGTGTTCAGAAATCTTGTTGATGAAATAGCGGCGCTCGGGACGGTAGCCAACAAAGCTCATGTCACCCCTCAAGACGTTCCAGAGCTGAGGGAGCTCGTCGAGGTGGTGAGAGCGGAGAAAGTTGCCTGTGTGGGTGAGTCGGTCATCCTTGTCGCTACACAACAGAGGGCTACCCTCATGCTCGGCGTCGATCGACATGGAGCGGAATTTGTAGATCGTAAACTCCTTGCCCTTATATCCCACTCTCTCCTGCTTAAAGATCGCGCCGCCGCCATCCTCATGCTTTATGGCAACATAGATGATGAGAAAGAGGGGTGAGAGCATAATCATTCCCATGATGCTGCAGAGTATGTCGAACGAGCGCTTGATAAAGGCGCTGTAATCTAAACTCAGGCCGGCCTCACAGTCAGATGTCTCATTGTCGTGAGGCATCACTAAAACTTGTGATTTTATTGCTTTTTCCATGTGTTGTGATAAATCTTTATACAGTTGTCGATCATTTTTTCTTTGGTGAATAATGTGGTAAAGCGGTTTTTAGCTCGCCGGGAGTAAGCCGAATAGATTTCCTCATCCCGGGTGATTTCCATTATTGCCTCGGCGAGCTCCTCAGGCGCCTCGATATTGACATTGAGGCCCGACTCGCGGTGGGAGTTGACCCACGACACTCCCGAATGTTTGATTTTGGTGGCCACTATCGGCTTGCCGCACGACATAGCCTCGATCTGCACTATGGCAAATGCCTCGGTTTTCTGAATACTGCTGAGACAGAACACACTGCAGGCGTCATAATAGGAGGGCAATTCGCTGTCGTTGATGCGCCCCAGCAGCTTCACCTTATCCTCAAGGCCGAGGCTGGTAATCTGTGCCTGAAGTTCCTGCTTCAGGGGGCCGGTACCTCCTATCAACACCACATAGTCGTCGGTGAGACAGGTGGCGGCGTCGATAAGGTGGCGGAAGCCTTTATAGTAAACCAGTCTGCCGAGCGAGAAAACTATTTTACGGTGGCCATAACGCGAAAGTATCTTTTCGGTGATGCGCCTGTCGGGTTTCATCTCGTCAACTCCTATAGGCAGGGGGGCCGTCTTGTGCTGCACACCCTGCAGGCAGGGGCTTTCGCTCAGATAGACCGGAGAGGTGCCCACAATGAGGTCTGCCCTTCTGATGAGCCATGACTGCAGTGGCTGATAGAGTTTGAGAAACTGTTTCTGACGGAGAATATCGCTGTGCCAATGCAACACAAACTTCCCCTTATATCCCGAGAGGCGGAGAGAAAGAGCAGCCATGGGGTCGGGGTGGTGAACATGAATTATGTCATAGTCATTGCAAATCTTGCGAAGCCGGGTGATCATTGCCGGCGAAATCATCGTGGCGGCAAATTTGAAGAGCGAGCGGCTGCATATCAGTCTCGAATTGGGCGAAAGTGACTTCACCATACCCTTACCGCTGACTGCCGCACAAAGCATATCGCAATCCACGCCTCTGGCAGCGAGACCGGTGGTGAGGTCATACATCACCTTCTCCACACCGCCTCCTATGGGATAAAATTTTCCGAGTTGAAGAACTCTTGGATTGAAATGTGACATTATTTTGAGAGTATCTTAAAAGGCAATCCCTTAAGCGGTTAATCCTCAAGCAGCAGGTTGAAGAGCTGCTGCCATGAGTGGACCGTCATCTTATCATCAGCGGTTTTTTCGAGCGGTTTGAGAAATGAGTCTTCGCCCGCTATAAGTCGTTTCATATGCTCCTTTAATTCGAGAGGATTCCCGGTGTTGAAGAAAGCGGTGCGGGCAGCTCCCGCCGCGGTTTCGCGTATGTAGGGAAGGTCGGCGAGCAGCATCGGTTTGTCATATCGGGAGTATTCGGAGATAGGCAGACCCCAGGTCTCCACGCGCGACGGAAAAATCAGACAGTCAGACGCTGCATAGGCTTCTTCAAGTTTCTCCTTGGCCATGAAGCCGGCAAATCTCACCGGCGCCACATCGCCCCAATTTTTGTAAAGCCACGAGGAATATCTGTTTTCCTTGCCGCTGATAGTGAGAATCACCTCAAAGCTGTCGTTACCGATCTCTTCGGCAAGCATCTTGGCGGCGCGGCATATCAGCTCGAAGTTTTTGTGGCAGTCGGGGGTGGCGGGATAGATAAATCTGTACTTCCCGGAGGTGTTGAGAGATACAGCCTTCGGGCGGCCCGTGGTCTCGGGGGGAGCTACGATAAATCGTGATTCGGGATAGCCTGTCATTCGGGAGAGACATTTGCGGAGCCACTGTGTCTGCACTATCATGCGATAGTTTTCATGACATCTGAACCGATAGACATATTTGGTGAGAATGGCAAAGAGCACTATCTTGTAGTCGAAGCGGAGGTCGTTGAAATTCCATTTAAGCACCGGGAATGAGGTCTGACAATAAACGGCCTGGCGCTTGGCCTCGACAACCGGGGTGGCATCATGGAGCGAGAGCCAGAGGTCGATGTCGCCTATCTGACGTGATATTTTCCTCATCGTGACATATTCACATTTCAGGCGCCTGAACCAGCTCCTGACAGAGTCGGGCAGCTCGATATATTCAATTCCGGCATAGTCGGCAAGCTCGCGGCGATGAACCAGAGCCACAACCCGATATTCGCCTGACATTGCGAGCGGGGAGAGATAGCCGAGACAATCGCGGAGTATTGTCAGAGTACCCCCCTTGCGGATATTCACTGCCGAAACAACTATCGTTTTCATCTCAGGGAATTAAACAGCTCAACCCAGCGGGCCATTATTACATTCTCGTCATAGCGGGTCATCCTCTCCACGGCGGCGCGGCTCATCTCAGCCCTCAGTTCGGGCTGCTCTATAAGGCGGCAGATAGCCGCAGCCAATCCGTTGATGTCGCCCTCTTTCACGAGCAATCCGTTTTCGCCGTTGGTGATAATATCCTTAGGGCCGCACTTACAGTCAAACGACACTACGGGCAATCCGCATGACTGCGCTTCGATCATCACCATCGGCAATCCTTCATAGCGCGACGACATCACCAGAAAAGCCGATTGTTTATATCGGTCAACAATATCGGGGGTGGCATCGTGGAGGTAAACACTCGCGCTAAGATCGAGCTCTCCCACCATGCGGCTTATCTCCTCCCTGTCGCCGTTGCCATAGATGTGGAGCGACCAATCGGGATGTTTTTCGGCCACCATCTTCCACGCCTTGACGAGGCGGTCAAAACCTTTCTGATAGGAGAAGCGGCCCACTGCGATAACCTGCATGGAGGTAGTGTCATAGTGAGGGGTTACCTGCATGGTGTTAGCGTTGGGAATCACCTCGATGTTGGGCAGGTCGCCCCAGTAAGAGCGGTCTTCTTCGGTGAGGACGACAAACTTGCTGTAGTCTCTCACGGTTTTGAGGTCGTTGTGCGAGCGCAGACGGTCGGCAAGCTGCCAAAGGCCTTTGCGCCCGTATTGCTCACGTTTGAATCTGCTGAAATGAATTTCGAGCACCTTCGCGCTGCCGTCGGCGATTTTGGAGACTATCCCGGCGTCGTTGCAGAACATCGACACCGTCACGTCGGGCCTCAACTGCCTGAGCAAAGAGGAGAGGCGGCGGCGGTGGCGCAGCTGCTTGAAAGGATAGCGGCACAGTTTGTCAAGAAACGACTTGCCGTTGTTGTCCTCATAGTTTATGGCGAGGTCATACCGGGCAATGCGGCTGTCCATCTCAAAATAGGGAGGCTCGCCATGCTGATCGGTAGTGATGACAACCACCTCATGGCCGTGAGCCACAAGCCAGTTGGCCTTGTTGGCAAGCACACGCTCCATGCCTCCCGAATGTCTCGTGCCGGCTATGCAATAGGCTATCTTCATTATCCTCTCACTATTATATCCTCGCCGATGAGCTCGCGCTCGCCGCTGTCTTCCTGAATTATATCGGCCGACAGCAGCAGGGCAAAGATGAAAAACAGGTCGGTCGACACCTTGAGCCACACCACGAAGTTGAGTATCAGCAGCAGCAATATCATCGCCCTGTATCTCGGCAGGCGGATGGCGCAGGCCCTTGCCGCCATGACGATGAAAGCCGAGAAGGCCACAAGGCCTATGGTGCCGAAATAGAATATAAATCTCAGATAGCCGATATCGGTATTCTTGTAATAACCGCGGGTTATCTCGCCCACATAATAGGGGTCATCCTTGGGGTTGACGATATAGCCGTCGCCTATCAGCCAGGTGTGGAAATTGTCGGGCCACACTATCATGTTTCGGAGGGTGTTGTTTGAGGCCACGTCCCACTCCCCTTTTTCGGCCAGCGAGAAGAATCCCTCAAAGGCAAAGCGCATATTGTCGTGAATCCTGTCGTTGGTGTTGAAGTAATAGACAACCACCGGAAGACCTATCAGCAGAGTGAGCATCACCACCCTCATCATGCTAAGCTGACCCCGGGATAGGGTCGAGGCACGGGGCAGACTTTTCCATGCAATGTAGACCAGCGCGATGGCTGTGCCGGCGAGAGTGGTGCGCGCTATCATGTTGCCGATAACCGTGATGACTACAAACGACACCCAGAGCAGCGTCAGTGTCGACCACGAGGCATATTCCCTTATCCGGCAGAGCACGAAGCTCAGCATTATCAGCGTCACCGCGAAATGTATGCCGGCGGTGTCGAGCTCGGCGCTCAGTCCGTACAGGCGGTCAACGCTCTCCACCCACCGGTGGTCGGTCACCGAGTTTACCCATCGGTAGATCGTGGGGTTCATATCCACCCCTAAGGCGACTATACATTCAAACAGTGAGGCGGTTATGAGCAGGTAGGTCACGGTTTTGATCGATACAGAGCCGAGACATTGCCTCACAACCCACAGCGTGAAATAGGCGGCCGACAGCCACACCCACATCGACACGATATAGGTGAGATAGGTGGTGTCGTAGGTGGCGTTGATTGTCAGCGAGGCATAGCAGCAGAGCGACACCATAAAGGCGAAGCCGCTGAGGAGTATAAGGTCGGTGCGGAGTATGCCGTAATTCTTTCTCACGGTCTCGACCACTGCCACCACCAGCCCGAAGCCCGCAAAGATGGTCTTGGTGTTGAGCGGCATGCCGTAGGTCTGGAGCGGGAAGAAGTAGAACTCAACGGCAATTGCCGACACAATCGCTCCCAGAAATCTAAGTACCTTGCTATCGGTAGATCTTTCCATATATGACCTTTTGCACCAGGTTATAATAAAGCAGGTTGACAAACCCGAACCCTTTTGAGGCGCTCCACTCCAGAAGCCTCACCCGCAAAGATTGATCTTTGTTGGCCATTATCGCGCGGTCGGCTTCCTTAAACCATTGGCGCCACCGCTTTATATCTTCGCTCTTGCCGGTGAAAAGAAACGGCAGCTTGACATTGAGCAGAAACCTGTTGATATCCAGCTCGCTCACCTCACCGCCGGCTCTGAGAAAAGCCACAATGTCGAGGGTGTTGGCCATTAGCTCGTTGAGTTTGCGCGGCGAATAGTTCTGGGTAAGGGCCTCGGCGTTAGTGCGCCGGTAGTGGTAGAGAGCCTCGGCCACATGAGCTGTCCTCTTGGCCTTAGCGGCGACCTTGATCATGGTCATATCCTCACCCATCGAGCGCCCTTCGGGAAACTGCAGCCCGTCGTAGAGAGTGCGGCGGCAGAGTTTGTTCCACACGTTATATTTCATTCTGCCGCTCAACATTCCCGCTAAAGCCTCGCGACCGGTGAGGCAGGAGGGCTGCTTCATGTAGCGCTCACTGCCCGCAAACGACAGATACCAGTCACACCACACCATGTCGGCCTTTTGGCTCACGGCGCAGTCATAAAGCCGCTCCACCATTTCGGGAGCCATGAAATCGTCACCATCGCAATGTATCACATACTCCCCTCTCGCGGCTCGCAGCCCGGTGTTGCGCGCGGCGGGCAGCCCCATGTTCCTCTCGTGACGCAAGAGCCTGAAGTCGGGGTTATCGCCGATGAGCTCTTTCACTATCTCAAAGCTGCCGTCGGTCGAAGCATCGTCAACTATGAGATACTCCACCCCCTTCATGGTCTGGGCCAGCAGCGAGCGGATGCAGTCGCCCGCAAACGCCCTGATATTATAGACCGGCACGATGACCGAGACCTTAAAGTCGCTCATAAGCTTCAATATCCTTGAGGGTGAACTTCCGACCGAAAAACCGGTCAGAGCTTTTCATCGCGGCATAATCCGCCTCGGTGAATGGGCGGAGATAGCCGTTGGTCCAAGGTATGTAGCGCATACAGCCTCTGAACTCATCGGTGGTGTCGAAAAGCCTTTCGCAAAAAGGGCTGTTCCACACTAAGGTCTGCATCACCATCTCATCAGGGCAATAGGTGGCGCGGAAATGCTTGTCTATCCACTCCCGGCGCTCAATGACATAGCGGGCAAACTCCCCCGTTATAGACCACCATTGCGCCCCCTTTTTCACCTCGGCGTCGATCTTTCTGCCGAGGCCGGGCAGTGACTGCGCGGCGGCGTGGAGCTTGCGGAGAATCCTTTTCATAGGCGACTTGCTTTGGAAGTCGCGGGTGAACAGAAATCGTCGCCCCGACCGCCATGTCAGCTCACCTTTTTTCACGTTTTGCGAAAAGCCGATAAACTCTTTTCCGCTGTTGGCCTCACAGAAATCTCTTATATGGCTCAGCCCGCTGAGGGGGTAATCGGTGCCCGAAATCAGATGGAGATATGAATAGTCTCCCTGGCTCAGCGCCTCATCTATCAGATTGAGCTCGGCCTCAACGAGTGAGTAATCGCCCCAGCGGCAGTCAACTCTCCCGGAGAGGATAATTAGCCGACCGTTGCTCCTTGTCAGCGTCGAGCCGTCAAAGGGGCTTTTGGCGTCGATATGCACAAACATATCCCACCCCGCCTCATCAAGCGCCGCCACAAGAGCCTGCAACTGCCTCTCCTCCTCATGCGCCAACACCAACACCGCCTGCCGCCCCATCATCCTCTCACCTGAAAAGAAGTTTCTGCATACGTCGGCAGGTGATGTCAAACAGCCATGCCAGCGGAATAAGCGACACATAGTAGAACACCGATGTCATCTCAAGACTCATTCCCCGCTCAACATATAGAAAATGCTTCCAAAGAGTTTGAAGAGGGAAATGGATTATAAACATGTCAAATGACAATCGGCCGAGCATAAGCCATACGCGCCCGCGAAATAGGTTTGCCAGCCAAGTACCGGGTGTCATGGCTGCCGTCAGAAGTATAGTTATCAGGATAATGGCCGTCTGTATCTCCCTCATACCTACAATGGCAACCGCTATATATAAGGTCAGGCTTATGATACTCGCTATATTAAGCAAGCTTTTGTGTCGGCCAACAACTTCATTGTAATTAAAGAAAAGATAACCGACCAACACCCCGAAAGCCATGTCAGCAGTGCCGCGCAGCAGCGGGAAAGAAATTATGCCGTATATGCCCCAATTCTCGAAGTTCCCATATTCCCTAACCATTGTCAATGTCACCACAACAAGAATTGGAAAGATAAAGCGGACGCAATCCTTAGTCTTATACTTGGTCAGTCCATAAACCAGCATACCGCCATAGGTAAGAACACTGAAGAACCACATGGGAGAATTATACGAACCGTCGCTAAAACCAAGATGATGCCACATTAAGAGTTGAGTAATAAAGTGCATTATCGTAGCCAGGGGATCGATTCGCAATTCTTCATAAACGAGGACATGGTAAGTGCAATAGCACAATAAGATTCCGATGAAATATTTAAAATAAAACTTCGAGACCTTAGCGCGGGTATAGCTCAGAATGCCGGGACTGTTTTCGGTTGTTGAAAGTCGATAGATAAATACACCGGCCAGGATAAAGAAAAACTCTACTCCAAGATACCCAACCGCGAGCGAGGGCCATGTGAAGTGTAAAATACATATCTGCACCATAGCCAAAAACCTCAGCGCCTCAACAGCCACGATTCTCTCACTCTTCATAATTCCAATCTGAAATGTTTTTTTGTATATTTACAATGGGTTTATTATCTATTACCAGAATTTCCCCCTCATGCGCCAATACCAACACCGCCTGCCGCCCCATCATCCTCTCACCTGATTGAATTAAGCTACCAATGTAACTCATTGAATACGGCCAATTATTTGAGATTGATAAACAGGATCATCAAATTCCGAGGAGATACGGCCCTCCTTAACTTCGTTGACATATTTATTTTTTACCGAAATTTTTTCGGTTGCTTCCATTCTCATCCATTCATATTCAATATCAATATGTCCTACATCAATGGCTCTGAATCCTAACTGAGCCATATCATAGGCTAAAATAGTGGCCGTATGACCCAAGGCAAGAAGATAGAGCTTGTCGCGGCTCATACCTTTTACCGCTTCGATTATTTCATCATATTTGTCAAAGGCATCGGTTGAGGGCATCAAAAAGCGTTCAATGGAAGCAGCATTGTCAAACAGGTCATTACCAACTCCCAATCTACTGCACTCTCCTTCAAGGAAAACTATCTGTTGTCCGTCCCACAATCGTTTAAGCTTCGCAATATACAGGTCGTGGTCTTTTATATCAGCCCTATGATAGTAGAATCTGGTAAAACTGGCATCTCCGAATAAATAGCGTTTGGCAATGACGTTCATTTTCTCCCATATACCGAGGCAATAAACATATTCCCTCAGAAAGAAGAATCGTGCGTAGCCATAAAATGCAGACTTATCTTTAAATACATAGGGAAGACAAATCAGACAGTTCTTTGATTCCGACATCAGAATTTCAGTCAGTCGCTTACCTATTTCCGGGGTATATCGAGTGAAAGTATCGCTATGATAACCCTTTGCCTTTTCCCCCTGCAAATAGATTCTAACCATCTGCAATTCTCCATCACCATATCTACAGACAGAGCATCTGCTCGAACAGATATAATCTATCGTGTCTTGTGAATTAAGAATCTTAAGATCAGCTATAAATGACCGGCCTCTGGTATATTTCAAAAATT
Source organism: uncultured Bacteroides sp. (assembly GCA_964384885.1). Taxonomy (GTDB): domain Bacteria; phylum Bacteroidota; class Bacteroidia; order Bacteroidales; family Muribaculaceae; genus Paramuribaculum. The sequence goes on from CAYLMR010000025.1 coordinate 22,758, forward strand.
TAAAATATGTTCCGTATATGAATTGATAGCCGTAGAATTTTATAGTGCTATATAATTTCATAAATACAGTTTATACTTTAAATTTAGCTATGCATTTATTCTCCTCTATTTTCCGTATCAATGAAAAACTTTCATTAGTAAACTTGCGTCCGAAAAGTGCTCCCAAGTTAATAAGTTCTTCATAATCACTCTCTACAAATGCTCGAGTACGACCAAGCACAAACTGCTGATACAGATAGTTGGGGCACTCCAGATATTCGAGGCCATATTTCTCAAGTACCGATAAGATAAAAAATTCATCCGAGCAAAAGGTAAATCTGAAATTTTTTAGTATCTCCTTTTTATGCTCTAAGAAAATTTTAGCAGCCTTGCGAGAAAGCGAAACCCAATTACTTGCTTTACCGGCAAAATGAGATGTATCTCTCTTGATTCCCAATTTTATTTGAGCAAAAAGAAAAGTACGCCACATTAATTGCCCGACTTTTCGTATCGCAAGATTCGGATGAGAGTATAAAGGGACGAAAAAATTATATCGTCCGAGACGTTTATCAGTTTCATTATTAAGCATTCTCAATTTCATGATAATGCTCTTGCCATTGGCCGATGAGAAATATTCGTCAAGCTCGTCATTCGACATCAAAGGATAGTGAGTGCCCGATATGATATGATAATATTCGTAGTAAATGCCGCTATTGACAGCCTGTTGCAACAAGTGGAGTTCTACGGCTACAACCGTAACATCGCCCCAATATACTTTTCGACGGTTGGAAAGCATATAAAGATGACTATGCTTAGCTGTTAAATCGGGTAACTTACAGACTCTACGGTCAATATGCACATAGATGTCATGGCTTGGACAATCCAACGCCGAAATGAGACGTTGCAACATCTCAAAATCATTGTGAGCTACTATAAGATAAGCATGCTTTTTCAATGGTCACAGCTTTTTTAGAGACATCATCAGATAAACTATCCAATCTGTTCCGGGCACGCGGAGTATCTTCTGGGAGAGTTTATTGAGACGATGGTCGGTGGGGATGTTGCTTACATTCTTTTCCTTACAAAAAGTGCGGAACTTCCTGATAAGCTCCATTCTAATGCTTGCTTTGCGCCTAAATGCCTCAATAACAAGATCAAATGCTCTATCAACCGCGTAGATTTTGGATTGAGAGTCATATAGAGAATATTTCTCAGACAATACTTTCATAGTTTGAATCGCAAAGCCTTTCATATCGTTATATTTGCTCCAGTCGGGCATATAATATTTATAGGCGGCCTTATCAGTGAAAAGAACCTTTTCCCCGCTTACCAAACTCATATATTCTATAACAAAAAGATCATCTTCACGAAATGTAATTCCCTCTTGAAAACGTAGATTATGACGCTCGATGACACTTGCCTTAAAAAGCTTGCACCATGTATATCCCAACGTCTTCACTTCTCGCATTAACCCAATTGCTTCTTCCGTGGTAAATACACCTTCTTTGATTCTGACAGGTCGGAATCCATTGGAATTAACATGATTGTCAGCTGATAATGCAAAAGGATGGTAGGTGCTGAAACTTTGCACAATGAGGGAATATTTGTCTAATCCTCCTGCTACGAAGTTTTCGAGCCAATCAGGGTCTACAAAATCGTCGGAGTCGCAAAAGGTTATCCACTCGCCTAAAACAACATCCAAAGCTGCGTTTCGCGCCGATGAAGCTCCGCCGTTGGGTTTATCTATTACCTTGATATTTTTGTTAGCCTGAGCGTATTCCTTACATATCGACAATGAGGAATCTTTCGATCCGTCATTAACCAATATCAACTCAAAGTCAGTGAAAGTTTGCCGCAATATCGAGTCAACTGCGCGTCGCAGGGTCGACTCGGCATTATATACCGGCATTATAACTGAAATCAGCGGCATAGTTTCGGGTGGATTAGTGTGACAGGGCTTGATTGAGGAATGCCTTTGACTCTGTGGTTATATCGCTGAGAGACTTTTTCACATTTAAGTATATTGACGAAAGCCGGCTATCGCTCAATAACATCTTAGGACTTTCAGCAAATCTTTCGAGTGACAATTGACTGAGAATATTGCTTATGCGGGCATCATTCATGCCGTCGATTGCATAGAATTGCTTGCCAAAGATTATTGAAAAAGCAACTGCATGAAACGACGCTCCGATAACCATTTTGGAATACTTCACGAGATTAACAAATTCCCGCGGCCCGGTGTTTACACGATACTCAACATTGGGATTATTATGAAATTGACGATACCAATATGACATTGACACAACCAATTTCATCTTCAACTTCTTTGCTATATTAATTGCACGATGGTATGTTTCAAGATCAACCCAGGGGGTGTAGAAGAAAATATATTCCCCAGCTACAAGGGGCTTTTCTCCTGACAATTGATTCCACGCCTCGGCATCTAAAAGGAGGGCCGGGTCGACCACAACCTCAACGTTCTTGCCGGTGATCTGCTCTAATATCTTTCTTGTCTCATCTTCCCTCACCGACAGAGTGTCAAACTGTGAGACCAAGTTCTTGAATCCACCTTCTTCCTTGAAATTAGCAACATTGGGACCCATACTCGGAGCATATGATATTTTGCGAGCATTATCCACAAACTTTAGCAAATAGGCTTCATCAAAGTCAAAGCAGATGGTATTCCATATTTGGTCGCTACCGCAAATATAAGCATCATAATCGAGGTTAGCTCCTGAAAGCTCCTCACATGTTGAATATTCGTTGGGGGATAGAGACATATAAGTCTTTAAAAATTCCTCAAACTTTAAATGTTTACAATGGTCGGCATAGGCAAGACGAGGATATAGAAGTGCTTTCAATTTGGGTCGCAAACCCTTAGTGTGATAAAACGGACGATAAAAAGCCCGCTGTCTTTGAGTGCGGAAATTGATTATCTCACATTCATGCCCCAACGCCTTAACAGTGTGTTGGAGGGCATAGGCCTGAAGCATCGAGCCATAATTATGAGAAGCGTGAAATGTTAATATCCCGACCTTCATCCTTTGAAATATCTGATTGATTTTAAGGGAATCCTCGATTTAATGGCTGATATTATAAACTCGCGTTCTGATTCACCGAAAGCAAACAACCAGCTCGAAACACCCACACTGGCAATGCTGACGAGCGTCACTGCAATAAGCTGCATAAACCCCGCCCCAATAGAACGACAGACAATTACCGGAAGTATCGAAGAAGTTACTGTCACCAAAAAAATCGGAGAAATCACGCTCTTTAAGTATTCACCGTAAGAAAGCCCGATCATATGATGGCAGAATATCACCCTTGACATGTTTCCGATTATGACAAACAACAGGGAAATTAAAAGCGGGACGGCGATATGTCCACCGTTTTGAAGAAGTAAATATGCAATAGGAATATTGAGCAATAATATACCACCGACCACTATCTGATACCACTTGATGTTACCGGTGGCCATCAGAGATGTTATCATCGGCCCTTGAAGCGTTCCGAAGAGAGACTCAACAAGTACAATCCGGGCAAACAGAACAGTGTGTTCCGGCACATCTACGAGCCACAAGTCAAGCACAAAGGGACACTCAAGAAATAAAGGCAGCATGACAATCAACATCAGGATATATGACACCTTGGAGCTTCGGCAGAGCAATCTGCATGTCGCCTCGCGATTAGCTGCCGCAAAGTTTTTGGTGAGCTGAGGATTGACAGCCGACTGAAACCCTCCTACAAGTGTGTTTGAGGCGTTTGAAAGTGTTGACGCAATGCCCCTTGCCGCATTTACCGCCGTACCGCCGAATATGTTGAGCAACACTCCGCTGCCGTTATCTTTCAGTATCCATGCTACAGTGCCAAACATATTCCAGCCGGTGAAGCTGAGAATGTTTTTGAAGCTCCCCTTGTCAAAGGCCATCCGCATGCGGCAATCGGCAAAGTTGCGCAGACAATACACTCTGTAGATTATTAAACTGGTAGTCTGAACGCCAAAGAACATCAGCGAATAAACTATCAATCTGTCACCGTCTGACAAAAGCAACAGAAACACGATTATGAGTTTTGCGATTGATTCTCCGAGCCCAACATAGGCATAGACATGCATCCGCTCATAGCTCACGATGGCGGCATTATAGGGTGTCTGCAAAATGCCCAACACTGCCGAAATAACCGAAATCTGATATACTACATTGGCCGCAGTCATTCGGTCGTCGGGGATATTGAGATGGGTGTTTACAAACCATAGGCCGATTGTCTCGCCAAGCAGCAAAGCTATTGCGGCAATGCCCATGTGGGTGAGCACACACATCGAAAACACCCTCCTGAATGAATCCCTGTCGCCCTTTCCAAGCTCATAGGTTAGAAAGCGCTGTGTGGCTACCGACATTGAATTGTTGAGGAAGGCTATCATCCCAATAATTCCTCCCACAACATTTAAAATGCCGAAATTATCCACACCAAGAACTTCGAGAATCTTTCTTGATGTGTAAAGGCCTATAGCCATTGCCACAAATGTTCTCAGATAGAGAAACAATGTGTTTTTGGCTATTCGTTTATTATCGTCCCGGGTCATTTTCCGAACTTAAGTTTTTGATCAATAAACACGGCTTTTGATGTGATGCTGTCAGGAAGAAAACTGCTCAGCATCTTGTAGATTCTTACACGCGTGGTCTTTCTTACAGGGTGGCGCAGTTGCGCGTTGCCGGCAGCAGCCTCAGCCACAGGTCGCTCTATAAACGACATCGAAGCGCCAAGCTCTCCCAAAAATGATATTCCTTTTTCTGTAATGGGGAGGAGCAGACTTAAGCCTTTATTCTGTGAAAATGGGAGTGAATCCTCAGCTTTAAAACCCCAGAAATCACCGATTGTTATATCTCCTGTTCTTTCGATAGAGGCATATCGGCATGTGTAGCATGACTCCCGGAAATTAAGGCCATACCAAAAGCATTTAAAATACGGATTCTTGACCTTAGCCTCCTCGACTTTTATTGTTTTTCCGTTTTTAACTCCGGTGATACTAAGACTATAATCATCGCGGTTGCTTTGGCGGAAGGAGAGGGAGGTGATGGAGCTGAGGGCATATTTGC
>CAYLMR010000026.1:0-27135 GCA_964384885.1 uncultured Bacteroides sp.
TATGATGGACTGCGTGATGCCCACCCGCAACGGCCGCAACGGTATGCTCTTCACCCCCGACGGCATAATGAACATGCGCAACCGCAAATGGGCCGACGATTTCTCACCCATCCAGGCCGACGGCCCGAGCTATGTTGACCGCGTCTATTCAAAGGCCTATCTGCGTCACCTTTTCATAGCTCAGGAACTGCTGGCATTGCAGATTGCATCTATCCACAATCTCGCTTTCTATCTCTGGCTGGTGAGAGAAGCGCGCCGCCACATACTCGCCGGCGACTTCGCCCAATGGAAGCCCCAAATGGTTGAGCGCGTAACCCGCCGCCTGTAACCCTCTCCCCTACCCTACCCAGGTAATCAGATGATCAAATTTCCGTTCAGAAAATCAAAACAACCGGTCAACCCGGCTCCCGATGCCGCTGCCGACAGCTCTGCCGTCGGGTCGCATGCTGCTGTCGAGTCGCCTGCACAAGACAAAGCGACTCCCGGCAAAGCGACCTCCCGCAAGGCTTCGCTTCGCAAGTTGTTGCGCCGCCCCCGCTTCGGCGCCCTGCTCGGCAAGCTCGGCCTGAAGCGTCTCGACCGATATATCATAAGCAATTTTCTCGGCACATATCTCTTTGCCATCGTTCTCATTCTGGCAATCACCATAATGTTTGACATCAATGAGAAGCTCGATTCCTTCCTCAAGGCACCCCTGCGGGCCACTCTCTTCGATTACTTCCTCAACTTCCTCCCCTATTTCGCCAACCAGTTCAGCCCGCTCTTCACCTTTATTGCGGTGATATTCTTCACCTCAAAGCTCGCCGACAAGTCGGAGATCATAGCCATGCTCTCCACCGGCATGAGCTTCAAGAGGTTGCTGCTCCCCTATATGGTGAGCGCCGCCGTGATAGCCTTTGCCACCTATATCCTCAGCGCCTATATCATTCCCCCTGCCAATGTGAAGCGCATCGAATATACCAACACCTATGTCAAGAACAAAAAGGTGGAATATGGCTCAAACATACAGCTCCAGGTGGCCAAAGGCGAAATAGCCTATATGAGCCGATATGACAACAAGCTCAAGACCGGCTATAAATTCTCGCTCGAAACTTTCAAGGACAAGAAACTCGTGTCGCGACTAACCGCCAACACCGTGAAGTGGGACACCCTCGACCACTGGCAGGTGAGGGACTACATGATCCGCGACCTCTCAGGCAAACAGGAAATCATTACCCGCGGCACGAGCCTCGACACCCTTATCCCCATTCAGCCCCGCGACTTCCTAATCTCCAAAAACGACCACGAAACCCTCACCACCCCTCAGCTGAGCGAATATATCGACTCGCAGAAAGAGCGCGGAGTGGCCAACATCAAGACCTTTGAAATTGAATATCACCGCCGTTTTGCCATGACGGCCGCAGCCTTTATCCTCACTATCATAGGCATGTCGCTCAGCTCGCGCAAGGTGAAGGGTGGCATGGGTCTCAACATCGGCGTGGGCTTGGTATTGTCGTTCGGCTACATACTTTTCACCACCGTTACCTCAACATTCGCGGTGTCGGGCCTCACCTCGCCGATGGTGGCCATGTGGATTCCCAACATTGTCTACGGCATTATCGCGGTAATTCTTTATCGCAAAGCGGCACAATAAGTTGCCCATCCCCCTCGTTAATTATTTCAGCCCCATGAGGCTTTAATCCAATCATATAGACTCAACCAGTTTCACTCCCCGAGATGAAAGCTCTTAATATACTTCTCCCCTTCTCAGCCATAGCCCTGATTGCCATGCCGGCAATGGCCCGTCGCACCACCACTAAGGAAACTCCCGCCGAGCTGCTGCGTCAGGCTCAGGAAGCCGTTGCGGGCTATCGCTTTGCCCACGCCGTCGACCTGCTCGAAAATTATGAGTCAGCCCTCGGCAAAAAGGCTCCCGCGCCCGAATATGAAACTCTCCTCGCCGAGGCCGAGCGCGGCCAATCAATGATGGAGCGTGTCGAGAAAATCGTTTTTATCGATTCGATTGAGGTAGCTAAGAGTGACTTTCAGCAAGCCATTGTGCTCAACGCCTCGTCGGGTAGAATCGAGGGCCCTCTCTCGATGGCCAACGGTCCCCGTTCGGTCGACAACTCCACGGCCTATGTGGTTGAGGATGGCGGCATTGTCTATATGGTGACCGACGGCTCTGAGGGCCACACTACCCTTACCGCCATCAACCGCCTTGCCGACGACACTTGGGAAGACGCCGGTTTTAATTTCGACGGTCTCGGCGAAGGTGGCGACGTCAATTTCCCCTTCCTGATGTCTGACGGCGTGACCCTCTATTTCGCCAACAACGGCGAAAACTCCATCGGCGGCTACGATCTTTTTGTGAGCCGGCGCAACGGTGACAGCTTTCTCCAGCCTCAGAATCTCGGTTTTCCCTACAATTCCACCGCCAACGACTATCTCCTCGCCATCGACGAGGAAGCAGGCACCGGCTGGCTCGTGACCGACCGCAACAATCCCGGAGGTGAAACCGTGACGGTCTACCGCTTCATTCCCTCGGATATGAGGGTAAACTATCCCACCGACACCCCCGACCTTATCGACAAAGCCCTTGCGCGCAACTATAAGTCGACTATGGACCCCTCGGCCGACTATTCCGAAAAGCTCCGCCTGCCTCAGAACTCATCCGAAGCCTCGGCGCCTGCATTCAGCTTCGCTATGCCTGGCCACAAAATCTATCACTCTCTCAACGACTTCAAGTCGCGCACGGCGCGTTCGGCCATGACTCACTATCTCTCCGCCGAGCTCGAATACACCAAAGCGTGCGAAAACCTCGCTCAGCTCAGAGCCTCCTATGCCTCGGGCAACAAAGCCGACGCCGCCCGCATAGCCATGCTTGAGCAGTCGCTCCCCGGCATGAGAGCCGAGCTCGCCCGCCTGCGCAACGAAATCGTCCGCGCCGAAAACCCCAACCTCTAACCCACCTAAAACCTAATCACTAATACTTAGTACTTAACTCTCCCTTCTCACCTCATCACTCTGATCTATGACTTCTTTTCTCATCGCTCTCGCCGTGCTCATCGGCGGATATTTTGTGTATGGCTCAATAGTGGAGCGCATACTTAAAACCGACCCCTCGCGCGAAGTGCCGGCCAACAGGCTGCGCGACAATGTCGACTATATGCCCATGCCTACATGGAAAGTATTTCTCATTCAGTTTCTCAACATTGCCGGCCTCGGCCCGATATTCGGTGCCATCATGGGCGTGACTTTCGGCCCGGCCGCTTTTCTCTGGATAGTGCTCGGCACCATCTTTGCCGGCGGTGTTCATGACCTCGTGAGCGGCTATGTGTCGCTGCGCAGCGACGGCGCCTCCCTCCCCGAAATCGTGGGTCAGCAGCTCGGTCTGCCTGTGCGCCAGGTCATGAGAATCTTCTCGGTGGTGTTGCTCCTGCTCGTCACCGCCGTGTTTGCCTTCACGCCAGCCCAGCTCATCGCCTCGCTCACCCCCGAGGCGCTCAATGCCGATTTCTGGCTCATAGTCATTTTCGGCTACTATATTCTCGCCACCATCCTCCCCATCGACAAGGTGATCGGCAAGTTCTATCCCTTGTTTGGCTTCGCGCTCCTCTTCATGGCGGTAGGCATAATGGCCGTGATGATGTTTTCGCCCGACGTTAACCTCAACATCAACTTTCTCGACGCCGCCACCAACCACAGCGCCGACCCCTCTCTGCGCCCCATCTTCCCGATGATGTTTGTGAGCATCGCCTGTGGTGCAATCTCCGGCTTCCATGCCACCCAGAGCCCCATGATGGCCCGCTGTCTTAAGAATGAGCGCCTGGCCCGGCCGGTATTCTATGGCGCTATGGTGGCTGAAGGTATTGTGGCTCTCATCTGGGCAGCCGCGGCGATAGCCTTTACCGGCGGATATGAAAATGTGTCTGACTATATGGCCACCCACAGCGGCGGCGCCGGCACCCTCGTGTCTGACATCTCTATCACATGGCTCGGCACCTTCGGCGGCATTCTCGCCATTCTCGGCGTAGTGGCAGCCCCCATCACCACCGGCGACACCGCCCTCCGCTCCGCCCGCCTCATCGTGGCCGACTTTATGCACGTCAATCAGGTGAAGCTCCCCAAGCGACTGCTCGTGGCCATTCCCCTCTGTGTCATAGTGGCTTTTCTCATGATGATAGATTTCAATGTGTTGTGGAGATATTTTGCATGGAGTAACCAGACCCTCGCAGTGTTTACCCTCTGGGCCGTTACGGTCTATCTCGCCCGCCACAGAGCCAACTATCTCATCACCCTCATCCCCGCCATGTTTATGACAATGGTGAGCGTGAGCTATCTGCTCGTCGCCCCGAGCCCCGAAGGTTTCGGCCTGCCGGTCACCCTCTCTATCTGCATTTCGGCCGGCGTAGCCATCGCCCTCACCGCCCTGTTTGCCTCTAAAGTCAAATCGCTCTCAGCCTCGGCCGCACTTCCCCGCCCTGAGGCCTCCCGCTGATAATCCCCTTCACAGCCCCTTCTTCCCTTCGCCATGAAAAAGCTTCTCACCACCATCTCGCCCGGCGGCAACTACACGCTCCATTCCCACACCCAGTTTTGCGACGGCCGCTTCACCATGGCTGAATTTGCCCAAGCGGCTGTCAACGAGGGTATGACCTGCTACGGTTTCTCGCCCCATTCCCCTCTGCCGGTTGCCTCCTCCTGCAACATGCGTGAGGAGGATGTGCCCCTCTATCTTGCCGAGGTCGAGAGGTTGCGTCAGCTCTACGGCGACAGAATCAAGCTCTTTGCGTCGATGGAAATTGACTATCTTTCAAAGTCTTGGGGCCCCTCCATCCCCTATTTCCAATCCCTTGGGCTCGACTATGCCATCGGCTCGATTCATTTCATACCCACCCGGGAGGGGAAGATGATCGACATCGACGGCTCTCACGAGCGATTTGCCGGGTCGCTGAAGAATTATTTTCACAACGACCTCGACTATGTTGTTGAAACCTACTTCTCCCAGGCAATGGCGATGGTCGGCCTGGGAGGTTTTGACATAATCGGTCATTTCGATAAGGTGGCCGACAATGCTTCGTCGGTGCGCCCCGACATCGAGAGCACACCGCGGTTTAAGTTTCTCATCGAGCAGCTCATCGACGCCATTGCCGCCAACGGGGATATTGTGGTGGAGGTCAACACCAAGGCGTTTGCCAAGTCGGGACGCTTCTTCCCCGACGAAAAGTGGTGGCCGATGCTCAGGGAGCGTCACCTTCCGGTGGTGGTCAACAGCGACGCCCACTTCACCTCGCTTATTTCAGCCTCGCGCGATGAAGCAATCAGGAGGTTGTTAAGAGCCAATATTATTTAGGCACTTACAAAAAAATTTTATACCTTTGCCCTCTCAAAATTTTTGGTCCCGATTTTTAAATCCGCAAACCCTCATCATCACATTTCCGATTAACAATGGCTAAGTTTTTCAGCTTATTAATCACCCTCCTTTTTGTATCAGGTGCTTTTGCAGCCAACAAAGTAGATTTTCAGGGCGCCTGGTATGGCACAAACTACACCCTCCCGTTTGCTCATGCCTATCGTGCGGTCGGCACCAACTATGGCGCCACAGGCCTCGACATGTCAAAGCTCAAGGAAACCATCGACAAGGATGTGTATCACATTTCGCGTCTCGGCCTCAATGCCGTGAGGCTCCACCTGTGGGATGTTGAGATAACCGATGCCCGGGGCAATCTTATCGACAACGAACACCTCGACCTGCTCGACTATCTCATCGCCGCCCTCGACAAAAAAGGCATCAGCATGATGATTACCGCCCAGACCAATTTCGGCAACGGCTATCCCGAGCGCGACACCGACCCCAACAACGCATATTCATATATCTATGATAAATGTTCGGTTCACTCCGACAAGAAAGCCCAGGAGGCCCAGCGCAACTATCTCGCCGCCCTCGCCGCACATGTGAACCGCTACAGCAAGAAGAGTTATAGCGAAGATCCCACCGTGGTGGCCATCGAAATCAACAATGAGCCGTGCCACAACGGCGCCTCCGATTCCGAAATCACCTCCTATATCAACTCCATGACCAACACCCTCCGCAAGGCGGGTTGGAAAAAACCGGTGCTCTATAACGCTTCCCACAACTTCGACCACACTCAGGCCATCTATAACGCCGACATCGACGGCGTGACTTTCCAGTGGTATCCCCTCGGCCTCGTTTCCGGCCGGACACGCCACGGCAATTTCCTTCCCTATGTCGACAGCTACGACATTCCTTTCAACCGCATAAAGGGTTTTGCCGAGACTCCCAAGATTGTCTATGAGTTTGACCCCGCCGACAATCTCGCCGGCTATCTTTTCCCCGCCATGGCGCGCACATTCCGCAAGGAAGGTTTCAGATGGATCACCCAGTTTGCCTACGACCCCATCGAGATAGCCAACCGCAACACCGAATATCAGACCCACTTTCTCAACCTCGCCTACACCCCCTCCAAGGCTGTGGCTATGGCTATCGCAGCCGAAGTAGTGAAAAACATTCCCGAAGGCGCCGATTTCGGCAAATATCCCGTCGACACCGTTTTCGGACCCTTCACCGTGAGCGCGCGCCGCAACATGGCTGTGGCCAATCTTCCCGACAAATTCCTCTATTCCAATTCCACCGAGATCTATCCCGTGGCCGGCGACGACCTCAAAAAGGTGATAGGTGTCGGCTCGTCGGCTCTTGTCGACTATCAGGGTTCGGGTGCCTATTTCCTCGACCGTTTCGATGACAACACCTGGCGACTCGAGATTATGCCCGACGTGGAATATATCTCCGACCCGTTTGCCAAGCCTACCGGCGACCCTGTGGCTCAGCTCATCGAGACCCCTCACAGCATTTCGGTCAATCTTCCCGGCCTGGGCGACAACTTCAACATCTCTTTCCTGCCCCGCAATCCGCGCGACAAAGTGAAACATGCCCGCGCCGTGGGCACCTCGTTTACCGCTACTCCCGGCGTGATGCTGCTCTCGGCTCGTCCCCGCCCCGACACCGCCCATCCCGCCAACGTGGCTTTCGGCACTCAAAACTGGCTCATCGGCGACTATGCAGTGCCTCGATATGATCCCAACATCACCTACAACAACATCCGCCACACTGCTCCCGCAATTGCCTATAAGGGCGATTCGATTACCCTGAGCACCTTCGTGTCCTACAACTCCGACGGTTTCCCCACTCCCGAAAAGGTGGAGATCTATCCCTCTGATGTTTCTTTCTGGCGCAATGACAACAAGACCTATCTTCTTGAGCCGACCGGCGGCCGCAACTACTCGGCCAAAATCGCAATGCCCGAAAATGCCGACGAGTTCTCCTATAACATCGTTGTGACCGACAGCCTCACCTACGGCAAGCAGCTCACCTATCCCGGCGGAAAATCGGGTGCTCCCCTCGACTGGAATGTTGAGACAAGCGATTTTTACACCATTCCCCTCATCGGGCCCGACGACCGCGTAAACCTCTTCACTCCCGCTCCCGACGGCAACGGCACCACCCTCTCGCCTATCCCCGCCAACTGGGAAGATGTGTCATATCGCTTCATCCCGGCTCAGCCCAAAGCCTCGGCGTCGATGGATATTGAGGCAGGCCAAAACTCGCCCGCCACTCTGCTCGTCACCTCAAAGTATGTCGCTCCGGTGATGAGCGCCCTCACCCGCCATTCCACTCCCGAATCATTTATGGTGATGGAGCTCGGCGATGTTTCGGGTGCTGACTCCCTTGTGTTTGAGGTTGTTACCGCCCACGGCTTTACCTATGGCATCACCGTCGACGCCCGCGAGGTGTCGAACAAGGTGCTCAAAGTGCCTTTCAACCGCCTCACCCTCATGCCCACTCTGCTCACTCCCGAGCCCTATCCCACTTTCCTCAAACGTGAGTTCGTGCCCGACCCCGCAACCGCCATTCCCGTCGAGCTTCAGGAAATCGAGGAGGTGAGAGCCGGTGTGAAACGCATCCCCGGCAATGAAACCAAAATGCAGATTCGCGGCATTTGGCTCGACACTGTCGAAAACAGTCTGCTCAACCCCGGCGTTTATAATTCTATAAGACTCTGATTGTTTTACGGAATTATTCAGTCGGCATGAAACTCCTCAGGTATCTTCTTCCCCTTGCCGTCGCTCTGATGATCTCATGTGGCGGCGACAATGACACTCCCTCTCTGCCTGACACCCCGCCTTCCGAAACTCCGGCTGAATTACCTGAGTTACCTTTTGCACGTGGAGCCGATGTGAGCTGGGTCACCCAACAGGAATCTGAAAATATCACATGGCGCGACTCGCTCGGCAACCCCGCCGAGGTGATGAAGCTGCTCAGGGATGAGTGTGGCGTCAATGCCATACGGCTCAGGGTGTGGGTCGATCCGGCCAACGGCTGGAACGGCCTCGACGACACCCTCGCCAAAGCCGGGCGCGCCAAGGCCCTCGGCCTTATGCTGATGATCGATTTTCACTTCTCGTCGACCTGGGCCGACCCCGGTCAGCAGACTCCTCCGTCAGCCTGGGCAGGCTATAACATCACTCAACTGCAGTCGGCTGTGGCCGCTCATGTGGCCGAAACTCTCGGTGCGCTCAAGAAGGAGGGCATCGAGCCCGAATGGGTGCAGATAGGCAATGAGGTGAGATTCGGCATGTTGTGGCCCCTCGGCTCGGGCGACAATCCCGCCAATTTCACCGCACTTGTCAATGCGGGCTATGACGCCGCCAAAAAGATTGTGCCCACCACAAGAGTCATTGTGCATATCGACTCGGGGCAGGATTTCAGTCTCTATCAATACCTCTACGGCATCCTCACCGCCAATTCCGGCAAATATGACATGATCGGTGTGTCGCTCTATCCCTCGGCCGACAACTGGCAGTGGATGGTCAACACTATGATCAGCAATCTCAACCGCGCCGCCTCGATGTGGCACAAAGAGGTGATGGTGTGTGAGGTAGGCATGAACTGGAATCAGCCTCAGACCACCGCCGACATGCTCACACTCATGCTCCGTCTCTCGCTCCACAACACCGACAACCGCCAGCGGGGCATCTTCTACTGGGAGCCCCAGTGTCCTCCCGGCTATAACAACGGCTATGACAAGGGCGCCTTTGACCTTGAAGGCCGCCCCACCATCGCCCTCCACCCCTTTGTCGAAGCCGCCCGCGGCTCCCTCTAACCCTAAAAAAATAATACCTCGTAACTCATAACTCTGACTTAATACCTAATCACTAATCCATGAAGAATATACTCACCTTATCTCTCGCCTGCTCAATAGCCTTATCGTTGGGCGCGCGCAATCAGCAGACCCTGACCTCGGGTTGGGAGTTCACCAAAGATGATTCATCAGCCAAAACCGGCTGGCAACAGGTCAGAGTGCCTCACGACTGGGCTATCTACGGCCCCTTCGACCGGGCAAACGACCTGCAGGTAGTGGCCGTGGAGCAAAACGGCGAAACCGAAAAGACAATGAAAACCGGCCGCACCGGAGGACTCCCCTTCATCGGCAAAGGTTTCTACCGCCGCACATTCGAGGTGCCCGACACCGCCGGCAAGTCAATGACCCTGATTTTTGACGGCGCCATGAGCAACGCCCATGTCAAGGTCAACGGCAAGGAGGTTATTTTTTGGCCCTACGGATATAATTCTTTCTATGTCGACATAACTCCCGAAGTGGTGCCGGGCGAAAATCTGCTCGAAGTCGACCTCGAGAACTTTGAGCAAGCTTCGCGCTGGTATCCCGGCGCTGGTCTCTACCGCAATGTCCACCTTCTCACCACCGACCGAGTTCACATTCCGGTGTGGGGCACCAACATCACCACCCCTCTTGTGACCGATTCGCTCGCCTCGGTTAAACTCACCTCCACCATAGAGGGACTTCCCGAAAATGCCAAAATCACTATCTCGACCACCATCACCGACCCCGAGGGGAAGGTTGTGGCCGACGATTCCTCGCTCTATGTGAGCCACGGCCAGGATTTCACTCAGAATTTCCTCGTCAAAGACCCCGCTCTATGGTCGCCCGAGAGCCCCTCGCTCTATCTCGCCACTACCCGCCTCACCGACCCCGAAGGCCGGTTGCTCGACACCTATGAGACACGCTTCGGCATCCGCTCGCTTGAGTTTATTCCCGAAAAGGGATTCTTCCTCAACGGAGAGCCTACGAAATTTCGCGGAGTGTGCAATCACCATGACCTCGGCCCCCTCGGCGCCGCCGTCAACCGCTCGGCCCTGCGCCATCAGATTGAGCTGCTCAAGGATATGGGTGTAAATGCCATCCGCACTTCCCACAACATGCCCGCCCCTGAGCTCGTGGAGCTGTGTGACGAAATGGGTGTAATGCTGATGATCGAGCCGTTTGACGACTGGAGCTTCCGCCCCAAATCGCCCAACGGCTACGGTTCGATTTTCAACGAATGGGCCGAAAAAGATGTCACCAACATGGTGAAACATTTTCGCAACTCCCCCTCTGTAGTCATGTGGTCGTCGGGCAACGAAGTTCCCTCTCAGTGGGGCCCCGACGGCGTAAAGGAATCGGTGATGTTGCGCGACCTCATCCACTCGCTCGATCCCACCCGCCCCGTCACCAACGGCATGGACCAGATCAATGCAGTGCTGACCAACGGTTTTGCCGCCTCGCTCGACATTCCCGGCTTCAACTACAAGCCGCAATACTACGACACAGCCTATTCAATCCTTCCCCAGAAACTGATACTCGGCTCTGAAACTGCCTCTACCGTCAGCTCGCGCGGCGTTTATCACTTCCCGGTCATTTTCCGCGGCAAGGAGGCTGTCGAACACCCCGACCACCAGTCAAACTCCTATGACAACGAAAACTGCTACTGGAGCAACACCCCCGACATAGATTTCGCTATGGATGATGACAAGCCGTGGGTAATAGGTCAGTTTGTGTGGACCGGCTTTGACTATCTCGGCGAGCCCTCCCCTTACGACACCGACGCATGGCCCAACCACAGCTCGGTGTTCGGAATCATCGACCTCGCCTCGCTACCCAAAGACCGCTACTATCTCTACCGCTCGCAGTGGAACAAAGATGACGCCACCCTCCATATCCTTCCCCATTGGACATGGCCCGGCCGTGAGGGTGAGGTGACTCCGGTGTTTGTTTACACCTCCTATCCCAAGGCAGAGCTGTTTGTCAACGGCGTGTCGCAAGGCTTCAGAGAGAAAAACGACTCCACCTATCAGACCCGCTACCGCCTGATGTGGAACGACGTGACCTACACACCCGGCGAGGTTAAGGTTGTGGCCTATGATAAGCAGGGCAATCCCGTCGATACCGCCACAGTGGTTACCGCCGGCAAGCCATACGCCTTGCGTCTCACCCCCTCGCGCGAAGTTGCCCAAGCCAACGGCGACGACCTCGTTTATTTCACCGTCACTGTGGTCGACAAGAAAGGCAACCCCGTGCCCGTGGCTACCAACCGCGTGAAATTTAAAGTCGAGGGCGCCGGCGAGTTTGAAGCCACCGCCAACGGTGACCCCACCTGCCTGCTCCCCTTCCAGAATCCCGAGATGGATCTCTTTAGCGGCGCCGCCACTGCCATAGTGCGCACCGCCGATCATCCCGGCACCCTCACCCTCAAGGTCACCTCCCCCGGCCTCAAGAGCGCAACCTCCACCATCCGCGTCGAGTAACTCCGCCCTCCCCCCTAATTTCGGTCTTATCGGTCAGAATAAAAATATGCCCGGTAAGACCGATTTGTTATTCTCAAAAAGAATCACTACCTTTGTTTGCGCTATTATGATTTATAGCTCCTACCACGGAAAACGAAAATAAACTAACCATCTTCAATCATATCACAAAATGAGTTATCGTTCACGCTTGTTTTGGCTTGCGGCAATCGTCGCAGCCGGCACAACAGCCGCCTCAGCCATCACACCTCTTTGGCTGAGGGATGTGAAATTGTCACCCGACGGAAAAGAAATCGCCTTCACCTATAAAGGTGATATTTATAAAGTGCCCGTAAGCGGTGGTCAGGCCGTGCGCCTCACTACCCAATCTTCCTATGAGAGTCGCCCGGTGTGGAGCCCCGACTCCAAGCAGATAGCCTTTGCCTCCGACCGCGAAGGTGGTAGCGACATCTTCGTGATGCCTGCCGAGGGTGGCACAGCCACTCGCCTCACCTTTAACTCGGTGCGCGAAACTCCCCAGGCTTTCACTCCCGACGGTAAGAATGTGGTTTTCACCGCCAACATTCAGGCTCCCGCGTCAAGCGTGTGGTTTCCCTCAAATGTCAACACCCAGCTCTATGAGGTGAGCGTCGACGGAGGCCGTCCCCGTCAGATTCTCGCTCTGCCGGTCAACAATGTTTCCTATAAAGGCAACAAGGGGGAATTTCTTTATGAAGATGTGAAAGGCCAGGAGGATGAGTGGCGCAAACACCACACCTCGTCGGTGACCCGCGACATCTGGCTCTATAACCCCGCCACCTCGACCCACACCAACCTCACCGACCATGCCGGCGAAGACCGCGACGCCGTGATGTCTCCCGCGGGCGACAGGGTTTATTTCCTCTCCGAGCGCGACGGCGGCTCAATGAATGTCTACTCATTCGACCCCTCCAATCCCGCCGTTATCCGCCGCGAGACCAATTTCAAGACCCACCCCGTGAGATTTCTCTCCGTTGCGCCCGACAACAGTCTCGTGTTTACCTACAACGGCGAGATCTACACCAAGGCGCCTCAGGGTCAGCCCAAAAAGGTTGCCATCGACGTGATTCCCGACGATAACAACTCGATTTCAAAACTCACTTTCAGCTCACCCTCGAGTGTGGTGGCTTCGCCCGACGGCAAACAGATTGCCTTTACCTATCGCGGCGAGGTGTTTGTCGGTTCGCCCGACTACTCTACCGTGAAACAGGTCACCCACACCCCCGAGGGAGAATGTGACCTTGTGTGGGGCAAGGATTCGAGAGAGCTCTATTATGTGAGCGAACGCGACGGCCGCTTCAACATCTGGCGCGCCAACATAGTGCGCGACGAAGACCCCAACTTTGCCAACGCCACCCTCATCAACGAGGAGAGAATCTTTGACAACGACCGCCACGAGCGCACCAACCCTCAGCTCTCGCCCGACGGAAAGAAGCTCGCCTATGTTGAAGACCGCAACAACCTGATGGTCTACGACCTCGACAGCAAGAAGTCGAAAAAACTCACCAACGCCACAACCACCACCTCGCGTGCCCACGGCTTCAATGTGGAGTGGAGCCCCGACTCAAAGTGGCTGTTGCTCGAAGCGTGCGACTACCGTCACGAGCCCTACACCGACATCGCCATCATCAATGCCGAGACCGGCGACTTCCACAAAATCACCGCCTCGGGCTACTTTGACGAGAGTCCCCACTGGGTTATGGACGGCAATGCCGTGATATTCCTCAGCGAGCGCTACGGTATGCGCAACCACGCCTCTTGGGGCTCGGAATATGACGTCATGATCGCCTTCATGAATCAGGATGCCTACGACAAGTTCCGTCTCAGCGAAGAAGATTACGCTCTGCTCAAGGAAGTTGAGAAACAGCAGAAGAAGAAAGATGACAAAAAAGACGACAAGAAGGATGGCGACAAGGAGAAAGCTGACAAAGAGAAAGATAACCTCATCGTCATCGAAACCGATGGTCTCGGCGACCGCATAATCCGCCTTACTCCCAACTCGTCGAGCATCTCCGACGCCATGGTGTCGAAAGACGGCAAGAATCTCTACTATCTCTCATCGACCGAAAGGGGCTATGACCTCTGGAAAAAGAACCTCCGCAAAGGCGACGTCAAGATGGTAAGCAAACTCAACGGCCCCGCCGCCGCTATGCAGATGCTCAACAACGGCGACATCTACCTGCTCGGCTCGACAGTGAGAAAACTCGAACCCTCGAGCGACAAGCTCACCACCGTTTCGCTCCACGGCAGCATGGACCTCGACCGTGAGGCCGAGCGCAATTACATGCTCGAATATGTGCGCCGCGAGGCCCGCGAACGCTTCTACGTTCCCGACATGGGTGGCGTAGACTGGGAGGCATATGTCGACAACTATGCCCGCTTCATGCCCCATATCGCCAACAACTATGACTTCCAGGAACTCCTCTCCGAGCTGCTCGGCGAGCTCAATGTGTCTCACTCGGGAGGCCGATATTCAGGCACCGGCGCCCGTCGCGCCACCGCGTCGCTCGGTCTGCTCTATGACATGACCTACCAGGGTCCCGGCCTCAAGGTCGACGAAGCCATCGCCAAAGGTCCCTTCGACCGCGCCACCACCGCTCTGGTAAAAGGTTCGATTGTAACCGCCATCAACGGCAACACCCTCACCAACGACTCCGATCCCCTCATTCTGCTCAACGACATGGCCGGCAAGAAAACCCTCGTGGCTTTCACCAACCCCGACGGCTCGAAACATGAGGAAGTGGTACTCCCCGTAAGCACCGGCACTATCAGCTCGCTGCTCTATGACCGCTGGGTCAAGGCCCGCGAGAAAGATGTCGAGCAGTGGTCAAACGGCCGACTCGGCTATGTGCACATCGCTGCCATGAGCGACCCCTCTTTCCGCAACATCTACAGCAAGATACTCGGCGAATATGTCGGCAAAGA
The DNA here is from genome assembly GCA_964384885.1 of uncultured Bacteroides sp. Lineage (GTDB taxonomy): Bacteria > Bacteroidota > Bacteroidia > Bacteroidales > Muribaculaceae > Paramuribaculum. The sequence continues at coordinate 14,585 of CAYLMR010000026.1, forward strand.
CGGCATTGTGATCGACACTCGCTGGAACGGCGGCGGCCGTATGCACGAAGATATCGAAGTGATGTTCTCGGGCGAGAAATATCTCACTCAGGAAGTTCACGGCCGCAAGAGCGGTGACATGCCCTCACGCCGCTGGAACAAGCCTTCGATCATGATTATCGGCGAGGCCAACTACTCCAATGCCCACGGCACCCCCTGGGTCTACTCCCATCAGGGCCTCGGCAAGCTGGTAGGTATGCCTGTGCCGGGCACCATGTCGTCGGTCAACTGGATCACCATGCAGGACCCCTCGATGATATTCGGTGTGCCCGTAATCGGATTCAAGACCGCCGAGGGCAACTATCTTGAAAACACCCAGCTCGAACCCGACGTGAAGGTAGCTCTCGACAAGGTGAAATCGCTCGAAGGTGTCGACAATCAGCTCAAGACAGCTGTCGAGACCCTGCTGCGCGACATCGACGCCTCAAAGTAATCACTGTTTTCAATTTCTCTAATCTGTCATCACGATATGAGTACCCTGAAAAAAGGTGATATAGTAAGATTTCTCAACTCCGTGGGCGGGGGTAAGATTACCCGCCTCGACGACAAGATAGCCTACGTTGAAGATGAAGACGGCTTTGAAGTGCCGGTGCTGAGAAAAGAGTGTGTGGTGGTGCTCGACGCCGAGGCCGCCGCAGCCGCCAATCCTCAGCCACCGCGCAACATGGCCGCACCTGCCCCGGCGCCCGCCCGCGCCGAAACCGCTCCCTCGCGCCCCGCTCCCGCCGCTGTCAAGGCGGTTGAGGAGCCGGAGATCGAGGAGGAGCCCGAAGTTGAGGGCAACGATGTGCTCAACATCACCCTCGGCTACGAACCCCTCGACATTAAGCAGATTTCGTCGACCACCTTCGACCTCTTTCTGGTCAACGACTCAAACTATTATCTCTATCTCACATATCTCACCCGCCCCGACGGCAGCGAACAGTGGTCGGCCAGATATGCCGGATTGATTGAGCCCAACATGCAGGTGTTTCTCTGCGAAGTGCTCCGCGAACAGCTCGTCGAGATGGACAATATCGCCGTTGAGTTCATTGCCTTCAAGCGCGGCAAGCCCTTTGAGCGCAAGCCCCCGGTCAGCGTAGAGCTGAAGCTCGACACCACCAAGTTCTGCAAACTTCACTGCTTCACCTCCAACCCCTATTTCGACACCGGTGTGCTCGCCGTCGACATAGTGAAAAACGGTGAGCCGCAGCGTCAGCGCAAGATGTCGTCCAACGACGCCCGCCGTCTGCAGGAATCGATGCTTGAGAAAAAACGCATCGACCGCCGCAAACCGGCCCCGGTGGTGAAGCGCCGCAAAGCCGACCCCGCTACCGGCATTATCGAGGTAGACCTCCACATACATGAACTTGTCGACACCACCGCCGGGCTCTCTCCCGCCGACATCCTCAACCTGCAGGTTGACCGCTTCCGCGAGGTGATGGACTCCCATCTCAAAGACCATGGCCGCAAGATAGTGTTTATCCACGGCAAGGGTGAGGGGGTGCTCCGCAACGCCATCATCAAGGAGCTCAACTACCGCTACAAAGGTCACACCTATCAGGACGCCTCGTTTCATGAATATGGCTTCGGCGCCACTCAGGTCACTATCAGATGAGCACCATCGTATGGTTTTCGGGCAACGGCAACTCACGTCTTGTGGCGCGACGCCTCGGTGAGCTTACCGGCTTCCGCACCCTTCCGCTCATGGAGAGCGGCAAAGCTCTCTACAGGATTCCGGAGGGCACGGTGGTGTGGGTTTTCCCGGTCTATTCGTGGGGAGTGCCCCCGGTTGTAGAGAGGCTCATCGACACCATCGACATCCACCCCTCCACGCTCCACTATCTCGTGTTGACCTGTGGCGACGATTGCGGCTTTGCCCACCTGCAATGGCGCGCCCTGATTGAAAAAAGGGGGTTCAAAACCGCAACGGCGTGGACAGTCATAATGCCCAACACCTATGTGCTGCTCCCCGGCATGGATGTCGACAGCCCTCAGCTGGCCGACAAAAAGCTGGCCGGAGCCGCCGCCCTGCTCCCCTCTGTAGCGCAGACAATCCTGAGCGGCCAAACCGTTGAAGATAAAGTCACTATGGGAGGTATGCCACGTTTGAAATCCGACATCATCTATCCTTTTTTCACTAAGAGGATGATGTCGCCAAAGCCTTTTCATGCCAACCGCAACTGCATTCACTGCACCCGCTGTGTGAAGCGCTGCCCGCTGGCCAACATAACCATGTCGCCCGATGCCATCCCGGTGTGGGGCGACAACTGTGCCCTCTGTCTGGGGTGCTATCACGTGTGCCCGGTTCATGCCGTGGCCTACGGAAAGCGCACCTCCCGCAAAGGGCAGTATCATGCTCCCCTGACCCTTCCTTACGACACTTCTGAGGAGCAAAACTGCATGTAAGTTAGAATAATTTTGGCTGTAAAGTAAAAAAATGCTAATTTTGCAGTCTTGATAAACATTGGAAAAAGTAATACTAACAATATCCCTACCAAGCTTATGAGTCTTAATATTGTTGTGCTCGCCAAACAGGTGCCCGACACCCGTAATGTTGGCAAAGATGCAATGAAAGAAGACGGCACCATCAACCGCGCCGCTCTTCCCGCCATCTTCAATCCCGAGGACCTCAACGCCCTCGAACAGGCTCTCCGCCTCAAGGATGCCAATCCCGGAAGCACAGTCACTCTGCTCACAATGGGTCTGCCCCGCGCAGCCGAAATTGTCCGTGAAGCCATGTATCGCGGCGCCGACAAAGGCATAGTTCTCACCGACCGCGCTCTCGGCGGTGCCGACACCCTCGCCACTTCCTACTCTCTGGCGTGTGCCGTTAAGAAAATCGGTGACTATGACATCATTCTCGGCGGCCGTCAGGCCATCGACGGCGACACAGCCCAGGTGGGTCCGCAGATCGCTGAAAAATTAGGCATTCCCCAGGTTACCTATGCCGAGGAGATTCTCGAACTCAAAGACGGTCATGTGACAGTGAAGCGTCGTCTCGAAAACGGTGTTGAAACCCTCCGCGCTCCTCTCCCCTGTGTAGTTACCGTCAACGGTTCAGCCGCCGAATGTCGTCCCCGCATCGCCAAGCGTCTGCAGCAGTATAAATATGCCGCTTCTCCCTCCGAGAAAGCTGCACTTGATGAAAGCCGTCAGGCTCTTCTCGAAAAGCGTCCTTATCTCAACATCGAGGAATGGGGCGCTCAATTTGTTAACGCCGATCCCGAGCAGATCGGCATGGCCGGCTCTCCCACTAAGGTTAAGAATGTGGAAAGCGTCGTATTCACAGCCAAAGAAAACCTCCGCATAGATGGTGCCGATGACGCCGAACTCGACAAACTGATGAAAGATCTCATCGCCAATCACACTATTGGCTGATTTTTCTCCTCAGACTCATCATTATCCCATCATTTCTCACTACAACACATCTATTATCGTGTCACAGCAAGATAACAACAACCTCATAGTTTACTGCGAGTTTGACGACGGCCGCATTGCCGATGTCAGCCTTGAACTCCTTACCAAAGGTCGCGAACTCGCCAACAAATTGGGCGTAAAACTCGAAGCCCTCGTAATCGGTCACAATCTCAAAGGCGTTGAGGAGCAGGTTTTCCCCTATGGCGTGGATACCGTTTATAAAGTTGACGACGCCCGTCTCTACCCCTATACCTCAAATCCTCATGCCGCAGTGCTCATCAACCTGTTCAAGCAGATCAAACCTCAGGTTTGTCTGATGGGCGCCACACACATTGGCCGTGACCTCGGCCCCAGAGTGTCATCAGCTCTTCACAGCGGTCTCACTGCCGACTGCACAGCTTTGGAAATCGGCCCCCACACCGACCCCAAGACCAAAAAAGAATACACCGACCTTCTCTATCAGATTCGCCCCGCTTTCGGCGGAAACATCGTGGCCACAATCGTCAATCCCGACTGTCGTCCCCAGATGGCCACCGTGCGCGAAGGTGTGATGCGTAAGGAAATCGTTGACCCCGCCTACAAGGGCGAAGTAATCGACCTTCAGGCCGACGACTATGTAAGCCCTGAGGATTATGTTGTGGAGATCATCGACCGCCACATCGAAAAATCAAAAGTCAACATCAAGAACTCCCCCATCATCGTTGCCGGCGGTTATGGCGTAGGTTCGAAAGAAAACTTCGACCTGCTCTATGAACTCGCCAACACCCTCGGCGGTGAAGTCGGAGCCTCTCGTGCAGCTGTCGACGCCGGTTTCTGCGAACATGAGCGTCAGATTGGCCAGACCGGTGTGACCGTGCGCCCCAAACTCTACATCGCCTGCGGTATCTCGGGCCAGATTCAGCATATCGCCGGTATGCAGGAAAGCTCGATCATCATCTCGATCAACAATGATCCCGACGCTCCTATCAATACCATAGCCGACTATGTGATTACCGGAGAAATCGAAGATGTAGTTCCCAAGCTCATCAAATATTACAAGAAGAACTCCAAATAAATCTTCTCAGCTCTATCATGAACCGCCACGGTCTCCTCTCACTGCTCTCCTTTATCTGTGCGTTCGCCATGAATGCACAGGTAGTGAAACCTGTCGCCTCAACCCCCGAAGACTATATCACGCTCCTTAACTCTAACGGCTACGAATCTTATTCGTTTGACATCTCAAGTTTGTCAGATAGCCGTTATAAACTCTCTTTTAAGATTATGGAGTATGTCGACGGTCAAAAGGTTTCCGAAATTCTCACCTACAGTTCTCCGGCTTTCGAGAATATGGTAATGGTTTCGGATTTCGACGAGAGAGACCAAGCTCTGATCACTCCTGAGGAAATGGCGGTGCCCGAACGAGGCATCTTTAGATTGGCCGACCGCATTTCGATCGGTTTCGCACCCTCCGACAACGATTCGATCAAGACCCTCATAATAGATGTCAAGGATATGGGAACCCGCGGAGGCCGTCTTGTCATGAAACCGGTCACCGATCCTGAGACAGGCAAATCATTCTACCTCTACGGCGGCAGAATTTTCAAACCTGCCGACATCAAGGAGGGCGATTTTGTTCCTTTGGTTCTTTTCGGTTCCTACTGGTTTGACAAAAATTTTAATATTTTCCGATATTGCGGCGAAAACGAGCTTTCACCCGACCTCTCGGACAATATTATCAAAAACATCCCATCCTTCTATTTGATAGGTGTTCAGATAGAGCCTTCTTCAAAGAAATAATAAAGATAAATATTTAAGCAATGGCTAATTTCTATACCGACAATCCCGATCTTAAACATCACCTCTCCCATCCATTGATGGAGAAGATCGTAGCGCTGAAAGAGCGCAACTATTCCGACGCTGAAAAATTTGATTATGCGCCCCTCAACTATGACGACGCCATGGACTCCTACGACAAGGTGCTCGAAGTTGTAGGCGAAATCTGCGGCACAACCATCAACGACAACGCCGAGGATGTTGACCACCAGGGTCCCAGAGTGGAAAACGGTCGCGTTATCTATGCCGACGGAACTCAGAAAAACCTTGACCTCTGCCGCAAAGCAGGGCTCATGGGCATGTCGATGCCCCGTCGTCTCGGTGGCCTCAATTTCCCCATCACTCCCTATATCATGGCTGCCGACATCGTGAGCCGCGCCGACACAGGCTTTGAAAACCTCTGGGGTCTTCAGGACTGCGCCGAAACAATCTATGAATTTGCCAATGAGGAGCAGAAAGAGAAATATATTCCCCGCGTATGTGCCGGTGAAACCATGTCGATGGACCTCACCGAGCCCGACGCCGGCTCTGACCTCCAGAGCGTAATGCTCAAAGCCACCGAGCAGCCCGACGGCACATGGCGCCTCAACGGTGTGAAGCGCTTCATCACCAACGGCGACAGCGATATCCATCTGGTGCTCGCCCGTTCGGAAGACGGCACCAAAGACGGCCGCGGTCTCTCTATGTTCATCTATGATAAAAATGACGGTGGTGTAACCGTGCGCCGCATTGAGAATAAGATGGGCATCAAGGGCTCACCCACCTGCGAACTCGTTTATAAAAATGCCAAAGCTGAGCTTTGCGGCTCACGCCGTCTCGGTCTTATCAAATATGTGATGGCTCTTATGAACGGTGCCCGTCTCGGTATTGCCGCCCAGAGCGTAGGTGTAAGCGAAAAAGCCTATCGCGAAGCTCTCGCATATGCCCGCGAGCGCAAACAGTTTGGCAAAGCTATCATCGAGTTCCCCGCTGTTTATGAAATGCTGGCCGTGATGAAAGCCAAACTCGACGCCTCTCGCACCCTGCTTTATGAAACAGCTCGCTTTGTCGACGTATATAAAATCTATGAGGACATCGGCAAAGAGCGCACACTTTCGCCCGACGAACGCGCCGAAATGAAGCGCTATTCCAAACTCGCCGATGCCTGCACTCCCCTTATCAAGGGCATGGGTTCGGAATACTGCAACCAGAATGCCTACGACTGTATTCAGATTCACGGCGGCTCAGGCTTCATGAAAGATTATGCCTGTGAACGTCTCTATCGTGACGCCCGTATCACCTCAATCTATGAGGGCACCACCCAGCTTCAGGTTGTGGCCGCTATCCGTCACGTCACCACCGGCACCTACCTCAACCTCATGCGCAGCTATGAGGCCGCTGAAATCAAAGACGAGTTCAAACCCATGCGCGAAGTGCTTATCGACCTCACCTCAAAATATGAGGCAGCCGTTGCTAAGGTAACCTCGACCAAAGATCAGGAATATGGTGATTTCATGGCCCGTCGCCTCGTAGAGATGGCCGGCAACATCATCATGGCTTACCTCCTTATGCTCGACGCCAACCGTAATGACTCGTTCAAGCGTTCAGCTGAGGTTTATCTCAACATCGCCCGCGCCGAGGTCAACAAACACGCCTCGTTTATCGCCTCGTTCGAGCCCTCAGAGGTAGCCGAGTATCGCGCTGAGTAAATCTTTTGCGGCTGAAAATTTGCCTGATTAAATAATAATCAGTAAATTTGCAGCTCGAAAAGCCCGAAATAAACAATTCTAACATATACGGTAATGAAAAGAACATTTCAACCTTCTAACAGAAAGAGAGTTAACAAACACGGTTTCCGTGAAAGAATGTCCACTCCCGATGGCCGCAAGGTTCTTGCTCGTCGTCGCGCCAAAGGCCGCAAGCGTCTCACCGTGAGCGATTCAATCGCCGGCAAGTAATACCGGTTTATTGAGCCTCAGCGCTCTCTTTTCAATTTGAAATCCCACATGAAGCTGTGTCGCAATCATCTTGCGGCGCAGCTTCTTTTTCATCCGTCATCAAGGCAGAAAGATGGCCGCAATCGGCAGTACTAAATTTTTTAACACTAAATTATAAAAATTTTGCTCATAGATTTTGAAATCTGACAAACTCTGACTACATTTGCATAGAAATGAAAATCCAGCTAACAACTCAAAGACCAAAATCAATTTTAAGTCATATATCCGCATAATACCATTACAGGTGACTTAAGTTAATTTTCAAATCTTCATCATGGAAAAAATCGACAACCTCGACCGTAAGATCCTCGAAATAATAATGAGCAACGCTCGTATTGCATCCAAAGACATCGCAGCTGTTTGTGGAGTCAGCCGTGCCGCCATACATCAACGCATCCAACGTCTTGCCGATCTCGGCGTGATAGTTGGCTCAGGTTATAAGGTAAATCCCAAAATGCTTGGCTACTCAACCTGCACCTTTATCGGTGTGAATCTCGAGCGCGGAGCTATGTATCGCAACGTTGTGCCCGAGCTTCAGAAAATCCCCGAAATTGTTGACTGCCACTTCACTACAGGCCCCTACTCCATACTCGTAAAAGTGTTTGCACGCGATAATGAGCATCTCATGGATCTTCTCAACAACAAGATTCAGAACATCGCCGGTGTGACAGGCACCGAGACCCTTATCTCACTCGACAACAGTATTCATCGCGAACTCCCGGTTAACGAGCCCCGCAACTAATCCTCAATCTCTATCTCCACCACTCCCCCGTAAGGCGGCTGTGAAGCGGCAGCTTCTTCAGCCGTGGCGACCTTTCGACCAAGCAGAAACAACTGCATGGCTATCCCTCCGTGGGCAAACATCAGCAGGCTGCTGATACCGGCGGCTTGATATTCCGCGAGCGCCTGCGCAACCCTCTGTGTCTGCTGCTCAAACGACTCCCCTCCGGTGGGCGCAACATGCTGCCAGTCGTCATACCACTGCCATAACACGGGGTCGGTGATTTCGTCATAGCGCTTCATTTCCCACTCGCCGAAATTGAGCTCCCAAAGTCTCTCGTCGCGCAAAGCGTGGCCATAGCCGCACGCTTCGGCAAGGAGCACGCATCTTGTGGCCGGGCTCGTGACCACGAGGTCAAACTTTCCACGCTCCTCAACCATCGCCTCAAGCTCTCCCCTTATCCTCGCAGCCTCGACATTGAAATCGGCAGCGAGGCCAACATCAGTGCGCCCGTAACACACCCCTTTGGGAACATCAACAGCAGTATGTCTCACCATCATAATTCTCATAATCCCACCCTCAGAAGTTTAGCGCCCAATCGCGCCATATTATCACGGCGCCGAGCCACATCGACAGCTCGCAAATGAGAAACATAGCCCCGCAGCAATCGCCGGTATAGCCGCCGATTTTGCGCCTGAGGAACCAAATGCCGACTACAATCACAATCATGGGAGCCAATGCGGAGAGTGACACCACGCCACCCCAATATATCAGAGCAGCCAACGGCACCAGTCCTCCCACAATGTTCATCACAAGAGTTGCGGGTGACATTGGGGTGTAGACCACACGGTTTTTGGCTGTGGCTTCGGTGCGGGCATAACCGAGAAAATTGATCAGCTCCGAGGCACAGCATTTGCTCCACCCGTCGGCGGCAAATATCACAAGACAGGCATATCTCAGCGGCATACTGCTGAGCAATCCTACGGCAAGCAGATAGTATATCACCAGACCTAACACACCGTAGGTGCCGATATGAGAATCTTTCATGATGAGGAGAATCCGATCGCGGGTCACTCCCCCGCCGAAGCCGTCACAAAAGTCGGCGAGTCCGTCTTCATGAAGCGCGCCGGTGAGCAGCAATCTCCCGGCGAGGGCTATGATAACCGCCACCGGCATCGGCACCATGCCGGTGAAGAGCCAGAGCAACCCTGCAGTTACGCCGCCGGTGAGCCAACCCGCATAGGGCCACAGCTCGACCACCCGCGTGAAACATTCCTTGGGAGGATTGCCAAGACGCCACCACGGCAGGCGTGTGAAAAACATCATGGCGGCGAGCCAGCGGTCGAATGCTCCCTTCATATCTCAGTCAAAATATTTCGTCACGTCGACATCGGCAAAGGTGTCCATCTCGCATATCATCCGGGCCGCCGATTCGACAATGGGATAGGCGCACACGGCTCCCGACCCTTCGCCGAGACGTAAGCCGAGACTCAGCAGCGGTTTCGCGCCTATTGCGTCGAGCATGCGGCGGTGGCCCGACTCATCGCCGCAATGACCGAAGATGGCATAATATTTCACATCGGGATTGATAGCCATTGCCGCCGCCATACATGCCGTCATGATAAAGCCGTCGACAAGCACAACCATTCCCCTCTCGGCGGCTCTCAACATTCCGCCAACCGCCATAGCCATCTCATAGCCGCCTGTCCACGCAAGCTTTTCGATGAGACTTTCAGCCTTGCAACCTGCCATGGCGCGGCCGAGCACATCCCGCTTGCGGGCTATGCCGGGATTGTCGAGGCCGGCGCCCGCGCCGATACATTCATCAAGAGGGATGCCGGTGAGAATACTCATCCACATTGATGACGAAGAGGTGTTACCGCTTCCCATCTCGCCGAAGCTCACCACATTGCAACCGCTATCCGCCACCATATCGACTACCCGGGCGCCACGCTTGAGGCACTCGTCAAATTCCTCAACGGTCATTGCGGGGCCATGAAGAAAGTTGCGGGTGCCGCGACCCATTTTCATGTCGATAATTCCGGCGCTCGAAGGTATGTCATAGTCAACTCCCGCGTCGACGAGCACGAGCTTGAATCCATGTTGATTGCACAGGAAGTTGATGCCGGCGCCACCTTTGGCAAAATGGCCGAGCTGTTGCCATGTTACCTCCTTGGGCGACACGCTCACTCCCTCCTCAATAATGCCGTGGTCGGCGGCAAAGAGTATGTTGTGGGGCTTTCTGAGCTGCGGGCGGAGGGTCTGCTGAATCAGAGCCAACTGAAGCGCCAGTTCCTCCAGACGGCCGAGCGAGCCTTTGGGTTTGGTGAGATTGTTGATTCGGTCGATGGCCGACGCCTCTATAGCAGTGTCGGGCCGCTGTATGTTGAATTTGGTCATTGTCATCACATTTTGATTATTACAGGAATTGAGCTGACACACATTATCACCTTGTCGCTCCTCTGGGCAAGCATAGAGTTGAGGCGCCCCTGCAGGTCGGTGAAGAGCCTTGTTATTCTGTCGCCGCTCACTCCTCCGAGTCCTATTTCGTTGGTCACCACCACGATGGTTGTGGCCTCTGACCGGCATAGGCTCTCAATCTCTCCGGCCACGGCTTCGTAGGCCGCTTCGATATCCTCGTTGAGCTTGAAAAACCAGTTTGAGGCAAGCATAGTCAGGCAGTCGAGCAACACCGTGCGCCCCTCTACGGGAGCCAGCGAGGGGTTGAAAGGAGCCTCAAAGATCTCCCAGTTTTCTCCCCGGCGGCTGCGGTGTTTTTCAACCCTTAGGGCCATTTCATCATCAAGCACCATCGCCGTAGCGATATAAAGCGGCTTATCGCTGAGCGACAGCACAATCTTCTCGGCGTTGAGACTCTTGCCGCTGCGCTGCCCTCCGGTTACCATTATGAGCCTCGGAGGAGGGGTGACTTTATGGTTGGTCATCGTTGAGTCATGTTGTTGAAGGTAAAACAATCCACCTCGCCGGCCACATGTCGGCCCGAGAGCGGCGATGCGGGATGATCGCTCATAACGGTTATCTCCACCTCCCGGTCGCAAGAGAGCGCGTAGTCGAGCAAGGGAGCTACGATATGGCGGTCAATGAGGCTCAGGGCTTCGGTTTTGAGATCGCAGCGCCTGAGGTGTGAAGCTGTGTCGGGTGCCTCGATATGCACCGCCACCATCTCTACCCCCGCTTTGAGAAGCGAAATGGCAGCTTCGGCTTTGGCGGCATAGTTGGTGGTGAGGGTTCCGTCAGCGCCCTGTGGCCTGACAAAAATCATGCCGGCCACTTCGGCCAGTCCTCTGAGCAACGACAGACCCGCCACTACGGTTCCTCTCCTTTGCGTATGGCTATCGGGAGTGTAACAATTCCCCTCGCCCCACACTCTGAAATCAGCGTCGGCAACGCCAATCTCGCGTAGCGTTTCGCCAAAAGGAGAGTCGGCAGCCGGTTTTATCATCAGCGTGCCTCCGGTTGGAAGCTCATAGCTTTTCACACCGCGGTTCCTTAGCTCTGATAATATTTCCTCGGGCCACGGCCTTTTGTCAGCCTCGCTGTCTATACGGTCAACCCTCGCGGCAGAATAGTCGGCAGGGAGATTTAATCCGAGCCCTATGGCCTCAAGAGGGCCGCGGGCTATGCGCACCTTAGAGCGGAGTATCGAGGCGATGGCATATTCGCTCCCCACACTTTCGCCGGGGAGGATGAAATCTCGCCGTGAGGATATGCCGTGGGTTCTGATATAGTCGATGGCCGGGGTCACGGCCTCGGAAAGCGATGCCAGTGCCCCGTCATTAAGGGCGCTGTCGTCGGCCATTCCGTCAGCTATTATCAGAACTGTTGCCATAGGTCAGTCGATAAACTTCACTTTTGCGGCATCGCGAGGCTTGGCCTCGGGAGCCTCGTCGGGATAGCCTACGGCTATGGCATAGAGCAGGGTGTAACCCTCGGGAATAGTCAGCTTGTCGAGATAGGGAGCGGCTGAGGGGTCGGAGTTGATAAAGCTGATACATCCGCCGAGACAGCAGGTGCCGAGGCCCAGCGACTGAGCGGCAAGCATCATGTTCTCGCCCAAAAGGCCGCAATCAAGATTGCCTGACCCATCGCTCGGAGCAGCCACAAATATAACAGCGGGGGCGTTTCTGAACATGTTTTTAAACCCCGGGGCTTCAACCGCCTTGGGATTGGCTTCGGCAAACACGGCTGTTATGCCATTGATAAAGGTGCTGTCGTTGACGATTCTCACCTCCCACGGCTGCTGATTCATGCCGCTCGGAGCATTGATGCCACATTCGGCTATGACCTGCAGTTTCTCTTTCTCGACAGGAGTGTCTTTATACGCTCTTATGCTGCGGCGGCCCATGATGGTCTCCACCACTTCGTTCTTGCCCGAATCGGCAACCGCGCGGGCCATATCGGCTGCTTCGCCGCTATTTCCGCCACATGAGCAGATCAGTGCCATCAGCGGAGCGAAAAAAATAGTTCTTGAAAATTTCATAAATCAACAGCCGCCGATTTTTTGAATGAATACCACCCGGCGACATGCAAAGTTAACACTTCTCCCCGAAACCACCCAACTTTTCCCCATTTTCCACCCCTCC
>CAYLMR010000027.1:0-27048 GCA_964384885.1 uncultured Bacteroides sp.
ATCCAAATATTCAATTCTCAAAGCCTATCCGGTCGCCTAGTTCTGCAACACCCTCAGGCGAGGAGCGACCTATCGCGCGGGCGGCGTTTGTAGCCATGTCGGCGACATGGCCGTACATTTCGAGCGTGCGGCATTAGCGTTGTGGGATCAGTGTATTAAAGTAATCAAATGAAATCGGGTGATGAGGCCGTTTGAAAGCGGCGTCATCACCCGATTTAAGATGTCAGGGAAGAAGATTAGACAGTGAGGATCTCTTTTTCTTTGGCGGCAAAGAGTTCGTCGATGCGTTTGAGGAATTTGTCGTGAATCTTCTGAACCTCGTTTTCGGCATCTTTCTCAACGTCCTCAGGCATGCCCTGCTTAACGGCTTTCTTCAAACCGTCGATAGCCTCGCGGCGGGCGTTGCGCACGCTCACCTTGGCATTTTCAGCCTCGCCCTTGCTCTGCTTCACGAGCTGCTTGCGGCGATCCTCGGTGAGAGGGGGAATGCAGATGCGAATCACCTCGCCGTTGTTTTCGGGAGTGATGCCGAGTTCGGAATTGATGATAGCTTTCTCAATTTCCTTGAACATCGGTTTCTCCCAGGGGGTGATGGCAATGGTGCGGGCGTCGGGCACCGAGATATTGGCAACATTTGAGATGGGCACGAGAGAGCCGTAATATTCCACTTTGATGCCGTCGATGATTTTGGGATTGGCTTTACCGGCACGGATATGGGCGAGCGACTCGTCGAGATATTCCACGGCCATTTCCATTTTTTCGGTAGCGGCGTCGAGATAAGGTTTGGTGTCCATTGTCTTAAGATTTATATGTTTTTATTGTTTGATTAATCCTGATAAACTTCGGTGCCCACAGGCTCGCCGGCAAGCACTTTGGCGAGGTTGCCGGGAGTGTCCATGTCAAACACCACGATAGGCATATTGTTTTCCTTGCAGAGGGTTGTGGCGGTGAGGTCCATCACCTTGAGGCCCTTGGCATAGATCATGTCATAGGAAATGCGGTCGAACTTGGTGGCGGTGGGATCTTTTTCGGGGTCGGCGGTATAGATACCGTCAACGCGGGTGCCTTTGAGCATCACGTCGGCGGCAATCTCGATAGCGCGGAGGGCTGCGCCGGTGTCGGTGGTGAAATAGGGGCAGCCTGTGCCTCCTGCGAGGATGGTCACGGTGCCTTTGCCGAGATTTTCCTTGGCGAGGTCGTTGCTATATTGCTGACCGATAGGATACATATTAACCGCCGTGAGAACCTTTGCCTTGACGCCGGCAGCCTCAAGAGCCGAGCATAGAGCCAGCGAATTGATCACGGTGGCCAACATGCCCATCTGGTCGCCTTTCACACGGTCGAAGCCTTTGGTGGCGCCGCTGAGGCCGCGGAAAATGTTACCGCCGCCGATCACGATAGCGATTTCAACGCCTGAGGCGAGCGCATTCTTGATTTCGGTGGCATATTGATTGAGGCGCTCGGTATCAATTCCATAGCCCTGCTTGCCCATCAGCGACTCGCCGCTGAGCTTAAGCAAAACTCTTTTATAACGTGATGTGGTGTTCATGATTTATCAAATAAATAATTGTTAACGTAATAACCCAGCCGGGCAAAGGAGAAATGACTGCTCAGCCGAGATTGCGACAAAGTTAACCAATAATAGTGATTAATACAAACGTTTGACGCTCTTTGTTGACCCCATAATTGGAGAATGTTTATTAATTTTGAACATCAATAATCCCCGACAATCAAAACCCCTCACAGATGAGCGACAAAAACAAGCCCAAACGCCCTGTCATAATTCTGATAATAACCATTCTGCTGACCATGATGCTCGGCGGAGGCGCTATTTATTATTTCAGTCTCACGATTGTGTCGCCCTTAGTTGTGGTCATCCCTGCGGCGGCAATCGCTTTCATGGTCGCATATTTTCTCAGAGAGAAGCTCTGCCGCCTGTCGACCAGCGACAGCAAGGTTCTTAACATCCTTGTGGCAACACTGTTTTTCACCTCGCTGCTGACCTGCGGCTTTCTCGGCGCCAACTACTCTATCCCGGGCACCGGCCTGCATAAGGAGGAAGTCACAGTGGAGCGACTTTATCACAAGACCCGCCACCACACCCGCCGCGTGGGGCGCCGCTATGTGGCCAACGGGGAGCCCTATCAGGTCTACTATATGGAGATAAGCTTCTCAAACGGGAATAAAAAGGAGATCTATCTCGGACGGCACGGCTATAAGGGTTACCGACGCGGGCGCACCCTGACGCTTGAAATCGAAACCGGTGCTTTAGGTCTTCCCGTCATCAAATCAGGTCTCTGAAACTCCCCGGTAAACAGAAACGCCGGCTCGCTTTTCGCGAACCGGCGCCTGATTATTTTTCTACGCCGAGCGGCGGCAGATGAGGAAATTAATCCTCGTTGAGGTTCACACGCTTGAAGTCAACAACGGTGAGACCCTTGGCTGTCTGCTCGAGGTATTTGCCGATGGTGAGTGAGCCGTCTTTGATAAACTCCTGCTCCATGAGACATGACTCCTTGAAGAATTTGTTGAGACGACCGTTGGCGATGTTGAGAATCATCTGCTCGGGGAGGCTTGCAGCTTTAGCTTCAGCAGTTTCGGCCATGATGGCGCGACCCTTGGCAGCCTCTTCCTCAGTGATCCAGCCCTTGGTGATGTTGCTCTCAATGTGAGCTTCAGAGTCGAAGTGGTTGGGGTTGAGACCGGCTTTCTTGAGAGCTACCTCAACAGCCTTCTTAACCTGCTCCTCTTTGGTCTTTTCGATGGCAACGTTATATTCGCTGTCTTTCATAGACTGGGGCACGCTGTCGCGGTCAACGGCTACGGGATTCATCGAAGCGATCTGCATGGCAACGTCGCGGCCAACCTGATAATCAACGCCTTCCTGATTGAAGCCGGCGATGGTGGCGAGCTTGTTGCCGAGGTGGTTGTAAGAGGTGGTTGAAGGAGCGGTGAGGCACTCGTAAGCACCGAGTTCCATTTTCTCACCGGTTTTGCCTGATTCCTCTACAACGAGGTCGGCGATAGTGCGGCCATTGATAGTGAGAGCCTTGAGTTCGTCGATGTTGGCGGGCTTAGAAGCCATAGCTGCATCGAGAATCTGTTTTGTGAGCTCAACAAAACCGGCGTTCTTGGCAACGAAGTCGGTTTCACACTTCAAGGCAACGATAGCGGCGAAGTTGCCTTCGTTTTTAGAAAGCACGCAGCCCTCTGAAGCTTCGCGGTCTTCGCGCTTGGCGGCAACAGCCTGACCTTTTTTGCGGAGAATTTCAACAGCAGCCTCGATGTCGCCGTTAGTTTCGGCAAGGGCTTTTTTGCAGTCCATCAAGCCGGCGCTGGTAAGGTTGCGCAGCTTGGTGATAAGTTCCATTGTTACTGCCATGAGTAGAGTATGGGGATGGAATGTGATTTTTAGAAATAGGGAAATATTGCGGGCGCTCAAAAATGTTGTCAATGGCTCGTGAATCGCGTTTCTCCCCTCTCCGCCCCGCATTGGCCGGCCATAGCTTCAGGCCGGCCATTGACGGGTGGTAGTGATTATGTCGTTATCTTGATTCAGAGAGGGATGGGCCTAAGGGCTTCTCAGCCGTGAGAGCCCGCGATTCTTTTCACACGATTGAATCGCCCTGAAATTTGCTGTCGGAAGAATTATTCGGCAGCTTCTTCGGTAGTTGTAGCTTCAACTTCAACGGCAGCTTCGGCGGGCTGAGTGTTGCGGTTGTTGCGGTTCACTCTGCGACGCTCGCGACGCTGCTGGGGCTGACCCTCTTCCTGCTCGGCGGCAGCGGCGTTGTCAACCTTTTCAATCTTGCGCTCCTCAATGCCTTCGGCCATAGCGGCACATACGGCGTCGAGAATCACTTCGATTGATTTTGAAGCGTCGTCGTTGGCGGGAATTACATAGTCAACATTCGAAGGATCGGAGTTGGTGTCGACCATTGCAAAGACGGGAATACCGAGACGGTTGGCCTCAGCCACAGCGATGCGCTCTTTGAGAACGTCAACAACAAAGAGGGCTGAAGGGAGACGGCTCAGATCGGCGATCGAACCGAGAGTCTTCTCGAGTTTGGCACGCTGACGGGTGATCTGGAGTTTCTCGCGCTTTGAGAGGTTGTCAAAAGTGCCGTCCTTAGCCATTTTGTCGATGGCGGTCATTTTCTTAACGGCTTTGCGGATGGTGGGGAAGTTGGTGAGCATGCCACCGGGCCAGCGCTCGATGACATAAGGCATGTTGACCGATTTAGCCTTGTCGGCAACTACCTGTTTGGCCTGTTTTTTGGTTGCCACGAAGAGCACCTTCTTGCCCTGACGGGCGATGTTCTTCAGAGCAGCGGCGGCCTCTTCAACCTTAGCGGCTGTTTTGTAGAGGTCTATAATGTGGATACCGTTGCGCTCCATAAAGATATAAGGAGCCATGGCAGGATTCCATTTACGCTTGAGGTGACCGAAATGACATCCTGCTTCGAGGAGTTGGTCAAATGTGGGAGTTGACATTTTCAGATTTGTTTTGTTTACGTTCTTAAACATTTTTCAACCGCCGGGTAGGGAACGTGTCCATCTCTGCGGTTTAGATACTAAACACTGTCGGCTTGAAAACTCATCAGGCGGCTTCACGCCGCAGCCTCATGCCGACAAAGGGGAGAGAGGCATAGGGCGATGCCACAGGCACCGCGGGCCAAACGATAGGGATTAACGTTTGGAGAACTGGAAGCGTTTGCGGGCTTTGGGCTGACCGGGTTTCTTGCGCTCCACCGAGCGGGGGTCACGGGTCATGAAGCCTTCGCGGCGCAATGCGGGCTTGTCCTCGGGATTGATTTTCACCAGAGCACGGGCGATAGCGAGACGGAGAGCCTCGGCCTGACCCTTGTAACCGCCGCCGTCGAGATTGACACGGATGTCATATTTCTCGTTGCAGTCGAGGGTGGTCAGGGGCTGACGCACGATATACTGGAGAATTGATGAGGGGAAGTAAACTTCCAGAGGGCGCTTGTTGATAGTGATTTGACCGTTGCCTTCGCTGAGAATAACGCGGGCTACGGCGGCTTTACGGCGGCCTACTGCATTAATTGTTTCCATATTGCTGCGTCAGAATTATTTAAGGGTGTTGATGTCGATTACCTTGGGTGACTGGGCTTCGTGGGGGTGCTGGGGACCGTTGTAGACGTGCATGTTCTCGATGAGACGACGGCCGAGACGGTTTTTGGGAAGCATACCCTTCATCACCTTGACATACAAGGGATTGTAGCCGGGTTTGAGGTGCTTGTTGAAAGACTTGCGCATGAGCACTTCGGGAGTGGTCATTCTCTGGCCGCCGGGATAGCCGGTATAGCTGAGATATTCACGGTCGGACATCTTCTTGCCGGTGAGCAACACTTTGTCGGCGTTGATGATGATCACGTTATCGCCACACTCCACGTTGGGCGAATAGCTTGCTTTGTACTTGCCGCGAAGAATCTTTGCAACCTTTGAGCAAAGACGGCCAAGCACCTGGTCGGTAGCGTCGATCACTACCCATTCTTTTTCCACGCTTTGGGCGTTGGGGAAAAGGGTTCTGTAGCTTAAAGTATCCACTTTATTTTCGCTTGATTAATAATTAGTTAATAGCAAACCGGCTTTCGGCATCCCGGCCAAAGGATACCCGCAAGACGATATGCTGTAGTTGTGATTTTGACATAATCGGCTGCAAAGGTAATGATTTTTTGTTAATTATGCAAATCTCCGCCACGCGGCTTAAAATTTTGTGCATGGCTTGACAATCTTTTTTTGATTGAATGAGGGGTCAACCCCTTGCGGGGTCGACGGATTTTGCTATCTTTGCAGTCGCATTGGCGTCGGGTCATCGGCCCGGCCCGGAGATTCCGGGGCTAAAACGCTGAGCGACATAAATCATACACCTATCATATATTCCTGTAATACTCACACATGGTAGTATTCTTTAAAAAAGGTGCCGGTCGAGTTATAGCCGTAGAGACTGACCACCGTTTCTCCCCGCAGGAGATTGAAAAGCTCACATGGCTTTTCGACGGGGCGAGAGCCCTCAACTCCACTACGGTCAAAGGCCGCTTCATAGGGCCGCGTAGAGAAATGATAACCCCTTGGAGCACCAATGCGGTGGAAATCACCCAGAACATGGGCATGGAAGGGATCTCGCGCATAGAGCAGTTTGAACTCACGAGAGAGGATCCTCCCAAGTTTGACAAAATGCTCCAGAGAGTCTACGACAACCTCAACTCACGTATCTTCACCGTCAACACCAAGCCGGAGCCGATAGTGTATATCGAGGATATCCATGAGTATAACCGCATGGAAGGTCTCGCCCTCTCGCCCGACGAGGAGGAATATCTCAACAATCTTTCCAAAAAGCTCAAGCGCCCCCTCACCGACAGCGAGGTGTTTGGCTTCTCACAGGTCAACTCAGAGCATTGCCGCCACAAGATTTTCAACGGCACATTTATTATAGATGGCAAGGAAAAGCCCCTGTCGCTTTTCAAGCTCATCAAAAAAACCTCTCAGGAAAACCCCAACACACTCGTTTCGGCCTATAAGGATAATGTGGCCTTCGTCAAGGGTCCCGTGATCGATCAGTTTGCTCCCGCCAACCCCGAGCAAGCCGACTATTTTGAGGTCACTCCCCTCCGCACCGTTCTCTCGCTCAAGGCCGAGACCCACAACTTCCCCACAACAGTAGAGCCGTTTAACGGCGCTGCTACAGGCTCGGGCGGCGAAATCCGCGACCGTCTGGGCGGAGGCCGTGCCTCACTCCCTCTCGCAGGCACCGCGGTCTACATGACCTCCTACCCCCGCCTGTCGCCCGAACATCGCTGGGAACTCATGACCAATCCCCGCGTGTGGCTCTATCAGACTCCCTCCGACATTCTCATCAAGGCATCGAACGGTGCCTCTGACTTCGGCAACAAGTTCGGCCAGCCCCTCATCTGCGGCTCGCTGCTCACTTTTGAGCATGACGAAAACGGCGCCATGTATGCCTATGACAAGGTTATCATGCTTGCCGGCGGCGTAGGTTTCGCTGCCGAGCGCGACGCCAAGAAAGGCGTTCCCGAACCGGGTCAGAAAGTAGTGGTGATGGGTGGCGACAACTATCGCATAGGCATGGGCGGCGGCGCCGTTTCGTCGGTTGAAACCGGCCAATATGCCAACGCCATCGAGCTCAACGCCATTCAGCGCGCCAACCCCGAGATGCAGAAACGCGTGAGCAACGTTATCAGAGCTCTCGCCGAAAGCCCCCGCAACCCTATCGTGTCGATCCACGACCACGGTGCCGGCGGCCACCTCAACGCTCTCTCCGAGCTTGTTGAAGCTACCGGCGGTCACATCGACCTTGACAAACTCCCTGTAGGCGACTCAACCCTCTCAGCTAAGGAAATCGTAGGCAATGAGAGCCAGGAGCGCATGGGTCTTGTGATTTCAGAAAAAGATATTGAGCTCGTGCGTCAGATTGCCGACCGCGAGCGCGCTCCGATGTTTGTGACCGGCACTATCACCGACGACCACAAATTTGTGTTTGAAAGCAGCGACGGCACCAAGCCCATCGACCTTGAGCTCGACGACATGTTCGGCAACTCTCCCCGCACCGTGATGACCGACACCACCATGAAGCGCGAATGGAAAGAGGTTGACACCAACCCCGACCTCGTGCAGCAATATGCCAAGGATGTGCTTGCCCTCGAAGCAGTGGCTTGTAAAGACTGGCTCACCAACAAGGTCGACCGCTCGGTGACAGGCAAAATTGCCCGTCAGCAGTGCCAGGGTGAAATTCAACTCCCCTTGAGCGACTGCGGCGTTGTGGCTCTCGATTTCCATGGCCGCAAAGGCATCGCCACCTCTATCGGTCACGCGCCTCAGGTTGCCCTCATCGACTCGGCCAAAGGCTCTGTGATGGCTATCGCCGAAGCGCTCACCAACATTGTAGGCGCTCCCCTCTCCAACGGCCTCAAATCAGTGTCGCTCAGCGCCAACTGGATGTGGCCCTGCAAGAACCCCGGCGAAGATGCCGCTCTCTACCGCGCCGTAGAATCATGCAGCAACTTTGCCTGCGCCCTGGGCATCAATATCCCCACCGGCAAAGACTCCCTGTCGATGACCCAGAAATATGGTGATGACAAAGTTTTCGCTCCCGGCACCGTGATTATCTCTGCCGCCGGTGAGGTCAGCAATGTGCGTCGCACCCTTTCGCCCGTGCTTGCCAAACGCAAATCACACCTATTATATATAGACTTCTCATTCTCACCGCTCGCTCTCGGCGGCTCCGCTCTCGCCCAGGCCCTCGGCCGCATAGGCAAGGAGTGTCCCACTGTGGCTTCAGCCGAGAAGTTTGCCGCAACCTTCCATGCCGTTCAGACTCTCGTGAAGCGTGGCTCACTTGCCGCTGCCCACGACGTCAGCGCCGGAGGTCTGCTCACCACCCTTCTCGAAATGACTTTCGCCAACACCAACGGCGGTCTCGACATCAATGCCGACGCCTTTGAAGCCCTCGGTGAAGATAATCTCGTGAAGATTCTCTTCTCTGAAAATCCCGCACTGGTGGTTCAGGTTGAAGGCTCAAAACTCTCGTCGGTTGAGCGTCTCCTCACCGCCGGGGATGTGAGATATGTCAATATCGGCACCGTTACCACCTCGGGCCGTGAAATCAAGGTCAGCCACAAAGGCAAGACAATACCCTTTGACATCGACACCCTCCGCGCTGTATGGTATGAGACCTCATATCTCATGGACTGCGAGCAGACCGGCATGAAACTTGCCGCCGCCCGTCGCGACAACTATTCGCGCCAGCCCATCAGATGGAGAATGCCCGCCGGATTTAACGGCTCGCTCGCATCGCGCAACATCACAATCGGAAAACGCGAGCGCTCGGGTATCAAAGCCGCCATCATACGAGAAAAAGGTGTGAACGGCGACCGCGAAATGGCCTTCTCGCTCTATCTCGCCGGCTTTGACGTGAAAGACGTTCACATGAGCGATCTCATGACAGGCCGCGAAACCCTCGAGGATGTCAACATGATAGTGTTCTGCGGTGGTTTCTCCCACTCCGACGTGCTTGGCTCCGCCAAGGGCTGGGCTTCGGGATTCCTCTGGAACGAGCAGGCCCGAAAGGCGCTTGAAAACTACTACAAGCGCACCGACACCCTCAGCCTCGGCGTGTGCAACGGCTGTCAGCTCATGATCGAGCTCAACCTCATCAACCCCGACCATGCCAAACGTGCCAAGATGGAGCACAACGACAGCCACAAATTTGAGTCTAACTTCCTCGGAGTGACTGTTCAGGACTCACCCTCCATCATGTTCGGCTCGCTTGCCGGCACCAAGGCAGGTATCTGGGTTGCTCATGGCGAAGGCAAGTTCAACCTTCCCATGCCCGCCGACAGCTATAACGTGGCTCTCAGATATAACTACGCCGGCTATCCCGGCAACCCCAACGGCTCGCGCGGAGCTGTGGCAGGCATATGCTCGGCCGATGGCCGTCACCTCGCCATGATGCCCCACCTCGAAAGAGCCATCTTCCCCTGGCAGTGTGCCTACTACCCTGCTTCGAGAACCAACGACGAGGTAACACCCTGGATTGACGCGTTTATCAACGCCCGCAAATGGATTGAAAAAACCACCGGCAAACAGAGTCAGTCCTAACCCCTGAAATAACAAAAGAGAAACCGCCCGCCTCACTGATAATCAACCAAGTGAAAGCTCAGGTTTCTCTTTTTGCTTTTTATAAATAAACCGAGTTTCCAATTAAACCAATTCACTAAATACTCAATAACAATGGGAGGTTTCTTCGGCACAGCAATGCGCCAACCCTGTATCAACGACCTGTTTTATGGTGTTGACTATAATTCGCATCTCGGCACCCGTCGCGCCGGTATCGCTACCGTGAGCGATGAATTTTCATTCACCCGCCAGATCCACAACATCGAAAACACCTATTTCCGCACCAAGTTTGAGGGCGACCTCGACGAGTTTACCGGTTGCAGCGGCATCGGCGTTATCTCCGACACCGACGCCCAGCCGATCATCGTGAACTGTCACCTCGGCAAATTCGCCATCGTGACCGTGGGCCGCATCAACAACATCAGTCAGCTTGAAAGCGAACTGCTGGCCAAAGGTCACCACTTCTGCGAACACTCCTACGACATTCTCAACCCCACCGAGATGATCGCCGCGCTCATAAGCGAGGGCAAAGACCTTGTGGGCGGTATCGAGAATGTCTACAATCGCGTCAAGGGCTCATGCTCGATGCTCATTCTCAAAAGCGACGGCTCGATAGTGGCCGCCCGCGACCGTCTGGGCCGCACTCCTATCGCCATCGGCCATAAAGATGGCGCCTATGCAGCCTCCTCAGAGACCTGCTCATTCCCCAACCTCGATTATGAAATCGTCAAGAATCTCGGTCCGGGCGAAATCGTGGAATTTAATTCCGAGGAGATGGTTCAGCTTAAGGCTCCGGGCAAGGAAATGCAGATCTGCGCTTTCCTCTGGACCTACTACGGCTATCCCGTGTGTGAGTATGAGGACCGCAATGTCGACGAAATGAGATATAGCTGCGGCAAGTCGATGGCTGCCGAAGATGATGTGAAGGTTGACTTTGTCAGCGCAATTCCCGATTCAGGCATCGGCATGGCTCTCGGCTACTCGCAGGGTCTCGGTGTGCCCTACAAACGTGGCATTGTGAAATATACCCCCACCTGGCCCCGCTCGTTCACCCCGGGCACCCAGGAGCGCCGCGAACTCGTTGCCCGCATGAAGCTCATCGCCAACAACGGTTTGCTCCGTGGCAAGAAAGTGGTGTTCTGTGACGACTCGATCGTGAGAGGCACCCAGCTCAGAGACAATGTGAAATGTCTCTATGAAGCCGGCATCAAGGAGGCTCATGTGAGAATCTCATGCCCCCCTCTCATCTATCCCTGCCGCTTCATCAACTTCACTTCATCAAAAAGTGAGCTTGAGTTGATCACCCGTCGCATCATTAAACAACGCGAAGGAGATCACAACGTCAAGCTCAAGGAATATGCCACTACCGGCTCACCCGAATATAACGCTCTCGTGGAGACTATGCGTCAGCAACTCGGCTTTGACTCACTGAAATTCGCATCTCTCGAAAACGTGGTCGATTCGATCGGTCTGCCTAAGTGTAAAATCTGCACTCACTGTTTCGACGGCTCATCTTTCGACTGAGCCTGATTGTTAACCGTGCTCAATCCGGGCTGCTCGGCGATGCGGGGAGTCACATCGGTAAACGATACATCTCTGTAATCGGCCGAGGCAGCTCTGAGCCCGAACTTGGGACACATAAGAGCTACATGCTCGATAATTTCGCTTTGGACTGCCTCATAGGCGGTCCAAGCTGTTGTTGTATAGCAGTAGATCTGCAAGGGCATACCCTCAGCCGAAGGCTTGAGGATGTTGGCAAGCACCTGCTGATCTTTGGCCACCTTGGGATGGTTGACGAGATAGCCGCTCAGATAGGCGCGGAACAGGCCAAGGTTGGTCTCGGTCGAACCGTTGACACAAGCCACTCCGGGATCGTAGAAGGGACCGTTGGCCGATTTGGCAAGAAATTCCGACATGCCGGGGAGGTCTTTAACTCTGTCGATAATGTCGGGAGTGGCAGGCAGGATGCTGTCGGTGTCAAAGATAAAGCTCTTTGATATGAGACGCCAGCCCGAATCGGTCATGCCGCGCCAGTTCTGGAACGACGAGCTCACAAGAGTATAGGGAGGAAGGGTGACGATGGTGTTATCCCAGTTCTGCACCTTGACAGCGGTCAGGCTCACATCTATCACTATGCCGTTGGCGATGGTCGAGGGCACTACGATCCAGTCGCCCACGCGCAGCATATCGTTTTCAGAGAGCTGAATACCGGCCACAAAACCGAGTATCGAATCCTTGAAAATCAACATCAGTGCGGCAGCAAAAGCACCGAGGCCGGTGAGCAGCACGGCGGGCGACTTGTCAACCAGCACGCTCACCACAATGATTGCGGCGATGATCCACAGCAATCCTGTCACCACATTGAGAATACCTTTAAGGGGAAGGTTCTTGGTGTTGTTGCGCTTGTCAAATCTCATCCACACAAAAGTTGCCACCGCCACGAGTGCCATCGTGACAACGATGATTGTATAGATGATGAGTATCTTCATGATGAGATGAAGAATAAAGCTGTCGCTTTCAAAAGCAAACGGAGCGAGCGACATTATCACAAGCGGAGTGATGATGTGGCTGCACTTGGTAAGCACCTTGTTTTCAAGCAGCTGCTTTGCAAGATCAGTCTTATAGCGGCGCACTATCGCCTGGGTGACTTTCAGAATGATATATCTCGCAATCCAGCCTAAGGCGAGACCCAATGCCACTATCAGAACTACATAGATAGCTTCCTCAAGCGTCTGGTGATGTTCAAGCCCGAATATGTCGAGCAGACGGTCGATCTGGGTCAGCATCCATCCGGCAGCCTGATGGGTCGGAATGGCCGACAAGGTTCCTAATTTGGTCAGCATAATGTGTGTTGATATTTTAATGGTTTGAATTTTCCTTACAAGAGCGGCATGTTGCCTACTTTCCTAACAAATTCACTCTCTCAAAAGTTGCCGCCGGGGATGCTTTTACTTAATTTGTATTAAGTGTGTGGCGGGGAAATAGCCAATTTTCATTAAAATTGAGTATTTCGGAGGTTGGGGCCGTAAGGTAATTTTGCAGTGAAAAAAAATTACCAATTGTTTCACTATGTCACACCTTCACCACAAAGCTCTTTACTGTCTGGTTATCTCGGCCTCAGCCCTCACGCTGTCGGTCAAAGCCGAAGACCCGGAGGAGTATAACAAATTCCGTTTCGGCGGATATGGCGAAATGGTCGCCTCTTTTAAAGATTACGGCATTAACCGTCTCAACGGCACCACCCCCTCGGAGGGTGAGAAAGCCGGCAATGCCCGTATGCACCGCAATACCATTGCCATACCGAGATTTGTGCTCGCAATCGACTATAAATTCTCACCCAAATGGATTCTCGGCGCGGAGATAGAGTTTGAGGCCGGAGGCACCGGCACCGCCTACGAGATTGAAAACTCCGAAAACGGCGAGTATGAAACCGAGATAGAAAAAGGTGGAGAGGTGGCCCTTGAGCAATTCCACATCACCCGTCTCATACACCGCGCCTTCAACATCTCGGCCGGTCATCTGATAGTGCCGGTAGGTCTCACCAACGCACACCATGAGCCTATCAACTTTTTCGGCACATCCCGCCCCCAGAGCGAAACAACTTTCCTCCCCTCCACCTGGCACGAGACAGGCATAAAATTCTATGGAGCCTTCGGCCGCGGAAAAGCCTCCTTCAACTATGAGGCGATGATTGTGGCGGGACTCAATGCCAATGGCTTCGAGCGCGACTCATGGATAGCCGCCGGAAAGCAGGGATATTTCGAGACCGACAATTTCACCTCCCCCGGCTATGTGGCCCGCATTGACTGGAAAGGTGTGAGCAATCTGCGACTCGGAGTGTCGGGCTATTACTGCCGCGACGCCGGAAGCAACAGCGACAAGCCTCATGTCTATAGCTCGATAGGCCGCATACCTGTGGCAATAGGAACTTTCGACGCCACCTATTCATGCCGCTATCTCACCGGTCGCGGCAACCTCACCTACGGATACATAGGCAATTCGGCCGGAGTAAGCTCAATCAACCGCACCCTCCTCAGCGGCAAAAGTCCCTATTCACGCCTCGTGCCGGTAGCCAAAAACGCTCTCAGCTATGGCGTGGAGCTCGGCACAAACATCGGCAAATATATCTCACACTGCCCTCAGCTCGTGCCCTTCGCCCGATATGAATACTACAATCCTCAGCAGGCCGGAGAAAGGGGTCAGACAATGGACCGCCGCTTCAAAGTGAGTCAATGGCAGGTGGGTCTCAACTGGTTTGCGCTGTCCAACCTCGTTGTCAAGGCCGACTATACCACCCGCCAGATAGGCACCGAAAAGGTGTTTGGCACAGGCCCCTATAACTCCGAAAACGAGTTTGCCATCGGACTGGCCTATGTAGGATGGTTTATTAAGAAATAACTTTTAACCCAAATACAATCACTAACCACAAATCATGCTTAATATCAAATCTTTAGCCACCGGAGCCGCGATGTCAATGCTCCTCATCTCAGCAGCAGTGACCTCCGGTTGCAGCGACAATAAGAAAGACAATCCCGAAGTCCCCGAAGTAGAGAGCAAGAATATCGACATCACTGCCGACAACGTGAAATCATGGACCAACTACATGGTGCAGGTGAGCTACCTGCTCAAAACCGATGCCGACAACCTGCTCAGCGCGTGGACCACAAGCTATAACGGCGGTCAATCATTTGCCGAATCGTTTAAGACATTTTCGCTCAACGAATATCCCTCGGCAGTGTCATGCACCGAGGAGATAATCGACAAGATGGCCGAGATAGCCAATGAGGTAGGTCAGGCAAAAATCGGTGACCCCTACGCTCTCTATATCGCCAACCGCCGCGAGGAAGCGCTCTATGCCGTGGAGTCATGGTATAGCTGGCATTCGCGCGACGACTATACCAACAATATCTATTCAATCCGCAACGCCTATTACGGTTCGCTCAACGGCTCGGTTGCCCCCTCCTCGCTCAGCAGCCTCATCAAGGCCGTCAACCCCGACCTCGACAAGGCAATTGCCAAAGCCATTACCAACGCCGCCACAAGCATCCAGTCAATTCAGCAACCTTTCCGCAACAACATTCCCGGCGTGGCAACCCTCACCGCAATGGAGGCCTGCGCCGAGCTTGAGGATATTCTCAACAATCAGCTCAAACCCCTTGCCGTGACTCTTCCCGAAAGCGATCTCACCGCTATGGTTGCTCTCTATGTCGACAATGTGGTTGTTCCTACCTACACCGCTCTTAGCCGCAACAACAGCCTGCTCAACGAAGCTGTCAAGACTCTCGCCGCCAACCCCACCAACGCCAATTTTGAAAATGCCTGCCGCGCATGGATGACCGCCCGCGAGCCGTGGGAAACCTCCGAGGCCTTTCTTTTCGGCCCGGTCGACGCTATGGGTCTCGATCCCAACATGGACAGCTGGCCCCTCGATCAGGACAACATCGTGCAGATTCTCAACTCGGGCAACTTCAACAATCTCAACTGGATTGACGGCGATGACGACGACAAGATCGAAGCCGTGCAGTCAGTAAGAGGTTTCCACACTCTCGAGTTCCTGCTTTTCAAAGATGGCAAACCCAGAACAGTTAATTTCTGATTTTGATGAATATTTCCAGGAATAGACTTTTACCATGTGTGATGGCTCTCGTCGGAATGGCTTTTTCAAGCTGTTCCGGCGACGAGCCTGACATTCTCAAAATCGAAGTGCCCGAAGGTTATGCTCTTTCAGCGGGCACTTCAACCCTGTTTCTCAACTCGTCGGTGGCCTATGACTCAAACGCCGACTGGGTGTCGGGGGAATATCTCACTCGCTTTCACCGAGGCGACAAGCTCTATGACGACGCCCGCACCTCGACCAACGGCAACGGCGGCGGTCTCGGACCGGTCTATGCCGGCTATAGCTGCGGCAGCTGTCACCGCAATGCCGGTCGCACTCGCCCCGCGCTCTGGAATGACGGCGGTTCCGGTCCCTATGGTTTCTCCTCGATGTTGGTCTACATCACCCGCCGCAACGGTGCCTTGTTCCGTGAATATGGCCGCGTGCTCCACGACCAATCAATCTATGGCGTGAAGCCTGAGGGCAAACTTAGTGTGAAATGGCATTACGAGTCGTTTACTTTCCCCGACGGAGAGCCTTATGAATTATGCCGCCCCGAATATACCATCACCGACTGGTATGCCGATTCGATCGCTCCCGAAGACCTGTTCTGCTCAGTGAGGATTCCCCTGCGCCATGTCGGCATGGGTCAGATGATGGCTCTTGATCCCAACGAAATCGAAGCTCTCGCGCGTCAGAGCAACTATCCCGAATATGGCATAAGCGGCCGTTGCAACTACATTAACGAAAGGGGCATCACCTCGCTCGGTCTCTCGGGCAACAAGGCCCAACATGCCGACCTCACTGTTGAACTCGGTTTCAGCTCCGACATGGGTGTGACCAACTCACGCTATCCCGAGGAGATTTGCGAAGGGCAATATCAGATGACCCAGGGCTCAATGATGGGACTTGCCTATGACAAGCTCGATATATCAACCGAAGATATGGAGTGTGTCGACCTCTACATGCAGGCTCTCGGAGTTCCCGCCCGGCGCAACGTCAACGACCCCGTAGTGAAACGAGGTGAGCAGATGTTCTATGAAGCCAAATGCCACCTTTGTCATGTCACCACCCTCCACACCCGCCCCCGCGGGTCGGTGCTTCTTGCCGGCACTACCCTGCCGTGGCTCGGTTCTCAAACTATTCATCCCTACTCCGACTACCTGCTCCACGACATGGGCTCTGAAATCATGGGAGTGGGTCTCAACGACAATTATAAGAGCGGCCTCGCCATGGGCAACGAGTGGCGCACCACTCCTCTCTGGGGCGTAGGTCTTCAGGAAAAAGTCAACGGCCACACATATTTCCTTCACGACGGCCGCGCCCGCAACTTCACCGAAGCCATAATGTGGCATGGCGGCGAAGGCTATGCCTCGCGTCAGCTCTTTGCCCGGATGAGCGCCTCCGACCGCAAGGCTCTCATAGAATTTCTCAACTCCCTCTGACCATAAAATTATTCTATCGAAATGAAACTTCTATCATCACACATTCTCCTCCCTATAGCTCTGACCCTCCTTTCAGCTCCCGCCGCGATGGCTCAGTTTGATGCCGACACTGACAACGGCGTGGTGTCGCTCGCCTCTGGACAAGGCTTTTCTTTCTCCTCACGCAACGGTGCCTTTCTCTTCAAGCCCTACCTGTTGGTTCAAGGCGCCGCGAATTTCAACTACTATGACGACGCCGGCCTCGATCCCGCCTACAATCAGGACAATGTAGCCAACTCAGGTTTCTCGGTGCCTTATGCCGTGTTGGGATTCACCGGCAAAGCCTTCAATATCGTCACCTTCAACCTTTCGATCAACGCTGCCGCTTCGGGTGGAGCGCTTCTCCAGCAGGCGTGGGCCGATGTGCAGCCTCACACAGGTTTCGGAGTGAGGTTCGGTAAATTCAAGACTCCTTTCAGCCACGCCTATCTCACCACTCTGGGCGAAACCCTCTTCCCCAAACTCCCCACCTCACTAACCTCTCAGGTGATTCTCCCCTATTCGCTCAACGCCGTTTCACCCACCATCGGCACCGGCTTTGATCTCGGTGTGGAGATTCACGGCATGTTTGCCAAAAAATTCGGCTATCAGGTGGGTATTTTCAACGGCACGGGAGCTTCGATCAACACCGCTACCAAAACTTTCAGCGACGACTGGCACATCCCCTCTCTGCTCTATGCCGGGCGACTGACTTTCCAACCTTATGGCGTGATGCCCGCCACCCAGGGTAGCCCGCGTCAGCTGAGAGGCGACAAAATGCTGGTAGGAGTTTCAGCGTCGATGAATGTCGAGAGTGAAAACGAATCGACAAACGATTTCCGCCTCGGAGCCGAATTTGCATGGAATCATGACCGCCTCTATCTCGGCGCTGAGGCCTACTATATGCATGTAGGATTTACCAAGCGTCAGAAAATCGACCGCACCTTCAACTACTGGGGTGCGTATGTTCAGGCCGGCTATTTTGTCACCGACCGTATACAGCCTGCGCTGCGATATGATTTCTATGACCGCAACGCCACCGACAAGGGTGGCCTGCTCAATATGCCGGCGGTTGGTGTAAACTATTTCTTTCCCAACCTCAACATCAAGCTCCAGGCCTTGTATCAATACACCGGCCGCACAGGCCATGAGCGGCAGATGGATCGCGACGAAGACAATCTCGGCCTCGCCACCCACTCGGCCACCATTCAGGTGCAATACACATTCTAATCCTCTTTGACAAGTCATTATGTTTAGATACTCTTTCCACCCGCTCATCGCTCTCGCGGGGGTGACGGCAATCGTCACCTCGGCGTGTGATGAGGGCACGATCTATGAAGCCGACATTCTCCCCGCCACTTCCGGTCTCACCGCCGTGGTTGAGGTTCCGGTCTCGGGGCTTGAGACATGGCAGAAGATAGCCTCCCCCTCATGCCATCCCGCCCTTGCAGGTTTCAGCCGCGAGGGCAGCTATGCGGAGGTAAGCACCAATATCGGAGTTCTCGCCCAATCTTCGCGATTCATCCTCACGGGAGTAGATGAAAATGTGGCCGAAATTCGCTTCAGTGTGCTCGACCCTCTGCGCAAACAGATTCATCAGTTTGTGTCGCTCCCTGTCGAGGAGGCGGTTGCCGACGGCGACACGCTCAGATTCACGCTCAACGAGCCCCTCGACCTTTCGATAGGAGCCGCAGTTCAGCAACGCATTTTCAACACCACCTGCATAGCATGTCACGGCGCCGGCAATCATGCCGCCGCCAACCTCGACCTCACCTCATCTCATTCGTTCAACTCTCTTGTGGGAAAGAGAGCAACCAAATGTGGTGAAACCTCCGACACGCTGAGAGTCTCCGCGGGTCACCCCGAAAAGTCGCTCCTCTATCTGATACTCACCTCGCGCATATCTGAAAACTGGGCCTATGACCATTCGGTTGAAGTGGTCGACCCCACAGTGACCGACATGATGCGCGATTGGATTCTCTCAATTTCGGAAGAACAATAATTTTTAGTAAATTTGCAAATGTTTTCGACAATAAGCACCTCTGCCGTCAAAATGCACCAGACAACCCTATCTGTAGCCGATTCGCCCGTTACCGTGAGATGCGCCACCTTCTCGCCCGAGAAAAGCGGCGTATCCGAGCTTCACTTCATGCTCACCATCACCCGCCCGGGAGAATCTTTCTCAACCCAGCTCTCGCAAATCACCAAAGCTCTCGACAACACCCTCATCACCAACAGCCGCTTTGCGCCGGTGATGATGAGATGGTTTCTGAGCGATGCCGCCAATCAGGCCGATTTGCTCCCCGAGGCTCCCGAAGGGTGTGCCTGCTCGATAGTTGAACAGGCTCCCCTCAACGGCACAAAGATAGCACTGTGGCTGCAGATGGTGTCAGACATGACAGTAGGTTATGATGCCGATCAGCAGATCTGCTATGCCATCCATCCACCATATACTCATTTGCGCACAGCCTCACGCGCTCTGCCCGATTTCGGTTCTGAAGTAGCCACGATGGCGCTGCTCGAAGACTATGCCACCAACCTCTCCAACCTCGGCGCGAACATCTATGACAACTGTGTGCGCACATGGTTTTTCGTGCAGAATGTCGATGTCAACTATGCCGGCGTGGTCAAGGGTCGAAACACAGTGTTTGAGAACTTCAACCTCACTCCCGATACACATTTCATCGCCTCGACAGGCATTGGAGGAGGTCATGCCAACCGCCGCGTAGCCGTGCAGATGGATGCCTATGCCATTTCGGGCATAACCCCTCGGCAGATCACCTATCTCAAGGCTCCTACCCATCTCAATTCCACCTATGAATATGGTGTGGCGTTTGAGCGCGGAGTGGCCATAGATTTCGGCGACCGCCGCTATCTCATGATTTCTGGCACTGCCAGCATCGACAACAAGGGCAATGTTGTTCACTCGCGCGACATCTCGCGACAGATAGTAAGGATGCTTGAAAATGTTGAGGCGCTTCTCAATGAGGGTGGAGCCGGCTATGAGGATGTGGCTCACATGATTATCTACCTTCGCGACCCTGCCGATTACGCCGAGGTAAACAACTATTTCAACGACCGCTTCCCGCAGATGCCAAGAGTCATCGTCCAGGCACCGGTGTGTCGCCCCGGCTGGCTGATTGAAATGGAATGTATGGCTATCAAGGCTGTTGACAATCCCGAATATGCGCCTTTCTGACAAGATAGCGTCAGGGTTGTGGAGCGCCATTATAGTGCTTCTCGCCGTCACGACCTTTCTCCCCTCCCAATCCCAAGTTTACTCCTCATGGTGGTTTGCCCTGATATGGGGGTTGGCCGGCGTAGGCATGCTTGTCGCGATTTTCTCTCGCCGGCTATGGAGGAGGCCTTCGGTTCTCATGATTCATTGCGCCTTTCTTCTGATTCTCGCGGGGGGCGCACTGACCCGTTTCTGTTCCTATAAAGGCTCGTTGCGCCTCTCGCCCGGCGAGCGTGCCGATATGTTTGTAGTCGACTCCCCTGCCATGCCGGTTCTGAAACCTCTCGGAGCGACATTGCAGCTCGACAGCTTTGTTATCGTCAATCATCATGCCATATCAAGTCCCGCCGACTATGTGAGCTATCTCAAAGTCAACGGCAAGTCGGTAAGGGTGTCGGTCAACAAGCCGTATAATCTCAACGGCTCACGCATCTATCAGTCGAGCTATGACTCTGACGGCAGCAGTGTGCTGACTGTCAACCATGATCCGTGGGGCATGGGGGTGAGCTATTGCGGCTACCTGCTTCTCGCGGTCTCACTCGCCCTTTGGCTCTGTTCGTCCAAAGGATTATTCCGGAAATCCATCACCCGGCTCCGCACCGGGATGCTCCTCCTGCTTTTTGCTTTAACCTGTCAGTCTCCCCTTCACGCCGAGACAACCGTTTCGGGAGTATCACCCCAACAGGCCGAGGCTCTTGCCGAAAAGCCTGTGGCCTATCAGGGTAGGATAGCTCCGTTTTCGGTCGCGGCCACCGACCTCGTGCGCAAACTCACAGGCAAATCATCGTTTCGCGGAGCGTCGGCCGAGCAGATTACAGCCTCCCTTATGCTCTATCCCGACCAGTGGATCAACGAGCCTCTGCTCAAAGTAAAAAATTCCGAACTGAGAGAAAAGCTCAATCTCGGCGACTCGGTTTATATCTCCCTGGGCCGTCTCTATACTCCCGAGGGGGACTATATCCTGCAACAGCTCTATTCCAACACAGACCAATCTTCCAAACTCGCCAAAGCGATTCTTGACCTCGACGACAGGGTTTCGCTGTTGGCCTCGGCTCTCAACGGCTCGTTTATCACCCCGCTCACCGATGAGGAAGCCGCCGCGGTGTCACCTTTGAGAATGAAAGCCGAGATGATCTATTGCCACACCCCCTTTGCCAAAACTTTTTTCATGGCAATGCTCACGGTGGCCTTCATAGCAATATTTGCATCACTTAGGAAATGGAACAAGTTGGCCCGTTGGCTCGTTGTTCCCGCTGCGGTGCTACTTCTATGGCAAACAGCCGGATGGGTTTTAAGATGGATAGTTGCACAACACATTCCGCTCGGCACCGGCAGCGAAACCCTCCTGTTTCTCTCGATCATAACCGGCATAGGGGGCTGCCTGGCCCTGCGTTCGCGAACTCCCCTTACCGGCGCCCTCGCTTTGCTGCTCTCAGGGTTTGCGGGCCTTGTGGCATGGCTGGCCCAACGCGCTCCTGCCGTCACTCCCCTTATGCCTGTGTTATCGTCGCCGTGGCTCTCGATTCATGTCAGCGTGATTATGACAAGCTATGCCCTGCTCGCTCTGACATTTGTTTTGGGATTGGCGTGGATGATACGCCCGTCGGATGACCTGCCCGTTGCGGTCATGGCGATTCTCGCGCCGGCGGTGGCTTTGCTTTGCTTGGGGATATTTACCGGCGCGGTGTGGGCCGGAGAAGCATGGGGCCGATACTGGGCCTGGGACCCCAAAGAGACATGGGCGCTGATAACCCTCATGGTCTATGCCATACCTCTCCATCGCTCCTCGGGGCTGCAAAAAAATCCGCGACTGTTGATGATTTTTATTATCTTTGCATTTACAACCGTTGTCATGACCTATTGGGGCGTGAACTATCTCCCATCCCTTCATGCTTACAGCTGACCCTCGCCTAATAGGTCATGAAAACGCAAGGCCACGAACTTTCAAAGCCTTGATTTGTTAAATTTGAAGTAAATAATATTTCCCCAAAATTCAAAACCATGATTAGATTAAACGTTTTTCTTCTCATCGAGGAAGATAAAAACCGTAAGCCCCTCATCGACGCCGCTACCGAACTTGTGGAACTCTCGCTTCACGACGAAGGTTGCATAGCCTATGACCTTTACTCATCGCTCACCGTCACCAACCATCTCATGATCTGTGAGACATGGAAAGACCGTGAGTCGCTCGACGCTCACATGAAATCAGAACATTTCCGCCGCATTGTGCCCGAGCTGCAGTCGCTCTCCACAATGACCCTTGAGGAATTTACATTCTGATCTCCACACGCCAAGACAAAATCACAGCCGGCTCCATCCGATTAGGTTTCGGGAGCCGGCTGTGGTTTTTTATAAAGATTTTGCTTAATCTCTTTCGGGAATACCCTCTTTGGCGAGGCGGGAATTATAATACCGGGGGTCGCCTGTCACCTCAACGCCCCGGAAAGGAAGGCGGGGCAACGGCTCAAGCTCTGATCGCAACTCGACCTCTGCCATGACAAGCCCTTCGAGCCGGTCGTGAAATTCATCTATTTCCCAACGGTCGATGATATGGCGGGTTTTGACTATGAGCGAGCCGGGCTCTACACATCCGCCCTTTATCATAGCCTCGGCATCAGCTACCGGTATGGGATATTCCCACTCATCGCGGCTAAGACCGGAGGAAGTGCTCCGCCCCTTGATAGTGAGAAAAGCTTTGCTCTCACCCGTGAGATGCCTGATGATTCTTATTCTCACGGTAGCCGAGGGGGAAGTCGAGAGATAGCCCTGAGTCATATCGATGCTATCCTCCACCATATCGCGCCAGCGGTTATCCTCAACGAGAAATTTGCGCTCAATCTCCCTCGCCATCGTTTTGAGTCTCTTCTACCGGTGCTACAATCTTAGGCTCGGGGCGGAGGTTGAGGCCTACCACATTCTCAACATGAGCCGTGTGGGGGAACATATCCACGGGCTGAACCTTAAACACACTGTAAAGGTCGTCGAGCAAAGCGAGGTCGCGTGCCTGAGTTGCGGGATTGCAGCTCACATACACTATTCTTTCAGGCTTGCAGCGCTTTATCACCTCCACCACGTCACCATGCATTCCCGCTCTCGGGGGGTCGATGATCATAACGTCGGGATGACCGTGGGAGGCTATAAATTCGTCGGTGAGCACATCCTTCATGTCGCCGGCATAGAAAAGGGTGTTGTCGATGCCGTTGACCGCTGAGTTAAGCTTGGCGTCTTCAATCGCCTCGGGCACATATTCTATGCCAATAACCTTTGAGGCCTTGCGGGCCACGAAGTTGGCTATCGTGCCGGTACCGGTATAGAGGTCGTAAACAAGCTCGTTGCCGGTAAGGGCGGCCATGCCACGGGCCACCTTATAAAGTTCATAAGCCTGGGCTGAATTGGTCTGATAGAACGACTTGGGGCCAATCCTGAATCTGAGCCCCTCCATCTCCTCCTCTATATATGGTTTGCCGCTGTGGAGCTTCACCTCCTGGTCGGCAATAGTGTCGTTGACCTTAAGGTTAACTACATACATCAGCGAAGTCAGCTCATCCTTAAACTCTTCGGCCACCGCGTCGAGCAGCGGCATGTCGAGCTCGGGAGCCTCCTCGCCGACTACTATCACGGCCATTTTCTCGCCGGTAGAGGCTGTGCGTATCATCACGGTGCGGAGCAGGCCGTGTTGCTCGCGCAGATCATAAAACGACAATCCGTTGCGCAAGGCATAATCCTTTATGAACAGTCTAAGACGGTTGCCGAAGTCTTCCTGAAGATGACATTTGTGAATATCGAGCACCTTGTCAAACGCGCCGGGTATGTGAAATCCGGCCGCGTCGCGGTTGGCAATCTCCTCGCCGCTTCTCAACTGCTCGAATGTGAGCCAGCTGCGGTTGCTGAAGGTATATTCCATCTTGTTGCGATATTCCCAGATGTTTGCCGACCCGAGAATAGGCGAAACCTCGGGCACTTCCACCTTGGCAATACGCTCGATGGCGTCGACCACCTGCTGCCGCTTGCATTCGAGCTGAAAGCTATAGGGCAGATGCTGCCAGCGGCAGCCTCCGCACACTCCGAAATGCTCGCAGCGCGGAGCCACACGTATGGGCGACGGCTCGATGATTCGCTCGATATGCCCCTCGGCATACCTTCTTTTCTTACGGTCGATCTTTATATCCACAATGTCGTCGGGAGCGCCGAAACCAACAAACACAACCATATCGCCGTCAATGCGGGCGATTGCATTTCCTTCGGCGGCAACGCCTTTGATCCTTACATTCTCCACCAAAGGGAGAGGCTTACGTTTTCGTGCCAAAATATCCTGAAATTAGAATTTATTATCATTTTTTAACGACAGGTGAATGTCGCAAAAACTCATTTCTTTTGCAAAGCTACTCATAATTACCCTAAATTATACACTCATTTCAAAAAAAACACACCAAAACTTTGAGCGGCTCAAAAAAATCAAGTAAATTTGCACTGCTACGACATGACGCGGAATTTCTGCCTCGGTCGGCGTAACCCAAAATTCATTTCCCCGAATAATCAAAAATACCATATTAATAAACAATCTTTTTTTCACACAATGAAAAGAGTCTATACGTTTGGAGACGGTAAAGCCGAAGGCAAAGCCTCCGACCGCAATCTCCTTGGCGGTAAAGGTGCCAACCTCGCCGAAATGAACCTGCTCGGTATGCCCGTGCCTCCCGGTTTCACAATCACAACCGAAGTCTGCACCGAATACACCCAGTATGGCCGCGACGAAGTAGTGAAACGTCTCGACAAGGATGTTCACCAGGCTATCGCCCACATTGAAAATCTTACAGGCAAAAAATTCAACGATCCCCAGAACCCCCTCCTCGTTTCTGTTCGTTCAGGTGCCCGCGCTTCCATGCCCGGCATGATGGACACCGTGCTCAACCTCGGTATGAACGACGCTACTGTGGAATGTCTCGCCGAAAAGAGCGGCAACCCCCGCTTCGCTTGGGACAGCTACCGTCGTTTCGTGCAGATGTATGGCGACGTGGTGCTCGGCATGAAACCCAAATCGAAAACCGACATCGATCCCTTCGAGGAAATCATGGACAAGATGAAAGAGGCCAAAGGCGTGAAACTCGACACCGAGCTTGACGTTGAGGATCTCAAGGTGCTTGTTAAGGAATTTAAGGCCGCTGTTAAGGAACACACCGGCAAAGACTTCCCCGAAGACGCTTGGGAACAGCTCTGGGGTGGCATCTGCGCCGTGTTTGACTCATGGATGAACGAGCGCGCCATCATCTATCGCCGCATGAACCAGATTCCCGAAGAATGGGGCACAGCCGTTAACGTTCAGGCTATGGTTTATGGTAACATGGGCAACAACTCAGCTACCGGCGTGGCTTTCTCACGCGACGCTGCCACCGGCGAAAACATCTTCAACGGCGAATACCTCATCAACGCTCAGGGCGAAGACGTGGTTGCCGGTATCCGCACTCCCCAGCAGATCACTGTTGAAGGCTCAAAGAGATGGGCTAAACTTCAGGGCATTTCTGAAGAAGAGCGCGCTGCCAAATATCCCTCGCTCGAGGAATCAATGCCTGTCTGCGCCGCTGACCTCATCAGCATCGCTCACCGTCTCGAAGACCACTATAAAGACATGCAGGACATGGAATTCACCATTCAGGACGGCAAACTCTGGATGCTCCAGACCCGTAACGGCAAGCGCACCGGCGCTGCTATGGTGAAAATCGCCATGGACCTCCTCCGTGCCGGCGAAATCGACGAAAAGACCGCCCTTCTCCGCATGGAACCCCAGAAACTCGACGAGCTTCTCCACCCCGTATTCGACAAAGCCGCTCTCAAGCGCGCCAAAGTAGCCGCCAAAGGCCTTCCCGCTTCTCCCGGTGCCGCTACCGGCATGATCGTCTTCTCTGCCGACGACGCTGAGGCTTGGGCTGAAAAGAAGAAAAAAGTTGTGCTCGTGCGCATCGAGACCTCTCCTGAAGACCTCCGCGGTATGGCTGTGGCTCAGGGTATCCTCACCATGCGCGGCGGTATGACCAGCCACGCTGCCGTTGTTGCCCGCGGCATGGGTAAATGCTGCGTATCCGGTGCCGGCGAAATCCTCATCGACTACAAGGAAAAGACTCTCCGCATGGGTGGTAAGACCTATAAGGAAGGTGACTGGATCTCACTCAACGGCTCGACCGGTGAAGTTTATGAAGGTCAGGTTCCCACTGTTGAACCCGAACTCGACGGCGACTTCGGCGCTATCATGAACCTCGCTGCCAAATACACCAAGACTCTTGTACGCACCAACGCCGACTCACCCCGCGACGCCAAACAGGCCCGTCACTTCGGCGCTCAGGGCATCGGCCTCTGCCGCACAGAGCACATGTTCTTTGAAGGTGACCGCATCAAGGCTATGCGCGAAATGATCCTCGCCTCTGACGTTGAAGGTCGTCGCGCTGCTCTCGCCAAACTCCTTCCCATCCAGCGCGGTGACTTCGAAGGCATCTTCGAAGCTATGGACGGCTATGGCGTGACCATCCGCCTCCTCGATCCCCCGTTGCATGAGTTTGTGCCTCATCAGACCGCCACTCAGAAAGAGCTCGCTGCCGATATGGGCCTCACACTCGAAGAAATCAAAGCCAAAGTTGACTCACTCGAGGAATTCAACCCCATGCTCGGTCACCGTGGCTGCCGTCTCGGTATCACCTATCCCGAAATCACCGAAATGCAGGCAAGAGCCATCATCGAAGCTGCTATCGCTTGCAAACAGCGCGGCATCGACGTTCACCCCGAAATCATGATTCCCCTTGTAGGCTCACTCAAGGAAATCCAGAACCAGGCTGACGTTATCAACATCACCGCCGGCAAGGTATTTGAAGAAAAAGGCACTTCAATCCCCTACAAAGTAGGCACAATGATCGAAGTTCCCCGCGCAGCCCTCGTTGCCGACCAGATCGCAACCGTTGCCGACTTCTTCTCATTCGGTACAAACGACCTCACCCAGATGACCTTCGGCTTCTCTCGTGACGACGCTCCCAAGTTCCTCAAATTCTATAAGGAACACGGCATCATCAAGACCGATCCCTTCGAAGTGCTCGATCAGGAAGGTG
>CAYLMR010000028.1:0-26513 GCA_964384885.1 uncultured Bacteroides sp.
TCATCGGTGATGACGGTGCTTTTGGCTACCGTGTCATGATATTTGTCTGACATATTATATGCTGTTTATTTAGTTTCTCAATAAAACGTTTCGATAAGTAGGGATGGTTCACTCGCCGGTGGCGCCCCAGTTATAGGCGGAGGTTGATTTGAGGCCCGCCACGCTGAAATATTTTTCGATATTTCCCTTGAGGGTGACCTGCTTGGAGAGGTTGCCGGGATTGGCGGCGAGATTGAGGGCGGTGCGCACGGCTCCCGAGGGGAGCTGCACCGGGATGCACTTCGACACGTCGGTCACATCGGGAGCGTCGGCCAGAAGGATATTGGTGCCCGAGGCGGCTTCGGTCGAGAAGTGGGCGCCGGTCTGGATGCTCATGCCGTCAACCGAGCCGACGATATAGCCGGTGACATAGACATTGCTGTATGTGCCGCCGCTGCTGAAGGCCTTGATGGCGGCAGCCACATTATAGGGGGTCTTGGCTGTGCCGTCACCTCCGCCGGGAATATCGGGCACCACGGGGGTGTCGGGATTTTCGGGCGAGGAGGCGCCGATGAGCACATCGTCGATGCGATAGGTGGTGTAGTTGTCGGAGGCTTTGGCGGTGTAGCGGAAGCCGATATAGATCACGCCCGAGAACTGAGCCAGCGACAACTCACCCGAAGGGATAAACTCGCTCCACGAGCCGGTGGGCGACGGGATGTTGGCGTTGAGCTGGGTGAGGGTGGCGGTGGCGGGATCGGGAGTGGTCATGACATAGACCGACATGCGGCCCTCGCCCGAATAGCCCACACATGAGGTAAACGAAGCCACCTTCTCCTTCATGCCGTCGACATTGAGCGCCGGAGTGATGAGCCAGCTGTCAAAGCCCGAGCCCGAGGGGGTGCCGTTATAGCCGGTGCAGGCGGCAAAGGTGTTGGAGTTGTAGCTCTGTATAAACCAGGGCTTGTTGCCGTCGGGAGTCTTGAGGGTCCAGCCGGTGAGGTTGCCGATCTTGTCGATCGAATTGAAGTCCTGCGACAGATAGGTCACGGGGTTGTCGGGATTGACAGGGTCGGGAGTTGTTGAGCCCCCTTCGAGTTCATAGTCGGTGGGATTTTTCACGCCGGGCATACCCACATATTTCATCACGTCACCCTCGATGAGCAGTTTCTTGCCGAGGTTGGCGGGATTGTTCTGGAGGTTGAGGGCGGTGCGGAGGTTGCCGGTGGGGAGATTGAGCGAGATACATTCGTTGAAGTCCTTGACGTCGGGAGTGGCGGCGAGCAGCAGGTTGGTGGCTTTGGTAGCGGGCACGCTGAACATGCAGCTCTCCTCGGCGGCATAGGTGAGGATGTCGGTGTTGACCCAACCCACGATATAACCGGCCACCCATACCGACGAGCGTGTGGCCTCGGAGGTTGACGAGGGGTTGAGGGCTCTCACCTGCGAGGGGCTGAGGGGCGAAGCCTTGGTGCCGTCGCCGTCGGCGATAGCGCCGCCGGGCACTTCCACTCCGTCGATGTTAAACTCTGAGGTGGTGCCTTTGTTGTCGGTCACGGCATAAGTGCCCATGTCGGTGTGGAACGAGCCGTAGACCATGATTTCCTTATGGAGGTTGGAGGGATTGTCGCGCAGGTTGCCCACCTTGCGGAAATCGGAGCCCTGGGGCAGACGTATGAGCAGCGAGGAGTCGAGCGAGCGTGAGTCAGGCTCGGCGCCGATGATGAGGGTGTTGTTGAGGTCGAAAGGAGCCTCCCACTGAATGTCGTCGGCGCTCTTCACCTCGGTTACGCCGGCCTTGACAGCGCCGGTGATGTAGCCTTTCACCCAGCCCATGCCCGATTTGCCGCGCTTCTCGATGTCGACTACCTGAGCCACCTTATAGGGGTTGGTGCGGGTGCCCACGGGGAGGGTGGGATTGCCGACGTTGAGAATATCTTTGGTGTCGCGGATCACGAGCTGCCAGTTGGCACTTGAGCCCGAGCCGTTATAGGAGAGTATGCCCACAATGTCAAAGCGGCCTTCGGGGAGCTTGTCGCTCCAGAAGCGTGAGTAGCCCGAAGTTCTAACTATGAGCTCGTTGCCCGAGGTGTCGGTGAGCTTGCGGTTGGTATTGACCTTATAAGCCGAGCAGAAAGCTTCCTTGCCGCCGTCGACAAACTCCACATTGTTGATTCTCACCAGCTGGCTCTGCATGGCCATGAGAATGTCGGCCGATTTGTCGAGCTGAGGCAGGGTGATGGTGATGGTGTCGACAGCTTCGGCCTCGGGGAGTCCGTCGAGCCATGTCGACTCTTCAAACATCTCGAAGGGGAGGAAGGTGGCCTGCCATCCGTAGCTTGTGGAATAGTCGGGATAGCCGAGCTGCTGAAGCGACGAATATTTGCCTATGTAGCGGCCCGTGAGGTCCATCACGATCTTCTGACCTATGCGGTAGCGGGTGTAGAGCGAGTTGGCGTTGACCGAGATGGTGATTGCGGCAGTCTCGTCCTGAATCACAAGGTTCTTGTAGATATTGCCGGCCTCGTCAGAGCTGATCACACGGCCCGAGATGACGGTGTGTTCGCCCGAGCCGGTCACGCCGATGGTGTCGATATAGTTGTCGGCGCTGTTCCAATATTGTTTCTTGAGCTCGAGAATCGAGGTGTTGGCTTTGACGGGAGCCTCGGGCGCAATCAGCCCGGGATTGTCGAAGTCGTCGCTACACGACGACATCATCACCGTCGAGATTGTCACCACTGCCGAGGCGAGGGCTATGCGGGCCCTGCTGCCGGCTGGAAATATGTTGCTGATGAATTTCATCGTTGATAAGTGTTAGAGTGGGGAATTAACCGGCAATCAGTTGACTTTCACATAAACGGCGGGGAGAGGGTCGCCTGAATTGCTCGAAGGAGCGAAGTTGGAGAATTTCTCCACCCAGCGTATTGTGTAGGAGGGTTTGAGAATGTTGGTGATTTCAAACATCGCGTTGCCGTCGGCGGCGGGAGTGATGTTCCAGTAGCTGCCTTCGCGGGGGGTGTCGCTGTAGAGCTGGAAGCTTGTATAGCTTCCCTCCATCGAGAGATAGCGGCCAAACGAGTCGGTGATGGTCCAGCCCTTGTCGGTGTTGGTGAAGGTGAGGGCGTTGGCGGCCTTGACGGTCATTGAGGTGCCCGAGGTCGAAAGAGGATCCTCGACATAGAGGTAGCCGTAGGTATAGGAAGCGGCGATAGGTATGGCAACCTTGCCCTCCGAGCTGACAAAGATATAGCTCATGCCCGATTCGATGGTCGAGGCGGGAGCGAAGGTGCCCTTGGCCGAGTCGGGTAGGTCGGAGGCGCTGCCGTGGAAATCAAAGAGGTCTTCGGGCGAGCGGAGCAGTAGCTGCCATGAGGTGCCGTAGAATGAGAGCACACACACCATCGAGCCCCAGCCCTC
This sequence comes from uncultured Bacteroides sp., assembly GCA_964384885.1. GTDB lineage: Bacteria > Bacteroidota > Bacteroidia > Bacteroidales > Muribaculaceae > Paramuribaculum. The sequence goes on from CAYLMR010000028.1 coordinate 3,397, forward strand.
GGGCATCACATCCTGGGCGAAGGTGGCGTAGGCGCTGTTGCGCAGGGTCACCGAATTGCCCGAGGCGTCGGCCACGGTGCGGTTTGACGAGGTGCCGAACTCGCTGAAGGTCAAGCTGCCGCCACCTTCGATGGTTATGTCGTCGAGTCTTATGAGCTGACCCACATATTTGGCCACGCTGTCGCTGTTGTTGGTCCACCTCATCACCTGAGCGAGCGAGGTGCGGATAGTGTCGACGGTGGCGAGGTCGGGCAGCCCGTTGAGGCGCGAGCGGTTGAAGAAGTCGGAGCCTTTCATCTGTGAGGTCTCCCACGCGCCGTTATAAGCCTCGCGGTAGCCTATCTGAAACAGTCCGTTATATTTGCCGGCATAAAGGCCTGTGACGTCAAAATACATCTCCTCGCCCACCTTATAGCGCAGGTAGAGCTTGGTGGTGTCGACGGCGATGGCCACTGCCGAGGTCTTGTCCTGGAGATAGACGGTTTTGTAGACATTGCCGGTGGAGTCGGAGGCAATAACGCGGCCTCCGATTATCACTCGGCCATTGTCGGGAGCGGTGATTTCGGTGGCATAGTTGCGGTCGTTGCTCCAATAGGTGGTCTTGAGGTCGAGAATCGAGGTGTTGGCCTTCCAGTCGGTGTGGGGAATGTCGAGCGGGGGACGGTCGAGTTCCTCATCACATCCTGTCATCCCGATGCACAGTGCTGAGCATACGAGAGCCGCCGCAGCGGTGTGGAAAGCTCTTTTGCCTAAAGTATGATTGATTGCTGAAATTTTCATGATCGGGAAAACTTAGAAACGTATGCCCACGTTGAGGAACACCTTGATGCCCTGGGCATAGGAATAGCGGTTGGGATATTTTGATGAATCGTAGTTGGTGTAGTCAAAACGACCCTGCTGATAGCCGTAGGTCATGATGTCGCGCTTGTTGAGAATGTTGTCGACATTGAGGTTGAAGTTCATGCTCACCTTGCGGTTGATATACACCAGTTTGCCAATCGAGGCATTGAGGGTGCAGGCGTCGTTGAGTTTCTCCTGGCTTGTGATTTCGTCGATTTTCTCGCTGAGGGTCTTCTCGTCGGGGAAGAGGGTCCAGAGGTTGGTGAGGGCTTCGTGTCTCACCGGAGTGAGGTTGACGTAGGCGTTGCCCATCCATGAGAAGTTGACATTGAAGAACCACGAGTTGGGGGCGGCCCAGTCGATGCCTACGTTAAAGGCGCTCTGGGGAGTGCCGCCGATATGGAAGTTTTTGAGATAGACGGTGGTGATGGTGTCGGGGCTCATGCCGTTTTCATAAGAGCGCACACCCTGGGGGCGGTTCTTGTAGCGGTAGGAGGCGATTGTGCCGGCAAACGAGGCGGTGACCGACGGAGTAACCTTATAGGCCACACCGAGCTCTATACCTTTATAGGAGGTGTGAACACCTTTGAGCACATAGTTCATGAAAGTGGAATATTGGTCGTCATAGAACGAGGTGCGTGAGGTCTGGTCATACATCTCGGTCCAGAAACCGGAGATAGAGCCGCGGAGGGTGCGGTAGTTCCACACATAGCTCAGGTCGCCGGTCACGATTTTTTCGTTCTGCAGGCCGCCGCTCACCACATTGTCCTTGATGCGCGGAGAGATGTAGGCATATTCAAAGAGCGGGGCGCGGGTGAGAGCCTCGGCGTGGGCGGTGAGATAGTTGCGGCCGTCGATTTTATAAACGGCGCCGGCCTTGACGGCTCCGTTCATGAAGTTGTGGCGGGTGCCCTTGCCGAAGCTGTTTTCGGGAGCGCGGCCATTTTTCATGTGGCCGTCGCGCTGGAAGGTAGTATAGCTCATTTCGAGAGCATAGTTGATATCCCACTGAGGGAGAGTGATCATGTTCTGAATCCAGAACTGACCCTTGAAGGCGTTGATGGTGTAGTCGTAGCCAAACTTGTCGCCCTTGCCCACGCGGCGGTTGGGGTGGTTGAGGTCGTTTTGCAACAGGTCGGGGTCGTTGGGGAAGTCGCGCTCGGCAAACTGGTCGATGTCGAGCCAGAACTGGCCGCCCAGCAGGTCGCGGATGGTCTTGTAGTAGTTGGCCGAAGTCATGTTGGCGGTGAGGCCACCCTGCAGGCTGAAGGTCGACGACACGCGATGCTGGAGAAGGGTGTTGAAGATAGCGTTAAACTGGTTGGAGTGACGGTTTTCGAGAATATAGGTCGAGCCTTTTTTCGAAGCGTCGGGCAGATTTTCGTTGTTGAGATTGTTGAGGTTGTTGGTCTGATAGAGGTTGCCCCAGTCGATCTGCCTCATCGACTCATCCTTAGTCCAGAGGTCATAATAGAGCTCATAAGCCTCGGGGTTGTCCTTATAATAGGAGGGGAGATAGCGGTAGTAGTCGGGGCGCGGGTCGGCGGCGTTATACCAGTTGAGGGCCGAAGTTGAATAGTTGACCCATCTTACGGTAGCCGAGGTGTTGAGCGAGGTGTTGTCGTTGGGCTTCCAGATCCAGTTGAGCATCAGGGTGGGGTCGAAGGTCTCGACAATCTTGGCCGAGCGCTTCTTGCCGTCAAACCATCCCCAGTTGGGGTTGTAGAGGTTGTCATCGGCCAGCTCATAGGCTTCGAGATAGGTGGGCGAGTTGGTGGCGCGCTGAGTGGGAGCTCCCCAGGCTGTGAGCACGAGGCTGTGGTTGAGGTTAAACTCTTTTTCGAGCGAGATAAATGCGCCGCCGGAGTGGTAGAATGTGCCGGGCACAACTCCCTCGTCGGCATAGCGGCCAATGGCCGACACGGTGAGGCCCCAGCCTTTGCTGTTGATGCCGGTTGAATACATCGCCATGGCTCTCAGCATGTAGGCGGCGTTGGTATAGGCCACCGAGCCGTTAAATCCGGCTGCATAGTCGGAGGTGATGGTGGAGATGTTGCTCGAGCCGCCTATGCCGCCGAAACCGTAGGCCGACGAGGCGAGGCCGATGGTGTTGGTGCGGTTGCGGAAAGCGCGGTTCAGGCCTCCGAGACTCGAATAGTTGAATCGGCCGCGGGCAAGGTCGTTGAGAGGCACTCCGTTGATATACATTGTCTGATATTCGGAGTCATAGCCTCTGAAACGGAATCTCATCACCGAGAAGTCATAGTTGGTGGCGTTGTAGTAAACGTTGTCGCTCGCTCCGGTGAGGGCGCCGATGGTGAGGGCGTTGCCGTCGTTGTCTTCGAGGGCGCTCTGGTCAAAGAGCATATCCTCCTGATCGGCAAGGAAAGCGCTTGAGCCGGTGCCGTCGCCGAGCATTATCTTGCCGAGGTTGAGGGTCTTGCCCGCCTCGATGGTGATGTCGGCGTCATAGTCGCGATAGCCGAAAGCCGCCACGAGCAGCACCTCGGCTCCCGCATCGGCGTCGGAGATAACGAAATTGCCCGAAGCGTCGGTAATAGCCTCGCGGGCCTGATTGAGAAGCATCACGGTGGCGCCGCCGACCGGACTTCCGGTAGCCGAGTCGACCACAGTGCCTCTCACGATAGCATTGCCCGCGGCTGCAGCCATCGAGGTGAGCAGCATCAGCAATGCCAAGAGCTTGAATCTCAGTTTCATTTCAATGATATTCTATATGGTTGGTTTTATTTCGCCGGGAGGGTGGAGAGAAAGGGGGTGTTAAAGATGTCTCAAAATTACAAATTTTTTTTAATTCCTCGGTTTTCCCCGACTTCAATCTCTTGATTTTCCTTGCAAGATGACATTACACGCCGGCCGCCACACGCCTCACCTTGGCCGAGAGCATTCCGTGGCCTATGCGGCAGTAGAGGCATTTGCGCTCCATGCAGTAGCGGCGGCGCAGCTGCAGCAGGGCCTGCGACGTGAAGGCATCCCTGATCTTCACCCCGGCGCGCTCAAAGGGCTCGATGACGCTGTTGCGCTCGCCCGGCAGCTCCTGAAGAAAGTCAACGGCCTTCTGAACCATGTCGGGCATGTCGCGCGAGGTGGCATAGGCGTGCATCAGCGGCACCACGGCATTGATAGCCATCGAGCGACACGACGTGAGGCTCAGCGCCGAGGGTGCCGGCGGCGAGGGGGCGTTGAATGTGTAGTGGTTCTGCCAGTAGGGGGAGAGAGTGGGTGAGAATACCTCACACGCCTCCTTGACACTCTCCACATTGATGAGCGTGGAGAGCAGCCGGTAGCCGCCGTGGATTATGGCGGCGAGAGTGGCTATGCGGCGGTGAGGAAAGTTGGGGGGCCTCATCCGCGCCATCTTCCAGCCGAGCGATTCAGGTTTTCTGAGGCCGAACTTATGGGCCATGAAGGCATATTCGCGTTTGAGCGACTCAACATAAGGGTCGGCCGCGGGGGCATCGTCGAGCAGACCGCTCTGGCCGAACAATATCGCTTCGAGCGAGAAGAGCGAGTCGGCATGTTTGCTCAGAAAGTTGAGCGGCGTGGCGAGGGCGAGGCGCTCGAAGGGCTCGCTGTTGGTCGAGAAGCCGAGACAGCGGGCCACGGTGATATAGGCCGCACTGTCCCAGTCGTTGGTGAATTTTTCGGTGAGGGCGAGTATGCGGTCAGATTTCTCATAGAGGCGCTCGTAGGCGAGCGCGGTAAGCCATCCGGTGAGCTTCACCGGCTCATATTCCCTGATGCGGGCCATGCAGGGGAGGTCGCGGTCGGCGCGCTCCACCAGGCCGCGGTAATGGTTATAGAACTCGGGCTCACATTCCATCACCATCTGAGGTATCTCCTCGCCGTTGCCCCGGGTCACGCGGGTGTCGTCGCGGTCTACGACATGGAGAATCACCGAGTCATAGGCCTTGTCGGTGTCGTGGTGGTGACGATACCAGTCGGAGGCCCTGACATGTATCTCTATGTTGCCCACCCATAGCCGGTTGTCGATTTCCACCTTGGCGTTGAAGAAGTCGGGGCCGGCGTCGCGGTTGAGCATACCGGGGTCGATCACCACCACCCTCCGGCCGTCGACGGTGTGCATGAAACGCTGTGGCCATAGTCGGTGCTGCCACACATATTGCATAAGGTTTTCCATCTGCCGACGGGGTGGGGGGGGGGTGATTAGCGGTGAGAAACCCGGCTGAGCGGGGAAATCAGTATTTGTGGCCGGGGCCTTCGATTTCGGTGGGGGTGAGAGGAGCGCGGTCCATCTTATACCACACACACACTATGTAGGCTATCACCGGCACGATGAGTATGCTCACCCAGGTCATGGTCTTGAGTGTGAAGAGGGTCGACGAGCTGTTGGCGATGGTGAGCGAGCTCTGATAGTCGAGCAGCGAGGGATAGTAGGCGGTGTTGCCGTAGCCGGCCACCCAGAAGAGGCTCAGCACCACGAGCACGGTGCCTATGCCCGACCACCATATGCCGCTGATGTTGCGCTTGCGGAAGGCGCCGATGATAATGGCATAGACCACCATCAGGGTGCCGATAAGGAAAGCGGCGGAGGCCCACCACATGGAGAGGAAGTTGTGGAGGTAGATGTTGGGTTCGTAGACAAAGGTGTTGAGGGCCATGGCGCCTTTGCCACCCTCAACGGCGCGGTAGCCGCCGGCGGTGAGGAGCAGCGCCACGAAGATGAGGAAGAACACCACGAATATCACACCGTTGACAAGCACCGACCTGCGGTTTCGGTCGCTGAGCGACGCGTCTTCAGAGATGTTGTTGAGGAAGTAGAGCGAGGCCTGGGTGCGGGCGAGGAAGAGCACAGCGAAGCCGAGCACGAGGTTTTTCCAGCACACTATGGCTTCGAGGCCGCGGGTGGGAGCCCAGCGCGAAATCACGGGAGAGGCGCTGTCGAGAATGTTGACCTTGTTGACGGTAAACTCGGCGCCGAAAAACATCATCGCCACGGCCACGCCGAGCAGGATGGTGCCCAGACAGCCGTTGACAAACAGAAACACGTCATAGGTCGACGAGCCGTAGAGGTTGCCCGGCTTGCGGCGGTATTCATAGCTCACCGCCTGAATCACGAAGCTGAACAATATCAGCATCCAGAGCACATAGGCGCCGCCGAAGCTGGTGGAATAGAACAGCGGGAAAGAGGCGAAAAACGCGCCGCCAAACACCACGAGTGTCGTAAACGTAAGTTCCCATTTCCGCCCCAGCGAGTTGATCATCAATGAGCGACGGAGCGAATCTTTTTGGCTCAGCAACATTGTCTGTCCGCCCTGAACAAAGAGCATAAACACGAGAACAGCGCCGAGCACCGAAATCAGCAGCCACCAGTAGGCCTGAAGATATTGTAGTTCCATATATAGGTCGTTTTAAGAGGATTGGGTTGATGGGTGGAGAGAGTTATTTCTTGGCGGCGGGAGTGTCAAATCCCTGACGGATGCGCTTCACCATGATGCACATTTCAGCGGCGAGAAGGCCGGTAAACACCACGGCAAACATCCAGAAGGTTGTCACCACGCTCGACACGGTAATGTCGCTGATGGCGGCTGAGGCGGGCATGATATCCTGGATAATCCAGGGCTGACGGCCCACCTCGGCGGTGATCCAGCCCGCTTCGGAGCATATCCACACCACAGCTATCGAGAGGATAGCCACCCACTGAAGCCATGACTTCGAGAAGAGGGTCTGACGGCGGTAGACGGCCCACAGCGCAAAGAGCAGGAACAGCAGCAGATAGCCGCCTGCCAACACCATGATGTGGAAGCTGTAGAAGGTGATGGCCACGGGAGGCACGGCCTCTTCGGCCGAGTTGAGATAGCCGTAGCCGAAGTCGGCATAGTTGGCTTTGATTTCGGCGGCGGCGCTCTCCATAGCGGCCTCATCGCCGGCGGTATAGGCGGCGTCGAAGCGTCTCAGCGCCTCATGCGACAGTTTACCGCGCTCCATGCGCTCGGCATAGGAAGCTGTTTTGACCGTTTCACCCTCGGGGGTTTTCTCCACGCCGTCGATAAGGTCGTTGATGCCAGGCACAAAGCTGTCGAACTTATGGTTGGCCAGGAATGACAATCCTTTGGGAATGGCGATTTTAAAGAGATAGGGATCAGCGTCGTTGGTCACGGTTTTCTCGGGGTTGAGTATGCCGAAGGCCACGATTTCCTGACCGCACGAGCCTTCATAGAGGCCCTCCATGGCGGCAAGTTTCATCGGCTGGTAGCGGGCCACATCAATAGCCGAGCCGTCGCCGCCCCAAAGGGTCACCAACATGCCGACTACACCTACCCATGAGCCGACCTTGATCGACTTGAGGGCTTCGTCGCGGTGACGGTTGCGCATCAGCAGCCAGCAGCTCACGCCGATGACAAACACACCCGAGAGGGTCCAGCCGCTCCACACGGTGTGGATAATCTTATGAATGGCCACAGGGCTGAGGGCCACGTCGGTAAACGACACCATGACGTTTCTCATCTGAGCGGGGTCGAACTCCATGCCGGCGGGATATTGCATCCACGCGTTGGCCACGAGAATCCAGATAGCCGAAATCGAAGCGCCGAGCGCCGTGAGCCATGTCGAGGCGAGGTGGAAGCGGGGGCTGACCTTCTGCCAACCGAAAAACATCACCGCTATGAATGTGGCCTCCATAAAGAAAGCCAATATGCCCTCGATGGCGAGCGGGGCGCCGAAGATGTCGCCCACAAACCATGAATAGTTGCTCCAGTTGGTTCCGAACTCAAATTCGAGTATTATGCCGGTAGCCACGCCGATGGCAAAGTTGATGCCGAAGAGCGACATCCAGAATTTGGTTATCCTGAGCCACTCTGCCGAGCGGGTGCGGTAGTAGATAGTCTCCATTATGCCAACAATCACGGAAAGTCCCAGTGTGAGCGGCACAAAGAGCCAGTGATACATGGCTGTGAGAGCAAACTGCGCTCTCGACCAGTCAACAACACTCATTAAATCATTCATGGTTGTAGAATTATTGAAGGGTTTTGATTATTTCTCAATTATTGTTTGAGCGGCTCACCAGAGTGGTTCTCACGGCATTGGCCCTTTCACCGTCGTTGTCGTAATTGCTTTCGAGCAGGTCGGGAAAGAAAAAGAGTTTCAGCACTCCGAACATTATCAGCAGCTTGACCGCGATGAGCGCCCACAGCTTCTTGCCGAGGGTCATTTCCCGGAATCCGTCATAATAGAGATGAAAGGCTCTGTTGAGGAAGCTGCTCATTGTTCAGAATTTAGGCTCGCAGGCGATAAGGGGAATTATCGCTTCGGGATTATAGATAATGTGGTCGGCATGATTGTCGCGCAGCTCGCTCACGGGGCGGAATCCCCAGGTCACTCCCACGCTCTCCACACATGCCCTCCGGGCTGTCTCCATATCCACGCCCGAGTCGCCCACATAGAGCACATCGGCCTTGGGAGTGGGGCAGAGCGACAGTATGTTGAACACTATCGAGGGGTCGGGCTTGGAGGGAATCCCCTCGCGATGGCCCTCGATGGCGCTCCACTCTATCTCGGGGAAACACTTGTCGATGAGCGCGCTGACCGCCTCCTGATATTTGTTTGAAGCCACAGCCACGCTCACCCCCATCAGATTCAGGTCTTTGAGCAGATCGGTTATGCCGGGATAGGGCTTGGTATAGTCGGTGAGGTGTTGCGAATAATATTCCTTAAAGTTGTGGCGCACCTTCTCGATCACCGCCAGCGACCGGCACTCCTCGGGCAAAGCTCTCTCTATGAGCTTCGACACTCCGTTGCCCACCATCATGTTATAGCTCTCGAGGCTATGGGTGGGATAGCCGCACTGCTCAAGGGCATGGTTGGTGGCCCTGCCGAGATCTTCGATAGTGTTGAGCAATGTGCCGTCGAGGTCGAATATCACTAACTTTTTCATAGGCTATGAGATTGGATTTTGCAAAGTTATATAAAAATTCATGATTTTTCACACACAGCTATTATTATTTTTGCCGCCTATGAGTCATTTAGCAGTCATTTGGCCGCCATTTTGCGGGGCGGGGAAGCTTTTTTTCAACAATTGCGCGAGGGCGAGAACTTTTAGGGTGTGCCGGATGTTTATAATGTGAAAGCCTTTGATAAGGCCTCCCTCCAAAATTCAATTTCTAATACTATAAACCTCTAATTCAAGTATATTATGAGCGAATTTAACGATATTATCAATCAGACCAAACCTACTTTGGTTGATTTCTTCGCCACCTGGTGCGGCCCCTGTAAAATGCAGTCGCCTATCCTCGAACAAGTGAAAAACACTCTTGGCGACACAGTAAACATTATCAAGATCGATGTTGACCGCAACCCCGAACTTGCCGAACGCTACACCATCAAGTCGGTTCCTACCCTGATAGTGTTCAAGCAGGGCGAAGCCCTCTGGCGTGGCTACGGTGTTCATCAGGCCGATCAGCTCGAAGCCAAGCTCAGAGAGCATATTGGCTGATTTACAATCAACTGACACTGACAAACAAGGAGTAAATTTTTTAACTCTTTTTCTCTGAATAAATCCTACGGTGAGACACCGGTGTGAACAGCTCTTTTGGAGTCATTCACACCGGTGTCTGTTTTTTATCGGTATGTGTAGGGCTATCAGATTTCGGTCAGCTCAAGCACCAGCGAGCTATATGGGCGGCCGAGCGATTGGCCGATGTTGATGCCGGCATGCTTGAGCACCCTGCCGCTCACTTCGCGGCCGTTGAGGGCACTCGGCTTTTCGGGATTGGCGGGGGTGAGGTCGGTGATGCGGTAGGTTTTGTTTTCATCCACGCCGTCGAGCTTGAGGTTGGCCACAGGCTGATCGTTGAAATAGTTGATGCGGTAGGCAAACACCACGCTGCGCTTCTTGTCGGGAGTGGAATACATCAGCGCCGACACGGGGCCGTTGTCATAGGGCGACACGAGGCGGTAGAGGTCGCCAAGCTGCACAATGTCTCTCACCTGCTTGTAGGCGGCGATGGCGCGCTTTGAGAAGGCAAGCTCCTCGGCGGTCATGTTTTTGGGCTGAATCTCCATACCCAGACGGCCCGACATGGCCACGTCAAATCTGAACTTGATGGGAAGCACACGGCCGGTCTGATGGTTGGGCGAGGCGCTCACATGGCTGGCCATGGCGATGGCGGGCATGAAATGGGAGTCACCCCACTGTATGAACACTCTCTGAAGGGCATCGGTGTTGTCGCTGGTCCAGAACTCGTCAAACCAGGGCAGCAATCCATAGTCGGCGCGGCCGCCACCCGAGGCGCAGAGCTGTATCACCACGTCGGGATATTTCTCCCTTATGCGGTTGAGGGTGTTGTGGAGCCCCTCGTGATAGCGCACCATTATCTCGCTCTGACGGTCGGCGGGGAGATACTGCGAGCCATAGTTCATGATGTCGGCGTTGCAGTCCCATTTGATATATGCTATCTCGGGGTTGGCGGTCAGCAGATTGTCAACCACGTCAAACACATGCTGCTGCACCTTGGGGTTGGTGAGGTCGAGCACCACCTGAGTGCCTCCGCGGCCGGTAGTGAGGGGGCGGTTTTTCTGGGTGAGCACCCAGTCGGGATGCTGCTCATAGAGCTCGCTCTTGGTGTTGGCCATCTCGGGCTCGATCCATATTCCGAATTTTATGTTGTTGCTCTTGGCGGCGTCGGTGAGCCCCTTGATGCCCTGAGGGAGCTTCTTTTCGCTCACCATCCAGTCGCCGAGCGAGGTGCTGCCGTTGTCGCGGGGATATTTGTCGCCAAACCATCCGTCGTCCATCACAAAGAGCTCTCCGCCGAGGGCTGCGATGTCGGCCATCATCTGGCTCATTACCTCCTGGTTGACGCCGAAATAAACGCCCTCCCAGCTGTTGAGCAATATGTCGCGGGGAATATTGCCGTGGGCCATGCCGTATTTGCGGCCCCACTTGTGGAAATTGCGGCTTATGCCACCCTTACCCTCCGACGAATAGGTCATCAGAAACTCGGGGGTGGTGAAGGTCTCGCCGGGAGCGAGGGTAATTTCGGCCACATCGTCGTTGATGCCCGAAATCACCGATATGTTGCCCTGAGTGGCGTTGATTTTGGTTTTATAGTCGCCGCTCCACATCAGGTTGCCGGCAAACACCTCACCCTCCTTCTCGCGAGCAGGGCCGTCGAGGGTGATCAGAAATCCGGGATTCGAGCCGAAAGCGTTTCTCAATCCGGCCTTGTCGGCTATCACGGTCTGGCCGTTGGGCAGCGGAGTCTCGGTGAGGTTGGTCTCGTTGCCCCATGAGCCGTGAAACTGGGTGATATAGTTGTCGCCGCGGGTCACAGGCACACAGGCGCTCGCAGCGCTGATGATGGTCACATTGCCCTTTTTGGCATTATTGGTGATCGAAGTGTTGGTCGAAAACACCTCGGTGTCGGCATAGCGGCGGAAATATTGCTTCACGGTGAGGGGATAAACCTTGTCGGCAAAGGTGAGCGTCATCACCTCCCCCTTGCTGTCGGTGGTCATATCTATATCCTTGAGCTCGAGGTCAACACTCAGGTTGCCGTCGGGCATCTTGAGCGTGAGGGCGTTGTCGCCGGTTGAATAGATGCCGAATTGAGGCAGGGTGTGGTGGGTGTAGTTGCTTCTCACGCCGAAAAATCCCCCTATATCCTCAGCCGCAATCCTGGGGCCGAAATACTGATAATAGCAGCTGCCGCCGTCGTTGGTGGTGATTACCAGCGAATTGTTGTCGGAATTGAGCAGATGTGTACGGTTTTCGGCCGAAGCCGCGCCCGGCAGCGACAACACCGTAATGATCGAAGCCGCCGTGATGATTTTTTTCATGATACTGACCGGTATGTAAGGTTAAAATTTCTCACTCGCAAAGTTACCACATTACCTCCACTCCCGCAACATTTTTCTACAATATAGGCCGAATAAGCCCCATAAGCCAAATAAGCCAAATAGGTATTTGGCCTAATTTCGGGCAAGAGTGTTACTATATCAGGAATATTCACTATATTTGCGTTTGGAAAACAGAGGCTTATGAAACTCATCGAACTCAATCTGCAACGCATCATCGACCTTTGCCGCAGGCATAAGGTCAAGTCGCTCGCTGTCTTTGGCTCTATCCTCACAGATAGATTCAACGACCAGAGCGATGTGGACCTTCTTGTTGATTTTGAGCCGATTGACCCCGACAAAGAAGACTATGTGCGCAACTATTTCGATCTCAGGGATGCATTGGAAAGTCTGTTCAGCCGCAAAGTGGATTTGATTGAAGAAAAAGCCCTCCGCAACAAATTCTTTATCGCCAACATCAACCGCACAAAACAGATGATTTATGGCTGAAACAGAAATCCTGACCTATCTTCAAGACATCCTCGATGCAATCTCCGATGTCGAAAGTTTCTTTATTGACTATCCTATGCGGTTTGATGTCTTTGAAAAAGACTATCTGCGCAGGAGTGCAGTTGAGAGAAAAGTGGAGATTATGGGCGAAGCGATGAATAGAATTAAAAAGGCAGACCCCACAATAGAGATTCCTAATGCAAGAGACATAATTGGCACTCGAAACAGAATCATCCACGCTTATGATAATGTGAGACCAGAATTTCTCTGGGGATTGGTTATCCGCCATATTCCTGAACTCAAACAGGATGTAGAACGCATCCTCGCCGCTCTTCTTAATCAAGAGTGACTTAGAGCATACGGCCAATAGGGCTAATGGGGCCAATGAGCCAAATAGGGCGAATGGGGCAAAGGAGGAGTGGTGGGCTGCCTATTGGGCTTATCTGGCCTATTAGCCTTATTGGGCCTACACTTGCTTATCCGGCTTATTGGGCCTATAAGTCGATTATTTGCGGGCGATGCGGGAGGCGATGGCGCCGACGGCGAGGCCGACGACGATGAGGAGGCCCATCACGGCGGCGATGTCGGCCGAGTGGAGCTCAACGGGATAGGCGGTGATGGTGAGCTGTGTGGGGTCGGCGCTGAGTTTGATAAATTCGCCTTTCTGCTGGGCAAAGCATAGCAGGGCGCCGAGCAATATGCCGGCCACACCGCCGGCAAGGGTGATCAACCAACCCTCCCACAGGAATATGCGCCCAATTATCGAGGGGCGGGCGCCGAGGTTGAGGAGGGTGTGCATGTCATAGCGCTTCTCGATTATGAGCATCGAGAGGGTGCTGACGACATTAAACGACGCTATGACCAGGATAAAACCGAGCATGAGGAAGGTGATCCATTTCTCAATCTCGATCATGCGGAATGAGGCTTCTTCCTGCTCGATGCGGGTCATGACGCGGTAGTCGTCGCCGAGCTTCTGTTTGAGCGCACGCACTGTGGCGGCAACCGTAACTCCCGGTGCCACCTTGACCGCTATGGCTGTGGCCGAGCTGTCGGGAAGCTGCAGGAGGTAACGGGCCGATTGGATAGGCACTATCACGGTGGCTTCGTCGAGCTCTGATTGCTCGGTCTGCCACACCGACGACACAAACAGGGTGTCGCTCCTGAAGGCGGTGAGGGGTGACGAAGCGGAGATGCGCCCCACCCTGCGGGGGGTGAACAACACCATCGGCACATCAAATCCGGGCCTTGCGCCGAGGTTGATGGCATTGCCCACGCTCAGCGAGGCGAGCGGCTCACCCTCAGCGGTGTAGCTCATATACACACCGTCGATCACGGCCGAGTCGATATTACACACATCTTCATAGCCCCTGCCCGCGCCTATCATCTCAACGGCCTGCTGGGCGTTGCGGAACATCGAGAGCGCCTGCCCCTCGACGAGGGGCACCGCTGCGGCCACGCCGGGCTGACCCTCCACGAGAGAGAGCGTGGCCGGGAGGTCACTGATGAGCGCGCCGGCCATCTTGCGCTCGATCTTAATGTCAGGGTCTATGAGGCCGAGGCGCCCCGAGGCAAGCCGCGAGAAGCCGTTAAACACCGACAGCACACACACGATTGCCGAGGTGGCCACAGCCACTCCGGCAACCGAGATAGAGCTTATGATATTGACTGCGTTATGACTTTTGCGGCTGAAAAGATAGCGCAGCGCGATGCGTAATGCTAACATTCAGAGTAGTTGAAACCGTGTGGGTCTCACTCTCCGGCTTCAGCGGCTGAAGTTTCGGGAGAGGACGACGGTTTTCCTTCGGCAAGAAGGTTGTCGATATTTTCGATATAGTCGAGCGAGTCGTCGAGATAGAAGGCCAGCTCGGGACATTTGCGCAGCTGAAATCTCACATTTTTGGCAAGATCATATCTGATAGTCTTGGCGCTGCGGTTGATGTTTTCGAGCACTTCCTGAGCCTTGGCCGAGGGAAACACCGACAGGTAGGCGCGGGCAATCGAGAGGTCAGGCGACACTCTGACGGCGCTCACCGACACGATGGTGTTGTGGAGTTTGGCGGTTTGCTGACGGAATATTTCGCTCAGTTCTTTCTGAAGCAGACGGGATATTTTTGCTTGACGTGTAGATTCCATAATAAGAGTTTTTAGGGTTGTGGATTGATTAACAGCGGTTTCACCTGCGGGAAGCTTCCCCTCGGGTGCCGTTACATATTAACAACACCCGAGCGGAGCTAAAAGTTAGCTAAGAGAGCCGGCCTTTGAGCCCCCGCAGGGGAAAAAATCAATGACGGCCCTTGGAATTTGACTTCTGCTGGCGCTTCTGCTGCTCGCGCAACATGGCCTGCTGCTGGCGCTGAGCCTCTTCGAGACGGGCCATGAAGCCGCTTTTCTTTTTGGGCTTCTTGGCGTTTTCGGCCATGCGGGCCCTTACCTTCTCCTCGCTCACCACGCGGCGGAACACCCAGAACTGAATGATGGTGATGAGCAGCGACAGGAAGTAGTAGTAGCTCAGGCCGGCGGCATAGTTGTTGAAGAACACGAGGAACATCAGCGGCATGAGATACATCATCATCTTCATGCCGGGCATGGAGTTGCCGCCCGGCTGACTCTGCATGGTGTAGCGGGTGTAGATGATGTTGGTCACCGTCATGAGCAGACAGAAGAGGCTGATGTGGTTGCCGAAGGTCGACGAGATGAAGGGTATGTTGGTGGTCCACGACACTATGGCGTCGGGGGCGGAGAGGTCTTTGGCCCAAAGGAACGACTTGCCTCTCAGCTCGATGGCCGAGGGGAAGAAGTTAAACATCGCGATGAGTATCGGGAACTGGAGCAGCATCGGCAGACAGCCCGAGAAGGGGGAGGCACCGGCGCGTGAGTAGAGGGCCATGGTTTCCTGCTGGCGCTTGAGGGCGTTTTCGTTGCCGGGATACTTCTCGTTGATTTCCTTGATTTCGGGCGCAAGCACTCTCATCTTGGCCTGCGACATATAGCTCTTGTAGGTGAAGGGGAAGAGGATAATCTTGATGAAGATGGTGAGCAGCAGGATTATGATGCCGTAGTTGGAAATCCAGCGGCCAAGGATGTCAAACACCGGAATGACAATCCATGTGTTGATCCATCTCACGATAGGCCAGCCGAGAGGAATGAGCTTGGTGAGGTGGAGGTTGGTTTCGGGGGTGATGGTTTCTTCGAGATCATCGAGCAGAGGATAGGAGTTGGGGCCGAGGAAAAGGGTGAAGGCGGCGGGAGAGGCGAGATCTGAAGAATAGTCGAGGGTGGCCGAGGTGGTCATGCGCTTGAGCTCGTTGCGGCTGTCTTCGATGGGCGACGAGGCGACATAGGCCGAGGCGAAGTTTGAGCGGGCCACGAGCACCGATGAGAAGAACTGGTTTTTATAGCCGATCCATTTCAGGCGCTGGGCAATATCCTTGTCATCGGTCTTGCTCTCCGACAGATTGTCAACATCGCCGTTGGCATACATGTAGTAGAGGGCCGAGTTGCGCTCCTCAAACATGCGGCCGGCTTCGTTGCGGAGCAGTGTGGAGTTCCATGTAAAGTCGATGGTGGCCACATTGGAGGGGATGACGGTCTGCATGCCCTGCTGCTCGATGTCGATGTCAACGAGATAGGAGTCGGGGCGAAGGGTGTAGCGGAGGCCGAATTTCGCGCCGTCGCCGAGCTCGAGCTGCATCAGCACTGTCGAATCGCTCACCTCAACGGGGTTGAAGTAGAAATTGTTGGTCTCGAAGCGCTGGGTGGCCGAGGTGAGGGTGAAGCTCATGAGGTCAAGCCCCGGAGTGATGAGCTCAACCTGAGCCGAGTCAAAGCGCTTATAGTCGTTGAGCGAGGCGCGGGCTATGGCGCCGCCTTTGTTTGAGATTTCGAGGGTGAGAAGCTTGTTGGCGAGCTTCACGGTGGTGGAGTCGCCGCTGAGATATTTGGCGAAGCCTTTATATTTTGCGACATCGGCAAGGGCCTTGCGCAGTCCGGCCACGGCAGCCTGAGCTTTCTGAGGGGAGATGCCGGCATAGTTGCAGGTGATGATGTCAGCCACCTCTACGGGACCGTAGGGGGTGGTGACAAATCCGCCGGGGTTGCCCTCGGGCGAGAGGGTAAGGTCAGCATCGGGAGCCTTGAGGGTGGTGATTCCGCTTATGCTGTCGGTTTTGCCGAATCTCGAGATAGTGTTGCGCAGAGTGGCGATTTCAGAAGCGCTTACCGAGTCGACCGAAAGCAGATTGTTGTTGGTCGACAGAGCTTCTTCTTCTCTCTGCTGCTGTTCGAGCTGTTCGCGCTCGCGGGCCAACTGCTCTTCGGAGGGTGAGTTGAGCCACATGAAGCCAAACAACACCGCTGCCATAAGAAACAGGCCTGTCACTGTGTTTTTATCCATCTAATTGATTGCTGTTGAGGATGGTGATGATTGATTTATTGTTTTTTCGGATCTGAAACGCGGAGAGGAGGAGAGGAGAGAGACAATGGGGATTTATTTGCCGGCGGCTTTGTCGTCATGATAGGCCACGGCGGCTTTGATAAAGTCGACAAACAGGGGGCCGGGCGACAATACCGTCGAGGAGTATTCGGGGTGATACTGTGTGCCGACATACCAGCGCTTGCCGTCGAGCTCCACAACTTCTACAAGATGAGTGGAGGGGTTTTCGCCCACACACTTCATGCCGGCGCGCTCAAGCTCCTCGCGATAGTCGTTGTTGAGCTCGAAGCGGTGGCGGTGGCGCTCGCTCACGAGGGTCTTGCCATAGGCCTTGGCGGCGCGGCTGTCGGGAGTGAGCTCGCAATCATAGGCGCCGAGGCGCATTGTGCCTCCGAGGTTGGAGATGCTTTTCTGCTCCTCCATGAGGTCGATCACGTTGTGGCGGGTAGTGGGATTCATCTCGGTGGAATTGGCGTCGGGATAGCCGAGCACATTGCGGGCAAATTCTATCACCATGCACTGCATGCCGAGACAGATGCCGAAGGTGGGCACGTCATGCTCCCTGCACCATTTCAGGGCGCTGAATTTTCCCTCGATGCCTCGCTGGCCGAAGCCGGGAGCCACGATCACGCCGTCGAGGGGCGAGAGAAGTTCGCCGGCATTGCTGTCGTTGAGTTTCTCGGAGTGAATCATCACGAGCTTGAGGCGGCGGTCGTTATAGACGGCGGCATGAAACAGCGCCTCGTCGATTGATTTATATGCGTCCTGAAGCTCGACATATTTGCCCACGAGGCCGATGGTGACCTCTTTTTCGGCGCGGTTCATCTTGTCGAGGAAGTTCATCCACGGCTCCATGTGGGGCTCACCCTCGGGGGTGACACCGGTTTTGCGGAGCACTATCTCGTCGAGATGCTGGGCATGCATGGCCACCGGCACCTGATAGATCGTGGGCTGGTCGATTGACTGAATCACGGCGTCGGGCTCCACGTTGCAGAACTGGGCTATCTTCTTCCTCATCTGGGCGGGAATGTCATGCTCGGTGCGCAATATCAGTATGTCGGGCTGGATACCCACCTCCTGGAGCATTTTCACGGAGTGTTGGGTGGGTTTGGTCTTGAGCTCGTGGGCTGCCGCAAGATAGGGCATGTAGGTGAGGTGGATGCAGAGCGAGTTCTGCCCCAGCTCCCATCTGAGCTGACGCACGCTCTCAAGGAAGGGAAGGCTCTCGATGTCGCCCACCGTGCCGCCGATTTCGGTAATGACATAGTCAAACTTGCCGGTATTGCCGAGCAGCTTGACGTTGCGCTTTATCTCGTCGGTGATGTGGGGAATGATCTGAACGGTCTTGCCGAGATAGTCGCCGCGGCGCTCCTTGTTGATCACGCTCTGATATATGCGGCCGGTGGTGACATTGTTGGCGCGGGTGGTATGCACGTTGGTGAAACGCTCATAGTGGCCCAGGTCGAGGTCAGCCTCATGACCGTCGACAGTCACATAACACTCTCCGTGCTCATAGGGATTGAGTGTGCCGGGATCGATGTTGATATAGGGGTCGAATTTCTGAATTGTGACACGCAGTCCGCGCGCCTTGAGCAGGCAGGCCAGTGATGACGAAATTATGCCCTTGCCAAGCGATGACACCACACCGCCCGTTACAAATATATATTTTGTTTCCACTCTGTTGGGGATTATGTTTTATGTTCGGATCAGTTGATTATCTACCGGGGTTGCCGTGACGCTTTTCAAGCGACACAGATTTTCAAACTGCAAAAGTATAAAAAATTTGCCTACACACCCCTATCCTTATGTGACTTTTCGGTCATCAGACCGTTTTCGCCCTTTTTACCTGATTTATGCAGCGATTGAGGGCATGAATGTTGGAGGTGAAATTAAATTTGATTAATTTTGCAGTCTACTACTTTCCTCCCCTTTTCACTCCCAATCTATTATGACTAATAAACCGATAATGTCAATCATAAGCCGAGGGGCGTTGCTGTTGATTCTTGCGGTGGGTGTCATGTCGTGCCTTATGACGGGATGCGTGCCCAGCTTTAAGTTTAACGGCGCTTCGCTCGACTACTCCGTTTACCGCACCATCTCGATAGGCAACTTCCCCATACGCGCCGCCCTGGTATATCCCCCTCTCCAGACCACCTTTGAAAACGAGCTGCTCAACTATATCTCGCGCAACACCCGCCTGCAGACCCTCGGCGCAAACGCCAACTCCGACCTCAGCCTCGAGGGTGAGATAACCGGCTATAACCTCACTCCCCAGGCCGTGACCGAAGATGCCTATGCCTCGAAGACGAGGCTCACAATCACGGTGAGGGTGAAATATACCGACACCAAGAAAGAAAACGCCGACATCGACCAGACTTTCACGGCCTACAGAGATTTCGACGCCTCGCAGATGCTCACCGATGTGCAGGACCAGCTCTGTCAGGAAATTTCCCAGGAGATAGTTATTCAGATTTTCAACGCCACTCTCGGCAACTGGTAATTTGAGCCTAACCATGAACAGCGACACATACTCACGCGCCGACCAAATGCTCCGCAGTCTCCTCCTCGAGCCGGGGCTGACTCCCGACAGCGACCAACTAAAAACCATCGCCGAGGCATATCCCTATCTCTCCATTCCCGACATTCTCGCCCTCAACAGCGGAGATTGCGCCGACCGGCAGGAGATTATGGCACGCATAGCGCTCAACGCTCCCGACCCCGAAACCCTTTTCCGCCTCATCGACCCCGAGGGGAAAGAGCTTGCCCGGTTTATGCCCGCCGACCAACCCAAGCCGGCGGCCTCGACCACCGACAGCGCCATCGACCTCTTTCTCAACACCTACGGCCACTCTGACCCGCGCGAGGAGGCCATATTGGAAAAGATGATTTTCAACCCGGTGCCCGACTACAGCGCCCTGCTTGAGCGCGAAGCCGCCGCCGAAGCCGCCGTTGCCCCCGGTGTTTCCGAGCTGCCTACTGTCGGGCCTGAGAAGCCTTTGGCTGAGAAATCAGCAGCTGAGGAGCCCGTTGTGGTGGAGCCTGTGATTGAGCAACCACAGCCCGCGCCCGCCCCGAAGCCTCATCACGAGCCGGCTGCTCCCAAACCTGCGCCCGTAACCCCCGCTCCGCGCGGCTCGTTCAGCGAAAGCCTTGCCATGATTTTCATCAAACGGGGCCGATATGACAAGGCCTATGAGATTATTCACCAATTAAGTTTGAATAATCCGAAAAAAAGTGTTTACTTTGCAGACCAATTGCGTTTTCTTCGCAAAATAATGCTCAATCAGGAGCTTAAAAACCAAAAACACTGATAATTAAAAGAAAACCCACAATAATATGTATCAGCTTCTTATTGTTCTTACACTTCTTGCAGCAGTTTTGATGATCTGCGTTGTGTTAATCCAGAAATCCAAAGGAGGCGGCCTCTCGTCAACCTTTGCAGGCAGCAACCAGATCATGGGTGTGAGACGCACCAACAGCTTCATCGAGAAAGTAACTTGGATTCTTGCCGGCTCAATCTGCGTGCTCGCCGTTCTCTCATCTTTCTTCATGCCCAACTCGGTGGCCAACACACCCCGTGTGAAAGTGCCCGTGGCAGCTGAGCAGACCGTAGGCGGCAACTATGACAGCGAGGCTCCTGCAGCCGAAGCCGCTCCTGCACCCACAACCGAAGCTCCGGCAGCAGAATAATAATCTGCGCTAACTCCAACCCACCTTATCGGGAGTGTAGGGACACGGCCACACGCCGCGTCGCCCGCGCTCCCCTTAACTGTTTATAGACCCTTTGACATCAATCTTATGCTTGTAAAAGTCTACGGCGCCGCAGTGAGCGGCATAGATGCTGTGCCGGTCACGATAGAAGTGTCGGTGGAGCGTGGCACGGCCTTCTCGATAGTGGGCCTCGCCGACACCGCTGTCAAAGAAAGCTATCAGCGCGTGGCCACAGCCACCACCCAGTGCGGGCTCCAGTTTCCGCGCCGCAGGATAGTGGTGAATCTCTCCCCCGCCGATCTCCGCAAGGAGGGGTCGGCTTTCGACCTCCCGATAGCCATAGGCTTGCTGGCGGGCAACGAGGTGGTGAGGGATTCCGATCTGGCGCAATATATGATCATGGGCGAGCTGAGTCTCGACGGCTCGGTGTTGCCGATCAAAGGCGCGCTCCCCATCGCCATCAAGGCGCGCGAACTCGGATACAAGGGTCTCATTCTCCCCGAGGCCAACGCTACCGAGGCGGCTGTGGTCAACAATCTCGAGGTCTATGGCGTGAAGTCGCTCCTTGAGGTGGTGGAATTTTTCAACACCGGCCACGGCCCGGAGCCGGTGGTTGTCAACACCCGTCAGGAGTTTGCCGAAGCCAACAATATCTTCGACATAGATTTCTCGGAGGTAAAGGGTCAGGAAAATGTGAAGCGTGCCTTTGAGGTGGCGTGTGCCGGCGGTCACAATATCCTCATGGTAGGCCCTCCCGGTGCTGGCAAATCTATGATGGCCAAACGCATCCCCACCATTCTGCCGCCTTTCACTCTGCCCGAAGCCCTCGAGACAACCAAAATTCACTCGGTGGCCGGCAAGCTGCCCCGCGGCTCGCGCCTCATGACCACCCGCCCCTTCCGCTCACCTCATCACACCATCTCACCCGTGGCGCTCGTGGGTGGCGGCTCCAACCCCATGCCGGGCGAAATTTCGCTCGCCCATAACGGGGTGTTGTTTCTCGATGAGTTTCCCGAATTTCCGCGCACGGTGCTTGAAGTGCTCCGCCAGCCGCTCGAAGACCGCCACATCTCCATCTCCCGCGCGCGCTACGCCATCGACTACCCCGCCGGCTTCATGCTCGTGGCGTCGATGAATCCCTGCCCCTGCGGCTACTACAACCATCCCACCAAAGAGTGTACCTGCCCGCCCGGAGCCGTGCGCAAATATCTTTCGCGCATCTCCGGCCCGCTGCTCGACCGCATAGACATTCAGGTAGAGATACTCCCCGTGGGGCTCGACAGCCTCACCGCGGCGCCCGACGGCGAAAAGAGCTCGGCCATAAGAGCGCGTGTTGTCGAGGCGCGCAAGATTCAGCTCGCCCGCTTCGCCAATGAGCCGGGCATATATTGCAACGCGCAGATGAACTCACGCCTCATGGCCACCCATGCGCCCCTCTCGCCCGACTGCATGAAGATACTCAAAAACGCCATGACAAAGTTTGACATGAGCGCACGCGCCTATGACCGCATCGTCAAGGTGGCCCGCACCATCGCCGACCTCGACGCCGCCCCCGACATTCTCCCCGCCCACATGCTCGAAGCCGTCTCCTACCGCAACCTCGACCGCGCCTCCTGGGGCGCCCACTTCTAACTCCCCACCTCCTATGCAAGATATTATAATCTATAATACTCCTGACGGTCGCAGTTCGGTTGCTCTCTACGCTCAGGATGGAAACATCTGGCTTAATCAAAGTCAGATTGCAGAACTTTTTGCCACCTCAAAGCAAACAATAAGCCATCACATAGGTAATATTTTAGCTGATAATGAATTAGACAAAGATTCAGTTGTCAAACATTATTTGACAACTGCCTCCGACGGCAAACAGTATAATGTTGAGTATTACTCTTTGCAAATGATTATCGCCATAGGCTATCGCGTGCGCGGAATTCGAGGAACTCAATTCCGAAAATGGGCTACAGATCATCTTTCAGAATATCTTATCAAAGGATTTACAATCGATGATGAAAGATTGAAAAATCCGGATAGACGAGTGGACTATTTCGACGAGCTCCTCCTCCGTATCAGAGATATTCGCGCATCTGAGAAAAGATTTTACCAAAAGGTCAGAGATTTATTCAAATTGAGCAGTGACTATGATAAGACCGACAAGGCAACGCAGATGTTTTTTGCCGAGGCGCAAAACAAACTTATTTATGCTATTACCCACCAGACTGCTGCAGAATTGGTTTTATCACGAGCCGATGCCTCCCAGCCTAACATGGGACTTACCTCATGGAAAGGAAATATTGTAAGAAAAGGAGACATAGTCATCGCCAAAAATTACCTGCAAAAAGATGAAATAGATGACTTAAACAGACTGGTTGATATTTTTCTTACAAGTGCGGAATTACGGGTAAAAGGACGTCAAGATCTAACTTTGCAGTATTGGCGTGAGAATATCAACAGCTTGCTACAATTTCAAGATAAACCCATCTTGCAAGATAAAGGCCGGATAACAGCATCTCAAATGGAAGCGAAAGTTAACCAAATCTATTCTGACTTCAATAACCGCCGCAAACAGCTTGAAGCCATTGAAGCCGACCGCGAAGATAATCTATTATTTGATGATCTCAGTGAATTAGACTCGGCCCTTCCCCCTAAGAAATAACCCTATCGGGAGGATAAGAAGAGCACTTGCGCCTCATGGGGAGTAGGAATAAGGCTTATAGGGCCAATGGGGCTGATAAGGCAAATAGGGATAGGGCCAATAAGGCTAATATGAAGTGACCCCAAAAAGTTGGACGGGTTAATATTATCCGTTAATTGGAAG
>CAYLMR010000029.1:0-25308 GCA_964384885.1 uncultured Bacteroides sp.
CGCCGCCATACCAGGTGTTGATGATGAGCTGCATACGCTCGGTGAGGTTGAAGGCTACGCAGGTCTCGGAGTTGATGCCGAGTTCTTTCCAGTTTTCAACTTTGGCTTTCGAGGCGTTGAGCACAACGAAGTCTGGGTTGAAGTTGTCGAGTTCCTCTTTGGTGGGACGGATGAACATGTTGGTCACGAAGTGAGCCTGCCATGCTACTTCCATCACGAAGCGAACAGCCAGACGGGTGTCGGGGTTGGTGCCGCAGAAAGCGTCTACCACATAGAGGGTCTTGTCGCTGAGCTCCTTGTCGGCGATAGCCTTGAGAGCGTCCCAGGTGGCGGGAGTGATGGGCTTGTTGTCGTTCTTATATTCGTCGGAAGTCCACCAGATAGTATCTTTTGAAGTGTCGTCTTTAACAAAGAATTTATCTTTGGGTGAACGGCCGGTGTAGATGCCGGTCATTACGTTTACGGCACCGAGCTCTGTTTCCTGGCCCTTTTCATAACCGGTGAGTTCGGGATTGGTCTCGTCGATGAAGAGCTGATCGTAGGAAGGATTGTGGATCACCTTTGCGCCGGTGATGCCATACTTGGATAAATCAATAGTGCTCATTGTGTTGATACTTAGAATATAAAATGTTTAATGTTTTTGTTACGAGGGATTCTGCGGGCCGTGGCTCACGTAAGAGCCTTGTCCCGGTTTTAATCACTGCAAAGGTAAACACTTTTTTATTATGTGGTGTTCAAACAACCAAAAAAATTTGCAACATGCAACGAATTTTAACATCTTTAGTATGGACACAAAAAAAGGGTAAGCTTGCTACATCGCACCGCTCAACCCGGTACCGCTGCTTCGATCAAGACCTGACGGAGTTCCCGGGGAGCCTGTCGTGTAGGACTTACCCGGGCACAAAGGTACTCACTTTTTCCAATTCTGCAAAATTTCCGCCCCTTTTTTCACCGATTTGTTGATTCCGCCCCATCCGCCAGCCTGTCCCGCGCAGCCATTCCCCGCAAAACTCCAACAGCTTGTTGTAGTTTTGTCCCTTAGCGCTGAAGTCTAAATGACTTTATCCTCAAATTACATTTCTGTCGATTTAGAGGCGATTTCTTTATTAAAAGCCTTTATTTCGTCGGTTAGAAGTTGTTTGAGCTCTTTTTGTGGTATTATCAGTTTGTATTCAGCTACCCCGATTGGCTTTGTGAAGCCATCAAGTGCCAACTCGACTTCGACGTTGTCTTTCTCGGCGCAAAGGATTATTCCGATTGAGGGGTTCTCATCCTTGCCTTTCTCCAAGCGGTCGAGGAGGGAGAGATATATATTCATCTTACCAACATATTCAGGCTTGAACTCTGAGATTTTCAGGTCAATGGCTACCAGTGACCGAAGTCCACGATGAAAGAAAAGCATATCGACCTTATAATCCTTACCGTTGTAGCTCAACACATGCTGATTGCCGATGTAGGTGAAACCTTGTCCAAGTTCGAGCAGGAACTGTTTGATCTTTTCAACCAATCGCCGTTCAAGTTCCAGTTCAAGGATCGGCTCAGTTACGCCGAGAAATCCCATGTAATATGAGTCTTTGAATACTTCATTTGCATAAGCAGCCTGCGCTTCGGTGAGAGTAAGTGCGAAATTGTTGGAAATGTTAGAATTCGGTAATTGTTTGTGCAATCCCATGTTTATGGCGTTTACCATAAGATCTCTATCCCACTTCTTAGCTATTGTCTGCTCGGCATAGTACAATATAGCATCGTCATCGTTTCCAATCTTGGCAATTAATTTATTGATGTTCCACCACGGCAAAACTGCGACAGCCCGTCGCAGTTTTGGTGAAGACTCTTTAAAACGCACATAAAAACGCTTCATATCCCATATGTTTCGTTCAGACATCCCCATTTTAGGATACAGGGATTTCAAATCTACAGAAAGTCGTTTTACAACGCCATCGCCATGCTTGCTGTCGAGCTTACGTTCATACAATAGCTTACCTATCTCCCAGTGCATTTCATTGGAAGTCCTGACGATTGCACTTGCAGCTTTGCTTCTTGCAGATTCAATAACTGCGACAGCTTGTCGCAGAATTTCATTATATTGAGATTCTTCTGATATAGAGATTATTTGTTCCATGTGGCAAAGATACATAAAACTTAGGTTTTTTATATTCAGAGGAATTAAAAAGTTAAGAACAATGTGAATGGCCGTACAATGTGGCGGGCGAAATGGCCTATATTCCCAGCGCAGCTATTTCCCGAAAAAACTACGACACGCTGTCGGAGTTTTGCGGGGATGGCGGGGGATTGAAATAATTGATTAACTTTGCGGGAAAATTGCAGAGATATGAATACCGAATCAGCCAACGAGATTGTGTGGGTCGAAAGCACCGGTTCGACCAATAGTTTGCTTTTGGAAATGGTGGCTGCCGGCGACGCCGGCGAGCGCCTGTTTGGTGTGGCCACCCATACCCAGACGGCAGGGCGCGGCCAGAGGGGAAACACGTGGGAGAGCGAGCCGGGCAAAAATCTCACGATGAGTCTGCTGATACGCCGCCCGGGAGTTGACGCCGGAGCCCAGTTTGCTATCAGCGAGGCTGTCAGTCTGGCGGTTGTCGACGCCCTGAGGCGCATAGTCCCCTCGGGAGAGCTGAGCGTGAAGTGGCCCAACGACATCTATGCAGGCGACCGCAAGATATGCGGCATACTGATAGAATGTGCGCTGAGCGGCAGGGAGATTCTTCATGCCGTGGCGGGGATAGGGGTAAATGTCAATCAGAGGATTTTCAGGAGCGACGCCCCCAACCCTGTGAGCGTTGTCAACCTCAGCGGCGAGGAAAATTCGGTCGAGGCCTTAGGGCGCGACATAGCCGCGCGGGTGGCCGCAATGCTGCCGCTGCTCGCCACTTCGGCGGGGAGGGATATAATACATGAGCGTTATCTTGGCGAGATGTGGCGCAGGGAGGGGTATTATCCTTATCTTGAGGCGGCTACGGGACGGAGAATCATGGCCCGCATATCACAGGTAGATCCCACCGGCCATATCACTCTGGACATGGCCGACGGGAGCCGAAAAGTTTACGCCTTTAAGGAAGTGGCGGCGATATTGGAGCCGTGAGCGCTCAGATGCGGTCTAGCACCGTGCCTACGAGGTCGTGGATGGCGGTCTTGTAGTTGGGGGTGGCGTCGTTGCACACTCTGTTGGCTATGATCGAGCAGACGGTCATGGCTTTGTGGCCCATGAGACGGGCGAGACCCTGCAGGGGAGCGCTCTCCATCTCATAGTTGGTGATTTTGCGCCCGTTGTGGGTGAACTGCTCTATGCGGCGGTTGAGGTCGGGGTTGGCCAGCGGCAGGCGAAGCTCGCGACCCTGAGGACCATAGAATCCCACAGCCGAGATAGTGTTGCCTCTCACCATGTCGTCGCGGCCTATGAGCTCAACGAGATGAGGGTCGGCATCGACCACATAAGGCTTGGCCCAGAGAGGATTCCACCCCACCGAGTCACACATGTCATGCTCGAAGTCGAGGTCGGCCACCTCGTTGCGGCCGGCATAATAGTTGAGCACTCCGTCAAATCCGATGGCCTTTTCGGCTATCACGGGTGTGCCGAGCTTGAGCTCGGGCTGCAGGGCTCCCGAGGTGCCGATGCGCACCATGTGGAGAGTGCGGTGGTCGGGCTTTACCTCGCGGGTGGTGAAGTCGATATTGGCGAGAGCGTCAAGCTCGTTGATCACGATGTCGATGTTGTCGGGGCCGATGCCGTGGCTGAGACACATTATAGGCTTGCCGCGGTAGGTGCCACCTATGGTGTGGAACTCGCGTGAGGAAACCTCAAACAGTTTTTCATCGAAAAATGAGGCCACCATATCCACGCGGCCGGGGTCGCCCACGAGGATTATGCGGTCGGTGAGCTGCTCGGGGCGGAGGTGGAGATGAAACACCGATCCGTCGGAGTTGATGATGAGTTCGGAAGAGGGAATGATTTTAGACATAAGGCAGGAATTATAGATTTAAGATGAAGGAATCTCAGTTGGAGCTGACACAGCGGTAGGCGCCTCCGGGAATTGCGGTGACTATGCCGCGAAATTCGAGGTCGACCAATATCGACATTACCTTGCCGGCGGGGAGGTTGAGCTTCACGGCCAGCTCGTTGACGCGTCCGGAGTCGTGGGAGAGTAAATAATCAACAATCAGGGTCTCCACAGAGTTGAGGTCGGAGAATAATGATGGTTGCTCTGCCTTGACCTCCTTGCGCGGCCACCCCATCGCTTCGATGAGGTCGTCGGGCGAGGTGATGACATGAGCCAGCTGGCGGGCGCATAGGTTGTTGCACCCCTGGCTGTAGCGGTCGGAGATGCGCCCCGGCAGGGCAAACACCTCGCGGTTGTAGCATGAAGCTATCTTGGCGGTGACGAGGGCGCCCCCTTTGGAGGCCGATTCTACCACTATGAGGCAGTCGCACAATCCCGCCACAATGCGGTTGCGGGCAAGGAAGTTGCCTTTGTGGAGGGTGTCGACCGAGCGGTAGTCGGTAATCAACGCGCCCCCCGAAGAGATGATGCGCGAGGCAATGGCGCGGTGTTGGGAGGGATAGAGGGTGTTGAGGCCGTGAGCCAGCACGGCGGCGGTGGGGAGGGAGTTTTCAAGGGCGGCACGGTGGGCGGTGATGTCGATGCCGAAGGCGAGGCCGCTGACGATGAGGGGCTTGAAGGGGAGGTTGACGGCAAGCTCACGGATGAGGCGCTCGGTAAATTCCACTCCGTAGGAGGTGGCATGGCGTGTGCCCACCACAGCTATCACGGCCTGAGGGCTTAGGTCGGCGGGGCCGAGAGAATAGAGCATCAGGGGAGCATCGTCGGCTTCGAGCAGACGGCGCGGATAGGCCGGGTCGGTGAAATAGGTTGTGGCGATATTGTGAGCCTTGACAAAGTTAAGCTCCCTGGAGGCTTCGGTGAGAAAGCGGTTGCGCAGCTCGCGGTCGAAAATTCGGTTTCTGCCCCCGGTGACAATGGCCAGCTCGCGCTCGGAAGCGGTAAAAAAATGCTCCTCCGAGTCGAGCACGCCGAGCAACTGGCGCGCCATGCGGGGCGTGAGGCCGCGCATCGAGGCGAAGGCAATGCGATAGGTCAGCGGGTCGAGTATCATGGGGCGGCGCGCAAATGGGGGTTATTCGTCGGAAATAACGTTGGCAAACGCTTCGGCGAGGATGTCACCCCGGCTGAGGCGCTTGTTTTCGAGACACACGATAGTACATTCTCCGCGACACACCGGGGTGAGCTCGGGAAGGCGGAATATTTCCTGATGGAACACAAACCTCGCGCCCTGGCGGGTGAGTTTGAGGCGGCTCACTATTTCATCGCCCAATGTGAGCGGAGTGAGATATTCAACCTCAACTTTGCGCAACACCGGGTCAAGACCTTTCTGCTGCATTTCGCGAAACGATGTGCCCGCTTCCTGACAGAAGAGGTGGCGGGTGTGCTCGAAATAGTGAAGGTAGATGGCGTTGTTGACAATGCCCTGCGAATCAACCTCGTAGTCGCGCACGGGAAAGGAGGTTTCAAATATATATTCCATAGCTTGGTTGGCAGAGTGGAGAAATCAGAGGTCGCTGTAGGCGGGCGAGAAGGTGTCGCCCTGAGAGGGATCGCCGGTTTGGAGGCCTTTGTTGAGCCAGCGCTGACGCTGAGCCGAAGTGCCGTGATTGAATGACTCGGGCACCGCATATCCCCGCGCCTTTTTCTGAAGATAGTCGTCGCCTATCTTTTGGGCGGCGTCGATAGCCTCCTCTATGTCGCCCGGCTCGATGGAATTAAACATGCGGTTGTCGTGGTGAGCCCACACCCCGGCATAATAGTCGGCCTGGAGCTCGAGCCTCACGCTGGTGCGGTTGGCCTCGGTCTGCGACTGCCAGCTCATCAGTGAGTGGGCTTGGTCGAGGGTACCGAGCAGATATTGCACATGGTGACCTACCTCGTGGGCTATGACATAGGCGTAGGCAAAATCGCCGTCGGCGCCGAGGGTTGATTTCATCTCCTTGAAAAACGACAGGTCGATATAGACCGATTGGTCGGCCGAGCAATAGAATGGGCCGGTGGATGACTGAGCCTGACCGCAGCCGCTGGTGGTTGAGCCTGAATAGAGCACGAGGGTGGGGGCTTCATATTCGAGTCCGTTCTGGCGGAATATCTCGCTCCACACATCTTCGGTGCCCGCAAGAATCTGTTTTGAGAATGTGGCCAGCTCTTCATCCTCCTGAGTAGGGGTATAGGTCGAGGATGAATCGGTGATGAACTGGCCGGAGTCGAGGGCACCGCCAACGAGGGCGCTGAAAAAATCGCCTCCGCCGAGCCATGCTATCACGGCGGCTATGATCACTCCGGCAATACCTCCGCCGGTGAGAAGGCCACGGCGGCCACCGCCCGAGGCGCGGCGATCGTCGATGTTGGAGCTTTGGCGGCGTCCGTTGAGTCTCATGATATTCTGAAAATTTTTATGACAGGTTAGATTTCAATAAAGTGGGCGGTGAGGGGAGAGTGGAGAAAACCTGAGGCCGTGGCGGCAAATTTTTCGGGGTTTTCGGTGGTGAGATAGGTGCAATCGGGCTGCTTGAGGCAGCGGCTCTCGATTTCGGGATGACG
Source organism: uncultured Bacteroides sp. (assembly GCA_964384885.1). Lineage (GTDB taxonomy): Bacteria > Bacteroidota > Bacteroidia > Bacteroidales > Muribaculaceae > Paramuribaculum. Next base: position 6,627 of record CAYLMR010000029.1, read on the forward strand.
CCGGAGGTAGTCGTCAAGCGACCGGGCCACAAGCTCCCCCTGGGTGAGCACCTTGATGTGGTCGGGCACATAGGCACGAATCTTGGGGTAGAGCAGGGGGTAGTGGGTGCAGCCGAGCACTATGGTGTCGATGTCGGGCGACTTGGCCAGGAGGTTGTCGACATATTTCCTGACAAACCAATCGGCGCCGTCACCCTCGCTCTCATTGTTCTCGATGAGGGGCACCCACATCGGGCAAGCCTCCGACCATGTCTTAAACTCCGGATAGAGCTTGGCTATCTCGAGGTCATAGCTCCGAGAGGCCACAGTGCCTTCAGTGGCGAAGATGCCGATATGGCCGGTTGAGGATTCGCTGCCGAGAGCCTCTACTGTGGGACGTATCACTCCGAGCACCCTGCGGGTGGGGTCGATGAGGGGGAGATCGTTTTGCTGAATCGACCTCAGCGCCTTGGCCGAAGCGGTGTTGCAGGCGAGTATCACCAGCGGGCAACCCATGTCGAACAGCTTTCTGACGGCCTGGAGGGTGAAGCGGTAAACGATGTCAAACGACCTCGTGCCATAGGGGGCGCGGGCGTTGTCGCCGAGATAGAGATAGGAGTATTGGGGCAGCCGGCGGCGAATGTCGCGGAGAATGGTCAGACCTCCGTAGCCGGAGTCAAACACACCTATCGGGCCTTGGGGGAGTGTGGTCATGATTCGGATGTCACCGGCAGGCCGAGGCGTATTTTCACAGCGTTGGTAATATCCTCGACTTCGGCACCGGGAAACATATTTTCAGATTTCTCAAACACCATGATATAGTTGCCTTCGCTCACGATGGCCTTGACGGCTTCGTTGACGCGCTCGCGATGAGGGGCGAGAAGGGCGGTGCGCTCGCGCAGCATTTCCTGAATGGCGTCGTTATAGAACTGCTGCATTCTCTGGTCCTGCTCCTGAAGTTCCTGGGCGCGGCGCTTGCGGATGCCTTCGGGGGTGTCGGCGGGGAGGTTCTGATAGTCGGTGTAGTCTTTCTGGAATTTATCGCGCAGGTTGGTAAACTCGAGGTTGAATTTCTGCGAGTAGTTGTCGACCGACTTTTTGGCCTCGGCATATTCGGGCATTTCATTGAGCACGCTTTCGATATCCACGATGCCGAATTTTTGGGCTGAGAGAGCTGCGGGCAGACAAATTAACAGGGCTAAAAACAGATGTTTGAGCATTGTGATTCCGGTTATGAAATGTTTATGAAAATGAAATCAGGCTGTCGAGAGGCCCCTGAGAGCGTCTCTTCAGCCTGAAAAATGAGTTTTTTTTACAGAGGTGAGAATCAGAGACCGAGTTTGGCTTTGACGGCCGATGTCACGTCAACGGCATCCTTGCCGGTATAGACGGGCATAGCGCTTTCAAAAATCATTGTGAAGCCGCCTTCGTCGCCTACCGACTGGAGGGCCTGGTTGATTTTTTCACGCATGGGAGCGATGAGTTTCTGCTGCTGATTCTGGAGGTCCTGGGCGGCCTGCTGCTGGAACTGCTCGCTTTTCTGGATGAACTCGTCGATTTCCTGAGCGCGACGCTGCTTCACAGAGTCGGGGGTATCGGCGGGAAGATTCTGAAATTCGGTGACTTTTTTCTGATATTCGTTGCGGAGGTTGGCAAGCTCATCCTCAACGGTTTTCTGAGCTGAAAGCATGGTGGCTTCCATTTCCTTATATTCGGGAAGGGCGGTAAATACTGCCTCGGTGTTGATGTAACCGAATTTCTGAGCTGAGGCAAGTACGGGGATGCAGATCAGCGCTGCAAGCGCAAGAACAAGTTTCTTAATCATGATTATGGATGGTTGTAAGTTTTATTTTAAGTTAAGAGTGTTAAATTGATAACGCAAAGATAGCCGATTTATTTTGAATAGCCTAATTTGTCGAGCACATCGTTGCTCACATCTATCCTCGGCGAGGCGAAAATGATGTCAGATGAAGAGGCGCGGTCGAAGATGCACTGATAGCCTTTTTCTTCGGCCACCTTCTTGACGGCGTTATAGACATCTTCCTGAATGGGCTGCATGAGGCTCTCGCGTTTTTTCTTAAGCTCTCCGTCGATGCCGAAGTAACGGTTGCGTAGCTCGACGGCTTCTTTTTCCTTGGCCACGATAGCTTCCTCGCGCTGTTTCTTGAGCTCGTCGGTGAGGTAGATCATTTCGGCCTGATAGTTCTTATAGAGGGTTTCGGCTTCGAGACTCTTGGCTTCGACCTCTTTCTGCCAGCGCTGTGACATTTGGTTGAGCTGTTCGTTGGCCATCTCATAGGCGGGGAGGTTGGAGAGGACATATTCCATGTCGACCAATGCGAATTTCTGGGCTGAGGCTACAGAGCCGAGTCCCACGATTGCGAAAAGAAGGAGAATGAGTTTCTTCATTGTTATTGATTGAATAGTCGTGTTAGCGGTTAGTTTGTGGCGAGAGGCCGGGTTGACAGGTCAGCGGCACATCTTTCTGTTAGACAATTTCAACAGCCCAAAGGTTTAGCGGGTTATTAAAATTCCTGACCGAGAATGAAGTGGAACTGCGAGCCGCCTCTCTCACCCCTTACCTTGTCGAAGCCATAGGCCCAGTCGATACCCATAAGGCCTACCATCGGGAGGTAGATTCTCACACCGGCACCGGCCGAGCGCTTGATGTCGAAGGGATTGAATTTGGCAACCGAGGTCCAGGCGTTACCACCCTCGGCAAACACGAGGCCGTAGATAGTGGTGGTGGGCTGGAGCATGAAGGGGAAGTGGAGCTCCATGCCGAAGCGGGTGTAGGCATAACCCTCGGCACCCCACGGGGTGAGAGAGCCGTTGTCATAACCGCGCAGGGCGATGGTTTCGGTGGCATAGCTGTATGTGCCGCTCATGCCGTCACCACCCACATAGAAGGTTTCGAAGGGTGACTTGATCCAGCGGTTGTAGCTGCCGAGCAAACCGAAGTCGGCGCGGGTCATGAGCACGAGAGTCCAGCGGCCGGTGGGATCGGTGAGGGGAGTGTAGGTGCGTGAGTGGAAGCGGAGTTTCCAATATTCAATCCATCTGTAGAGCTGGCGTTTGGCAGCCTCGTCGCCCTGTTCGCTCTTCTTGGAGAGTTCTTCCCAGTTTTTGTGGCGTGAGAAGATCGATGCGGGGGGAGTCATCTGGAGATTGAGGGTGAATGTCGAGCCGCTGCGGGTGTAGAGCGGGTTGTCGATAGAGCTGCGGCTGAGGGTGAGGCCGAGCACAAAGGCATTGGAGTTACCGTTTGACATCTCAAAGAGATATGCCCAGTTTTTGAGGTAATACCAGTTGTAGCCGAGAGTGGCCTGGAACTGGAAGTAGTCGTCAGGCCAGTTGAGGCGCTTGCCGAGACCTACGTTGATGCCCACCATCTGGAGCACCTTGTTGGGGTCGTAGGAGTTCTGATAGGAGTTGCCCCAGTAGTCGTTATACATCGAGCCCAAGCCGCCGTTGTAGATGCTGTTCATGCCGTAGTTGAGGGCATTCTGCCATGCGCGGCCGTAGTAGGAGGAGTTGACGCCTGTCTGACGCGAGTAGTAGGCTGACACAGAGAGCGAGTTGGGTCGCTTGCCGCCAAACCAGGGGTCCATAAACGATACCGAATAGGCCTGATAGTAGCGGGCATTGGTCTGACCGGAGATTTCAAAGGTCTGGCCCTCGCCCTGGGGGATGAGTCCGCGGTAGGTGGAGGGATAGAAGAGGTTTTTCATCGAGAAGTTGGTAAACTTCAGGCCGATCTTACCGATAATGCCTGTCTGGCCCCAGCCGAGCGAAAATTCCACCTGGTCGTTGGCTTTCGATTCGAGGTTGAACACGATATCCACTGTGCCGTCGTCTTCGTTGGCCTCGGGGTGAATATCCATGTTTTCGGGGTTGAAGTGGCCGGTCTGGGCAATCTCACGTGCCGAGCGCATGATGTCTTCGCGGTTGTAGAGCTTGCCGGGACGCACTCTCAGCTCACGGCGGATAACCTTTTCATAGAGGCGGTCGTTGCCGTTGATTATCACTCGGTTGATAGAAGCCTGCGGGCCTTCGAGCACTCTCATCTCAATGTCGATCGAGTCGCCGTTGATGTTGGTTTCGACCGGTATGATTGACGAGAAGAGGTAGCCGTTGTTCTGATAGAGGTTTGACACGGCGTCTTCGTCGGTGAGCACGCGCTTGTTGAGGAGGGTCTGGTTGTAGACCGAGCCGGGCTTGATGTCGAGCAGGCGGTTGAGCTGGTCGGTGCCATAGATGGTGTTGCCCACCCAGTTGATGTTGTTGATGTAGTATTTCTTGCCTTCGTCGACGGTGATGTAGACGTCGACCTGCTTGTCGTTGTAGGGCACCACGCTGTCGCTCACGATTGCCGCGTCGCGATAGCCGATGGAGTTATATTTTTCGAGAATGCGCTTGAGGTCATCCTCATAGTCTGATTCAACAAACTTCTTCTGACGGAAGAGGTTGAGAATGTCGGAATTTTCGTTGGTTTTCTTGATCACGCGCTTGAGCTTGCGGTCGGAGAGCACCTCGTTGCCGTCGATATAGATTTTGTGAACCTTCACTTTGTCGTGTTTGTCGACGTTGATGTCGACAATGATGCTGTTTTTGGCCGAGAGGTCTTCGTGAATCACGATGTTGACGTCGGCATTCTTAAAGCCCTTGTCCTCGAAATATTTTTTGGCGATGACCTGGGTGCGGCGGCGTCCCTCCTCGGTCATGATGTTACCCTTAAAGAGGCTGAGTCGCTCCTCGAGGTCCTGACGCTCGTTTTTCTTCACGCCGTTATAGTTGATGGCCGAGATGCGGGGCTGGGGCTGGAGATTGATCGAGAGCCAAGCCTTGTTGCCGACGATGGTGTCGACATTGATCTGCACGTTTGAAAACAGTTTCTGATTCCAGAGACGTTTGGCCGCGTTGGTGATAGCCTCGCCGGGAATATTGATCCGCTCACCGAGTTTCAGGCCGGTGAATGAGATAATCACATGATCCTCATAGTTGTCGGCTCCGTTGACTTTCACACCGGCTATCTCATAGACCGAGGGGAGACCGCCGAAGTTGACTTTGGGGTTGACAATAGTGTCGGCGGGAGTCTGGGCTAAGGCGGCGGTTGTCGAGAGACACACCATGATGAGGAGTGTCATGAGAGCCTTGACGGGCTTGATATTTAATGATTGGCAACGCATAAGCGAATTTTAGCGTGAAGGAATGTGAAAGGTTCTTTATTGATTGTCGGAGAGGGGGTTGATCTGCTGGGAGGTGAGCCCGAAGCGACGTTCGCGCCGTGAGAAATCATCGAGCAGCTGCATGAAGCGGCTCTTGGTGAAGTCGGGCCAATAGTCGTCGACCACCGCGATCTCGGCATAGGCGGCTTGCCAGAGCAGGAAGTTGCTGAGGCGCATGTTGCCGCCGGTGCGGATAATGAGGTCGGGATCAGGCATGTCGGCTGTGGAGAGACGTGAGGCAAAGAGGGAGTCGTCGATTTGAGAGGGGGAGAGGGTGCCGTCGGCCACCTCCTGAGCAATGAGGCGGGCGGCGCGGGTGATTTCCCAACGGGCTGAGTAGCTGAGGGCGAGCACGAGGTTGAGACCTGTCGACCCTGAGGTGTCGGCGATGCAGCGGTTGAGCCTGTCGACCACCTCGCGGGGCATCCTGTCGGTTTCGCCTATCATGGTCAGCCTCACATTGTTGCGTATCAGGTCGGGAGTCTCGCGCTCGATGGCTATGGCGATGAGATGCATCAGGGCGTCGACCTCGGCCTGGGGACGGTTCCAGTTTTCGGTCGAGAATGTATAGAGGGTGAGATATTCCACTCCGGCCTCTGAGGCGGCCTCGGTGATTTTTCTCACGGTATCCACTCCGGCCACATGACCCTCCGAACGGTCAAGGCCACGGCTGCGCGCCCAGCGTCCGTTGCCATCCATTATTATGGCGACGTGGCGGGGAGGAGCGGGTTTTATGGCTGAAGTCTGAGTCATGATAGTTTTCGGATATTTGGAGGGAGAGCGGTCAGTCAATTCGGTTACACACCACACATCTCGGCCCGAACTCATAGGTCACGCCTATGGTTATGGCCGAGCTCCAGTCGGTGTTTTTGGCAAAAGAGCTTTTTATGGTGGTGAGGTCGGCGAGCTCCTCCGAGTCGAGGTGGTCGCCGAAAATCTTGCGCATGGTAAATTCGGCCATCAGGTTGACCCTTTTTGACGGCTTGTATTTCACGCCCGCGCTCATCGGAATCGAAAATGCCCCGAAGGTCTTGCCGTCAGAGCCGCTAAGCGTAAAGCCCAAGCCGAGAGCGAGATAGGGGGTGACGCGGCGCAGGTGACGATAGGTCTCGCCAATGCCATAGGGAAGGAAGTTGAACTCGCCCCTGAAGTCGAGCGACGAGGCCCATGACTTAAACTCATAGGTTTTGCCCATAGGCAAAACGTTGGTCATGTCGGCGGTGTTGCCGCTGAGCGACAGCAGGGTGATCTGTGCCCTGATGGCGGTGCGCTCGTTGAAGAGGTAGCGGCCCTGCAAGGCTCCCGCCACTCCGGGGTGGGAGTAGAGATTGCTCTGGTTGGCGTCGCCGAGATAGCCGCTCATGCCCAACCACGCTCCTATGTCGAATTTATATGAATCCTCAGGGTCTTTGCCGGCATAAGCGGGGGAGGCTGACGCCACAAGGAGGGCGACAACCGCTGTGATGCGCAATATGGCCTGAAGAAACTTTTTAGACATCGTGGTTAAGAGCCGTTACTGGAGGGGTTGGAAGGTGAGACGGTTGATTACTCCGCGCCACACTATGGTGTTGAGCGCGCCGTTGGCCGTGTTGCCGCCAAAGAGATAGATGTAGGGGCATTCCCATGAGGTGATAAGGCGGTCTTCCGAGCGGCTTGTCACTTTGGGGAGGCGCAGGGGAGCATATTCTTTCCACACCGAGTTGGCGCGCGAGGTGAGTTCCTCATAGCCCACGAGGGGTGAAACGCCGGTATAGGGAGCTATGAAGCCGGGCAGCTGGAGGGGAGTGGCGGCTTTGGCCCAATGCACTCCGAGGTCGTAGGAGATATATACGGTGTTTTCGGCCTTGGCGTCGTTGTTGGTGCCGCAGAAGGCGAGGAGCACGCTATATTGTTTGATGATCCAGAACTGCTGGCTGCGGAATGCGAAATAGGGCACCAGCACCATGCCTTCTCTCGGCTTGGAGGGGGAGAGGGAGATGGCTGTCCATGTTGTGCCGTCATAGGCCCATGACGAACCGGTGAGCTCACCCTTGGCATTGCGGCCACCCACAAAGGTGGTGGTGGGGGTGGAAGCCCAGTCGGAGGTGAAGGTCAGGGAGCGCGAGGTGCCGCTCACGGGGCAATCTTCGGGAAGCAGGGGGGCTGTCTCGGCGTCGACAAATTCGGGATAGACAATCTGGCGCCAGGTGCCGTCGGAGGCTTTGGCGTTGGCAAGGAGCTTTGAGCCGTAGGAGCCGTAGATATGGTTGGCTTTCACACCGGTCGACTGCCAGGTGATGGCGTCGTCAGAGCGGTAGATGGTTGAGTTGGCAAGGAGATAGAGCGAGTTGCCGCATGAGGTGAGGGTCGATGCAACGGTGCCTTCGGGGAGGGTGACCTCGGTCATGGCCCAGTTTTCGTCGCCGGGATTGTGAGCTACGGCCATGCAGCCCTTATTGCCGCCGGCGGTGAGACAGTAGAAAGCGTCATTGTGTTCTACACATCCGGCCGAGGTGGGCGAAGTGAGCAGGGTGGGGAGGTTGCGCGAGCCGAATCTGTCCCACACCAGCGAGTCGGGCTCTATGTTGTGAACGAGTATTTCGACCTTGTAAGTGGCGGTGACGGTGTTGTCATAGGAGCGGAGGAAGAGGGTCACCGGGCCGTTGCCGAAGTTGATCGAGTCGGTCGATTTCTTGAGATAGTCAACCGAGTCGGGCTTGTTGTCGGTGTCGTTGAAATAGAATTTGGCTTCGCTGACGGTAGGGAGAGAGGCATTGACCACAAATTTTTTCAGCTTGGTGCCTTTGGGAAGCGAATCGGCGTTGAAAATTCGGCGGTTATCGAGGTCGACCGAGAAAAACACCGTGTCGATGTTCTTGAGCACGGAGTCGTTTTTCTTGAGCTTGAACGACAATACCGATACGTTGGTATAGGTGAATTGTTCATAAATTTCATCGCTGTCATCTGAGTTACAGGAACCGACAAACATAGAAATTATGAGCAGTAATGCGATATTTAGCGTAAATAGCTTTTTCATTATTGTAGGGTCAAGTGCATATTATCGCGCAAAGTTAACAACAAATTTTTTAATAACTGACCTCAAATAGTTAAAATAAGTGATAAAACGGCTTTTTGACCTGCCGCTGAGGCGTAATGCCGCCCTGTTGCCGGAGGCGGAGGCAGGTCAGAGACGGGGAGCGGGATTGATGTAGTCGGCTATAAGGTTGCCGTCGATTTTGTGGGCGGAGGTCATTGTGGCCGAGGAGAGGGTCACCTTTCCGCGGCCCTCTTCACCCGCGATGACGAGGGAGGTCTCGACTCTTGCTTTGTGCCATAACCCCAAGTCAATCAGCGATGTTAGGAGCGTGGGGCCTCCTTCTACAAGCAGGGTGCTGATCCCTTGGTCGCGCAGGCGGCTCATGATGCGGTCGAGGGGCTCGTCGGGCGCTACGGGCAGTATCTTTATCTCTGGTCGCTGAGGCTCAACAGGGCGCGAGGTGAGCCATATCACTTCGCCCTGCTCAAACAACCGGGCGGAGGGGCTTACCCTGCCGCGGCGGTCGAGCACTATCTTTACGGGCGCTTTGCCGCTCCATTGCCTGAGCGAGAGGCGCGGATTGTCGGCAATCACTGTGCCCGAGCCTACCATTATGCCGTCGTTTTCAGCCCGCAGACGGTCAACGGCGAGCGACGACAGCGGCGTAGAGATTTTCAGCGGCTCGGGGTGGAGGGGAGTGCGCTTGCGGTCAAGAAAGCCGTCGGCGCTCTGAGCCCATTTGAGGGTGATGAAGGGGTAGGGGGAAATCTGGCCGGTGAAAAAGGGGAGGTTGATCGCCTTACATTCTTTTTCCAATACACCCTCTATGACCGGTATGCCGGCCTCGCGGAGAATGGCTATCCCCTTGCCGCTCACTTTGGGAAAGGGGTCGCCGGCACCTACCACCACCCGCCCTATCTGCTTCTCAACAAGCATCCGGGCACATGAGGGGGTGCGACCCTGGTGGGCACACGGCTCGAGGGTGACATAGATGGTGCTTTGGCCTATGAGGTGACGGTCGGCGTCGCTCACCGAGCGCATGGCGTTGACCTCGGCGTGAGGCCCTCCGCAGGCGCGGTGATAACCTTCGCCGATAATGCGCCCCGAGGGGTCGACTATCACCGCTCCCACCACCGGATTGGGGTGGGCACGGTTGCGCCCGTGTTCGGCAAGCTCGAGCGCCCTCGCCATATAGGCCTCATGTGACAGGAGGCTCATCGGCGGTCGGCTTTGATAAATTCCACAAGCCTTTGGGGAGCCTCGGCCTCCGGGATGTTTTTGGCGATGCAGGTTTTGCCTTTGTAGAGGCTCACGTGACCTTTGGCGGCGCCGACATAGCCGTAATCGGCGTCGGCCATCTCGCCTGGACCGTTTACAACACATCCCATCACTCCGATTTTCAGCCCTTTGAGCCCTGCGGTGGCCTCCTTGACCTTGGCCAGGGTGGCAGGGAGGTCGAAGAGGGTGCGGCCGCAACCGGGACACGCCACATATTCGGTGGCGGTGATGCGGCGGCGGGTGGCCTGGAGAATGGCAAACGAGAGCTCGGCGGCAGCCTCGGGAGTGAGCGCCGGCGATTCGATCATGATGCCGTCGGCCACTCCGTCGAGCAGCAGGCTGCCGAGGTCGATCGAGGCGTCGACAGTCACCCGGTCGGCATCGCTGTCGGGAGTGAAGGTGCGCTTAACGATTATCGGGTTGTTGAACCCTCGGGCTGAGAGCGATTGACGCGCGGCGCGGATATGGGCGGGGAAATTGGGGTGAGAGGAGGTGATTACGACCACAAGGTTGGGGTCGATTTCGGGCTTGGCGGCGAGAATTTCGTCGGCCGAAAGCTCTATTATATTATCGGTGTCGCCGATAAAGAAATCGGGTCGGCGCTCCTCGGCCCATCTGATGGCGGAGAGGGAAGCTTCGGTGCCCGAAGCGGCTACCACAGGGGTCTTGCCGCCGCCGAGAGTGGCGCAGGCAATGCCGTTTTTCAATACTGGGAGCTCCTCTGACGGGCCGGCTTCGATATTCTCTTCCTCAAAAATGATTGCGGGGGCGGCAGCCATGCGGTCTATGCGGTCAACGATGGCGCGGGCCACGGGGAGCTCGGCCTCGGGCGCTTCGCTCAGCGACACGCGGATAGTGTCGCCGAGACCTTCGGCAAGCAGGGTGCCTATGCCCACGGCGCTCTTCACGCGGCCATCCTCACCGTCGCCCGCCTCGGTGACGCCGAGGTGGAGGGGGAAGTGCATATCCTCCTTATCCATAGCCTTGACCAACATTCTCACCGTTTCGACCATCACCACCACATTGGAGGCTTTGATCGACAGCACCACGTCGCCGAAACCGTGACGGCGGCACACCCTGAGAAACTCCATGGCACTCTCGGTCATGCCGGCGGGAGTGTCGCCATAGCGGCTCATGATGCGGTCGGAGAGGGAGCCGTGGTTGACACCGATTCTCAGAGCCACACCCCGCGAGGCGCAGAGTTCGAGCAGCGGGGCGAGGGCCTTGTCGAGGCGGTCGAGCTCGGCGGCATATTCCTCGTCGGTATATTCGAGCTTCTTGAATGTGCGGCCCGGATCGATGAAGTTGCCAGGATTTATTCTCACCTTGTCGACATTGCGGGCGGCGGCAAAGGCGGCTTTGGGATTGAAATGTATATCGGCCACGAGAGGAATCATGCAGCCGCGGCTGCGGAGCAGGTCGCGGATAAGGGCGAGGTTGTTGGCCTCGCGCTCACCCTGGGCCGTGAGACGCACATAGTCGGCGCCGGCGCGGGCAATGCTTTCACACTGTGCGGCCGAGGCCTCGGTGTTCATGGTCGAGGTGTTGGTCATTGACTGCAGCCTGATGGGGTTGTCACCTCCGAGAGTGATTCCTCCGATGCTGACGGTATCGGAGCGACGGCGCTCGTAGTTCATTTTATCGGAAAAAGGGGATTGCTGTTAAAAAAATCAGTTGGTCTTGAAGGTGTATTTTTCCTCCTTGAGGTCGGCGTTGGCCTTTACGATCTTGGCGCTGAGACCGGCGCGGTAGTTGTTGAAGCGCTCTGCAAGCTGCTCATCGCTCAGGGCAAGCATCTGGGTGGCGAGCACGGCGGCGTTCATGGCGGCGTTGATACCCACGGTGGCAACGGCAATGCCCGGAGGCATCTGTACGATCGAGAGCAGTGCGTCCTGACCCTGAAGGGTAGAGTCGATGGGCACACCGATCACAGGCAGGGGGGTGAGGGCGGCTATCACGCCGGGGAGGGCGGCGGCCATTCCGGCGGCGGCGATTATGACTTTCACACCACGGTCGGCGGCTGAGGTGGCAAACTGTTCCACCTCGCGGGGAGTGCGGTGGGCCGAGAGGGCGAGCATTTCAAAGGGCACCTCCATGCTGTCGAGAAATGCCGCTGCTTTGCGGAGCACAGGCAGATCGGATGTGCTGCCCATGATGATACTTACTTTAGGAGTCATAGATGATTTATGATTGTGGGGATGAAATTCAGAGAGCTGTCAGGATAAACACGCAGAGAAAGCCGTTGAGCGCGCCGAGGCTCACCTGACCGAGAGTGTGGCGGTTGAGATAGAGACGTGACGAGGCTACCGCTCCGGTCACTAAAATCGCCGCGAAGAGCCAGGGGAAGGGATTGACCAGATAGAGGTCGGAGTAGATCAACCTGAATATCAGGGCTGTCATGGCGCCGGCCGCGGTGAGGTGGACCGAGATTTTCCATTTGAGGTTGACCACACAGCATATCACAATCGAAAGCAATCCGCCGACGGCAAACATCACCAGCCAGTGGGGAGCCACGATGCGTATGAAGTAGAAAAGCAATCCGGCATAGCTGAGGCCCGAGATAAGGAAAGGAATGGTGCGCTCGGTGCGCTTGTTGAGGCCGGGAGTCGAGACGATGCGCAGTTTATAGAGCACCGCGATCGCAATCATCGGAAAAAGGCAGGTGATGGCAAACACCATGCCGGTGAGCCCGAGTAGGGTGGAGAGGGGCAGAACCGCGAGAATCGAGATGCGGCAGGCCGCCCAGACCGCATAGGTGGCCATCAGCAGCGGGCTGAATATGAAGGAGAGGAAAGAAGCGATGTGTTTGAGAGTGGGGTTCATATAGGGAGTGTTGACTTGAAAATCGGTTTGGAAAAATCGGTGGGCTGTTGTCAGAGTCGGCGCCGCAGACGCGCGGGGGGTATGCCGGCGCGCTCGCGATATTTGGCCACCGTGCGGCGGGCCACGTTATAGCCCTTTGCAGCGAGAGCCGAGGTGATGGCCTCGTCGCTGAGGGGCGAGTGGGCCGGCTCGTTTTCTACTATCTCGGCGATGGCGGCCTGGATGAGCGGACCGGCGGTGTCGGTGTTGCTGCCCGACGATTCGTTGAAGAGACTTTTGAGCGAGTAGGAGCCTGAGCGGGTGGCCACATACTTGCCGGCGGTGGCGCGGCTCACTCCCGAGATGTCGATGCCGGTTGCGGCGGCCACATCTTTGAGCACCATCGGTTTGAGCTTGCGCATGTCGCCTCCCGAGGCAAAGAAATCGGGCTGGAGCGAGATGATGGCCCTCATGACCCGGCGCAGGGTGTCGCGTCTCATCGAGAGGGCGTTGATGAGCTGCACCGCCTCGTCGCGCTTTGACCTGATGAAGAGCATGGCGTCATGCTCGCGGTCTCTCATGCGGGGGTTGAGGGCGGCCTCGCTGATGTTGAATGACTCTTCGAGCCTTAGGGCGGGGTAGCTGTCGTTGATGGTGAAGGTCACGTTGGGGCCGTCGTTCTCAACGGTAAAGTCGGGGGTGATGTGATGGGCCACATCATCCATTCTCGAGCCGCCGAAAGCCGCTCCCGGCTTGGGGTTGAGGGTCTTGATGAGCATTAGGGCGTCGCCAAGCTGCTCGCGCGAGAGCCTGAGGGCCGAAGCGAGTTTCTCGAGGTGCATTTTGGCGAAGAGGTCAAAGTAGTGGTCGATGATCAGCAGCGCGTGGTCGAGAGCCGGCGAGTTTGAGCCGGAGTCGCGCATGCGCCTGAGCTGGAGCAGCAGGCAGTCGCGCAGGTCTACCGCCCCCACACCGGGAGGGTCGAGGCTCCTCACCTTGCCGACTATCTCCCTTACCTCCTCGACCGGCATATCAATGCCAAGCTGAATGGCGGCATCGTCGGCTATGCCCTGCACCGTGCGGGTGAGATAGCCGTTTGAGTCGATACCCCCGATAGCGATGCGAGCCACATCCCGCTGTTGCGGGGTGAGGCTCAGTTCGCTTAATTGTTCGATAAGAAATTCGGTGAGGGTGGAAGTGCCTACGGTAGTGGCGGTTTCATAAAGAGCGCCCCTGCCGCTGAAAAAATCTCCACCGTTGCCGGAAAGTGAGTCTTCATCATCGCCGTTGTCTGAGGTGTTGAAATCAGAGGGATTGCCGGTGTCGGCAAAGATTTCGGGCCCCTCCTCAATGCCGAGGGCGGGATTGTCGTCGAGCGCCCGCGATACTTCTTCGGCAACTTCAGGCCCGTTCATCTCCAGCAGGCGCGAATATTGCACTTGCAGAGGGGTGATGGATTGCTTCAACCGGGCAACCTGTTCCTGTGTGAGTATCTCTTTGGGCACAGCTTATGATGAAGAAAAAAAGTCAGTCGGGTTATCCTTGCGGGCCGGGCCATTGGCCGGCGGGGAGGATTATTTGGTGTAGGTCATGGCACCCAGCACGAAGTAGGGAGGGATAACCATTTTGCCGAAGTCATCCTTATAGGTCGACTCCATCTGGAAGTAGATGTAGTCAACTTCGCCGAGCGAGCTGATATCCTTGAGCGCCCAGCCATAGCCTAAGGGGTTGTGGATAGCTTCGGGATCGCCGAGAATACTGCCGTCGCGGGCTATGTAGATTCTTTCGGTCGCGGTGATGTGGCCGTTTTTCACGCCGTGGATGTTGATTCTCACCCATTGGCTGTTGCTGATGGGCGACACGCCGGGGCGACCTATCTTCATGCTGTAGTAGGTGTAGGTGGTGGTGGTGAGCCATATCTCACGGGGAGTGAAGCTGTCACCATAGTCCATGCTCATCTTCACGGCAGGATTGGCGGGAATGCCCGACAGATCTTCATTGGGGTCGCAGTGAGCCACCAGATAGCCGAGACGGGAGCCGCCTACGGCACCGCCGGTGATCGAAGCCCACTGATGATTTTCCCAGTCGCTGTAGACCTTGGTGTCGCTCACCTTGGAGGGGCAGAAACCATACCATTCGTTGGCCGAGGTGCCTACCGAGTGAGAGAGGCTGAAGGGTGAGAGGGGCACGTTGGTGTTGGGAGTATAGACATCCTGCCACACCTTGTCGGAGTTGTAGGGAATGTTGTAGGCCGCGGGGTCGAACATCGAAGCCTGCGATGAGGAGCCGCCACCGTTATAGGGATTATCCTTGTTACAGCCCGAAGCGATAATAGTAGCTAAAATTATCAGTAAAAAAGATAGTTTCTTCATTAAGGTTACTTGGAATTGGTTTTTGAAAATTAGTTTGTCATATAACGTAGACCCCCCGGGTAAAGATTGTGTTGAAAATGCTAAAAAATCTTATCGTGGAGGGCTGAAGACGTTAACTTATATTTCAATGAGCTGGTCGTAGTCGAAGTCTCTCACCGCGGGGGTGTTGATGACACTGTCCCATAGCATCGGCGAGAGGCCGTTGCCGGGGCGTTTGACGGTGATGTTGTCGGGGGTGAGGAGTTCCCCCTTGGCGATTTTGCGTGAGGCCACGATGCTTTTGCGGGCCACTTCGATGTTGGGCACCTCGCAGGGAGTGGGCTGTTTGATGTCGTTGCCCGTCGAGGCCTCGACAATGCGTATCGCCTCGACCATGTCGCGCAGCTCGGCGGGGGTGAGCGACGCTTTGTGGTCGGGGCCGGGGAGCGATTTGTCGAGAGTGAAATGTTTTTCGATCACTTTGGCACCCATCGCGGCGGCGGCCACCGGCACGATGATTCCGGGAGTGTGGTCGCTGTAGCCCACGGCGCCACAGCCGAGTGATTCGAGCGCCTTCATGGCGTTGAGGTTCACCTCGCTGAAGGGGGTGGGATATTGGGTTGTGCAGTGAAGCAGGGTGATGAGGCTGCGGGGTGTGCCGCTCTGCTCAAGCACCTTTACGGCCTGCTCGACTTCGGCAAGGGTGGCCATGCCGGTCGACATGATGACTCTTTGACCCAGGGCGCCGATCTTGCGCAGGTAGGGGAGGTTGGTTATCTCGCCCGAAGGTATTTTCCAGAAATCCATGCCGAGGGGCGCGAGGGTGTCGATGCTCACGAGGTCGAAGGGGGTGCTGACAAACCCGATGTTTTTCTCCCGGCAGAGCTGCGCCAGTCCGGCGTAATCGCTCAGTGGAAGGTGAATCTTGCGGCACATCTCGAGCTGGCTCTCCTCGCTGCCGGTGGTTTCTTTCTGATATTCGGCTTTAGGAGCTATCGACGATATGACCAGCTCGGGCACTGCGGTCTGGAATTTCACATAGTCGGCGCCGGCGCGGGCGGCTTCGGTCACCATTCTGCGGGCCATTTCGAGCGAACCGTTGTGGTTGACGCCCGCTTCGGCTATGATGATGATATGTTGATTGTCAGACTTGCTCATCTTTGGTGGTGGATTGTGTATTCTTCAAAATATCTCACGGCTTCGACTCCGGGGAGGGCCTGAGCCGGGTCGGGAGTCATGCCGAGCGATTCCTTGATTATCATTGTGGGGATGTCGGCGCCGGCGCTCACGCTGCAGGTGGCTCCTCCGCCGAGACGGGGATTGATTTCCATGAAGCAGGTGTTGCCCTCGCGGTCGCGGATAAACTGTATCGACACGGCGCCGCGCAGGGCGAAAGCGCCGATGGCCTGACGCGAAAGGGTGTCGAGGGTCGGGTCGGAAACAGTGATGGTGTCGACCACTTCGCCGCCGAGAGTGGCGAGACGTCGGCGGGGGCTCACGGTGAGTATCTCGCCGTCGCGGGCTATGAAACAGTCAACGGTAAATTCCTCACCCCCTTCGATGTATCTCTGAAACAGATAGTTGTCGGCGAGGGGAAGGAGCGCCTCAAGCTCGTCGGCATTTCTTACGACAGCTATTCCGGCCGAGGCCGAGCCTTTGCGCGGCTTGGCGATGAGGGGGAAAACGGGGTGGAGAGGGTTGATGGTCTCAGGCACCGGAAGCGAGGCGGCCTCGAAAAGTGAAGCCGAGACACGCTTGTCGAAAAAGTTTTTGGCAACCTCCTCGGGCGAGACGGGGCTGTAGATGTCGCTGCGCATCGCTGCGAGGCGCGCGGCGGGAGCGATAGCTCCGTCAACAAAGGGGAGCAATATCACCGAGGCATATTTCTTTGAGCGGCGGCGCTCATCTATCACTCTGAGCAGGTCGGCGAGCAGGTCGGGGTCGCTCCACCGTTTGCCTGTCACCACGTCGGAGATAGCGGCTACCGGCACATTTTCGTTAAGCTCATAGCTCACAAGGCTGACATTCACGCCGAGCTGACGGCCGGCCGAGATAAACCGGTTGAGCATATTGACCCGCTTGGCACCTCCGAGGGCAACAATAAGAATTTCCTCCATAGCAGTCAAATGTATTAGCGGTTGTAGATGTCGCTCTTATAGCGGGCGAGATTCTCAGGCTTGCAGAACCACTCTATGGTGCGGGCAAGACCCTCTTCGAGGCTTACCTGAGGGGCCCAGCCGGTGAGCGAGCGGAGCAGGGAGCTGTCGCCGCAGAGGCGTCTCACCTCGCTTTTGGAGGGGCGCAGCCGCTCGGGGTCGGTCACCCATGTCACGTCGGCATTCATGAGGCGCGCTATGGTGGTGAGTGTGTCGGCCATGCTTACCTCGGTGCCGGTGGCGATGTTGATTTCGCGCCCTTCGGTGTTTTGGGCGCGGGCTATGGCGAGGAAACCGCGGGCGGTGTCGGTGACATAGTTGAAGTCGCGGGTGGGGGTGAGGTCGCCGACCTTAATTTCCCGCTTGCCCGAAGCTATCTGGGTGATGATGGTGGGGATGATGGCGCGGGCGCTTTGACAGGGGCCGTAGGTGTTGAAAGGTCGCGCTATGGTGACCGGCAGGTCGAAAGCGTTATAGAAACTCAGGGCCAGAGCGTCGGCGCCGATTTTGGTGGCGCTGTAGGGGCTCTGGGGCTGACGCGGGTGGCTCTCGGAGATAGGCACCGAGAGAGCCGTGCCATAAACCTCTGAGGTGGAGGTGACGATGATTTTCGAGCCTGAGGCCTTAGCCGCCTGGAGCATGTTGAGGGTGCCCTTGATGTTGGTGTCGACATAGCTGTCGGGAGCCACATAGCTGTAGGGTATCGCTATCAGGGCGGCGAGGTGGAAGATAGTGTGACAGTCGCGGGCTATGGTGCGGCAGAAATCGGGGTCGCGCACATCGCCCAACACCGTTTCGAGCCCGGGATGGTTCACCCCCTCGAGCCAACCGAGAAAACCGAATGAATTATACTGACATAAGGCTCTGACCCGATAGCCCTCGTCGAGCAGAAGGCGGGTGAGGTGTGAGCCGATAAAGCCGTCGGCGCCGGTTACAAGCACTTGGCCGGGTGAATTGATGTTGCTCATTGTCGTTTAGTTTCTGCAAAATTACTCAAAAATCACGACACCCGCAAATTCCCCCTTCCAGTGCATGTTTATAAAGCTGTCAGCTCTATGTCCGGCTCCAAAGAGAGGGAGGGCAATTATACTTGGCAGTAAACAGTTTGGTGAAATGTGAGCGGTTGCGGAATCCTACTTGTATGTATGTGTCAATTACGCTCATGCCCTTGGCAAGCAGCTCCGCAGCCTTCTCCAAGCGATGTTCAATGAGCCATTTTTGTGGAGATAAGGGTGATATTTTTGCAAAATCACGCTTGAAGGTAGCCAAAGAACGCCCTGTGTAAGTGGCAAATTCTTCCATACTCATATCCTCCGAGAAGTGATCCTCCATGAATTTGAGCAAATCTATCTTCCATTCCTCATTGAAATCAAATAGCGTAGGGTAAAATGAGTCGTCAATCTTCAACAGGCATCCCAAAGCCTCTACACACTTCATATCTAAGAATTCCTGCGATGGGTCTGTTCCGCTGTCAAGAAACGGACGAAGGGAAGAAAAAAGACTGTCAAGATAGAGATTGGGAGTAATCTTTATTGCCGCCAAGTCAAAACGGGCTACATCTTTCGGTAGAGTGTCGCCGTTGATCTGACGGAAATAATTGCGAAGAGCCGGACGCTTAAACCTTATGCTCATCGCGCTATAAGGAATTTCTCCGGCAGAGTGTTTATGTATTCTTATCCGGCAATCCCTCTGAAGAAAAACATATTCCCCCTTGCTTACAGTAAGATTGCGGTTATTGTCGATAATGTCTATCTCGCCTTCACAGACAAGCACAAGAGAGTGATTAGCCAGACGATGTTCCTGAAGGTTCTCGCCCGGCATGAAACAACTGAATATTACAGCCTCATGGTCGCGTACACTGTTTTCGCTTAG
>CAYLMR010000030.1:0-25293 GCA_964384885.1 uncultured Bacteroides sp.
CGCCCCTACCGTTCAACGACTTACATTTGATTTCTCGCGACCAATCGAGACGCCCCGGCAAAGCGCATTATTTCACTTTAAGGAGGGATATATTTGGAAATTTGAATTATATAGTGTATATTTGCGGTAAAAATAGCGGATATTATGATTACAGCCAGAAACGAACAGGAAGTGGAGGCCTTTCTCCGTGAATTCAAACCCAAATTCAGCATTTGGGGCATTTTCTTCCTGAACCGTGCAAAAAACCAAGAAGCCCTCCGTGCTCTGGGCATCACTCCTGTTGCGCGAGAAGAAATTGTCAAAAAGATAGAGAAAGAAGATTACTCTCATTCAATCATTGATGAAGTTTCCTTCGGAGACATGTGGGTATTTGGCAAGGATTATAATGGCACGGAACTGTATATCAAAATTTCAATGGGTAATCCAAATGATAAGACAATCTGTATATCATTCCATGAATCCGAGCATCCTTTAAATTATCCTTTTAAAGAAAAGTAGGTATGGAAAAGTATGTTGATATAAAGAGCCCCTTCACAAAGGGACGAGTAAAGGAGATCAGCACAACAGAAGATGTGGAATTCCGCAAGGAGACATTCCGCGTTCACGTCCGCTACTATGTCTGTGAGGACACAGGCGAACAATTCACTACTACTGAGCAGGACACATTGCAATTTAATGACCTGTATTCTCAGTACCGCATACGTCATGGCATTCCATTTCCCGATGAGATTAAAGAAATCAGAACCCGCTACGGTCTGAATTACTCCCAGATTACAAAGATTCTCGGATTCGGCACAAATCAGTATGCCAAATATGAGAACGGGGATGTCCCGTCTGAATCAAACGGCAAAATGATAGCGGCCATACGCAATAAAAAGGTCTTGCTCGGGCTTCTGAAAGATTGTAAAGACACCTTTTCACCTTCGGAATATGAGAGGATACTTGCTTCAATCACCATGAGCGAGATGAAAGATGATGAATACACGGCCCTCTATTGTATTATCTTTAATGATAACAGCCGCAGCATCTTCAACGGGTATGGAAGAAAAAGTATTCCGAAACTCTTTGACATGGTTCGCTATATCGTGATGAAACATGGAGAGGTATTTCCTACGAAATTGAACAAGCTGATGTTTTATGCCGATTTCAATCACTACCGCAAGACCGGACAATCAATAAGCGGGCTACAGTATAGCGCATTGAATTTCGGTCCGGCTCCCGACCATTACGCCACTATATATGACAATGTTGCTGGACTTGACAAAAAATTGATTGAAGCTCACGACATGGTCAGCACCCTGCTATCATGTAACTCCAATCATGATTTCGAGACTCTATCCAACTCAGAGAAAGAATCCATCGACTATATTATCGGAAAACTGAAACCTCTTTCAGTCTCTGAGATAATCGAAGCAAGCCATCAGGAAAACTGTTGGCAACGAAGCTACGTTACCCATAGCCACATACCTTATGATGAGGCGTTCGGGCTGAAACTATTATCGTGATTTGTGCTTTGACGGCTTTTTTGCGGGTGGGTTTTGTGCGGGCGGAGAAAAAGTTGTAATTTTGCCCGAACTAACCATATCAGAGACTCGATCTCCACCATAGCAGAGATTCAATCTCCACAATGGCAGAAACCCAATCTCCACAATAGCAGAAACCCAATCTCCACAATGCCTCAGATATCCGCCCGCGGCGAAATAATGCCCGCATCCCCTATCCGTAAACTCGTGCCACTGGCCAATGCGGCCAAAGCCCGGGGCGTGAAAGTTTATCACCTCAACATCGGTCAGCCCGACCTGCCCACTCCTCAGGAGGGTCTCGACATGCTCGGCAAAATCAACCGTGAGGTGCTTGAATACTCCCCCTCCGAAGGCTTGCTGTCGCTGCGCGAGAAACTCGCCGGCTACTACCACCGCTTTAATATAGATGTGGATGTCGACGACATAATCGTTACCACCGGCGGCTCGGAGGCGGTGTTGTTTGCGTTTATGGCCTGCCTCGACCCGGGCGACGAAATCATAGTGCCCGAACCCGCCTATGCCAACTATATGGCCTTTGCCATCTCGGCGGGCGCCAAGATCGTCACCGTGCCCTCGTCGATCGAAGAAGGCTTCGCCCTCCCTCCGGTCGAGAAGTTTGAGGAGCTCATCACCCCGCGCACCAAGGGCATACTGATCTGCAACCCCAACAATCCCACCGGCTATCTCTACACTCAGAAAGAGATGAACCTCATCCGCGACATTGTCAAGAAGCATGACCTGTTTCTCTTCTCCGACGAGGTTTACCGCGAATTTACCTATACCGGCGCGCCCTATATCTCGGCGTTCCACCTCAAGGGCATCGAGGAGCAGGTGGTGTTGATCGACTCGGTGTCGAAGCGCTATTCGGAGTGCGGCATCAGAATCGGCGCCCTCATCACCAAGCATAAGGAGCTAAAGAAAAACGTGATGAAATTCTGTCAGGCGCGCCTCAGCCCTCCCCTGCTGGGTCAGCTCGTGGCCGAAGCCTCGATCGACGCGTCGCCCGACTATATGCTCATGACCTATAACGAATATGTGGAGCGAAGGAAATTTCTCGTCGACGGCATAAACCGCATCGAGGGATGCTACTCCCCCATACCCATGGGCGCGTTCTACACCGTGGTGTCGCTCCCGGTCGACAATGCCGAGAAGTTCTGCGCATGGTGTCTCAAGCATTTCAGCTATGAGGGCGCCACCGTGATGATGGCCCCCGCCTCAGGCTTCTACACCACCCCCGGCATGGGCGAAAACGAGGTGCGTCTCGCCTATGTGCTCAAAAAAGAAGACCTCGCCCACGCCCTCAAGGTGCTCGAACAGGCGCTTAAGGAATACCCCGGCCGCACCACTCGCCGCTGACCCCCCAGTCTGACAAAGAGATGCTCAATGTTGCCATATTCATAGGGCGCAGGCTGAGTCTCCGCTCCGACTCCAAAGACTCTCGCGGCAAGCATGGCGCGGGGGTGTGGATCGGCGTGGCCGGCATAGCCCTCGCCATGGTGATCATGATAGTGAGCATGGCGGTGGTGGTGGGCTTCAAGCAGGAAATCAGGCGCAAGATCAGCGGCTACAACCCGCAGATTTCGGTGATGCCTGAAGGAAAAGCGCTCGACAACGTGGCCACCGAACTGCTCACCCCCACACTCGCCGACGCCATCCGCGGCGCCATACCGGACGCTGAGATTACCCCCTCTTTCGAGCTCCCCTCCATACTCAAGACCGACAGCGCCTTTGCGGGCGTGATGTTTCGCGGCTATGTGCCCGAAGCCGACGTAGCCCGGTTTATCGAAAGCTCATTGGTGAGCGGCGCGATGCCCTCCGACACCACCATGCAGGTCGCCCTGTCACGAGCCACCGCCACGCGCCTCGGCGTGACGACCGGCGAAAGCATCTATGCCCACTTTTTCACCGACGGCAACCTGCGCACCCGCAAAATGGAAATCTCCGGAGTGTTTGACACCCACTTCACCGAATATGACGGCAAGGTGGCCTTTGTGCCTATCGAGGTGTGCCGCAAAATCAACCGCTCCTCGGGCGACACCTTCACCACTCTTGAAATAAACGGCGTGGAGGAAAGCGACATCCCCGCCGCCACCCAGCGACTGTCGGGCGCCCTGCTCCAGCTCACCATCGACACCCGCGGCGCCGAGGTCTACACCGTGATCAACATCCTTCAGGCCGGTGCGGCCTATTACAGCTGGCTTGACCTCATCGACATGAATGTGGTGGTGATACTCATCCTGATGGGAGTGGTGGCCGCCTTTACCCTCATTTCGAGCCTCTTCATCCTCATATTGGAGAGGGTCAGAATGATCGGCACCCTGAGGGCCATGGGCGCCTCGGTCAAGATGGTGAGGTCGATATTCATCTATCTGGCCGAAAGAATCCTGTTGCGGGGCATGTTGTGGGGCAACGTGATTGGCCTCGGACTTGTGGCCTTGCAGCACTACTTCAAACTCCTCCCCCTCGACGCCGACGCCTACTATCTCAGCTATGTGCCGGCCACAATCAGCTGGCCCATGATAGTGTTGCTCAATATCAGCGTGATAGTAGTTTCATGGCTGGTGCTCATACTCCCCTCCCACTTCATCGCCACCATCTCCCCCGCCGAATCCATGCGCTATGACTAACCGCCATAAGATGCTACTTTTTTATTGTAATATAGTTATACTTTTTGCATAATGCGAGGATTACTTTTGATATGGATAACAGCGATTCTGTTGTGCAGTTGCCACCGCAATCCGGTATGGCAGTCTCTTGACGTGGCAGAAGAGTTAATGGAGGAGCATCCTGACTCCGCCCTGACGATATTAAGCGGGGTTGACGGGAAAAGGCTGACCGGCGAGACTCAGGCTCGCCATGCATTGCTATTATCGCAAGCCTATGACAAAAACTACATTGACCTCACCAATGACTCGCTGATATCCATAGCCGTGGATTTCTACTCCCGCTCCGATGACCGCCGCCACAAAATGATCGCATATCATTACCTCGGTACAGTTTATAGAAACGCGGAGCGTTATGGCATAGCTCTCAAGTCTGCACTTAAAGCTCACGATGAAGCAGTTGTCTTGGATGATAAACCAAATATCTCGCGAACATCATCGCTAATTGGAAGAATCTATGTCATGGCTAACAATTATAAAGAAGCATTAAGATGGGATCTCCAGGCTCTTCATTATGCAAAGTTAGTCAATAATCCTGTGTGGATTCAGAATGGATACGAAAATGTTGCCGAAGAGCTAACGGCTATGTTGCGCGGGCACGAGGCTCTGCAATATGCAGATTCCGCAATCGCCATATCCGGGACTCCAAGCCCAGACGTTCTCCAGACACAGTATCTGACATATAATGCATTAAAGATGACGCATGAGCGAGATTCGATATTATCCGTAATCCATGCGTTAGGTTATACCCCCACTCACTACATCACCGATATTTTAGACCATTTCAAACATCGGGACACGCAGGAACTGATAGCATATCAGAACAAAGTCATTGAAGATCAGAACCGTTATATACTCGAAATGACCAATAGCACCATGGCTGAGTTCGTTTCAATGTATAATCAGGAAAAGTCCGATCAGCTGAATGCTGACATCAAGTCCAGTAAAGCAGTGAATATAATAATCTCGATCATAGCCTTATTTGTAATCGGCACCCTGTGCCTGATGTTATGGGGTCTGCGCCTTAAAGCGAGCAAACAACGCATCCAGAACGAAAATACCATACAGATATTATCGTGCGACTATGAAAGATTAAAAAAGGAGTTGGAAGCAAACGCCTCCGTTATTCATAAGCTACAGCAAGGCGTTGAAGATTTATCGCAGCAGGCAGAGAACGCGGCTAAAAACGTGGAAGTCTTCAAACATCAGGCAGCTGTAGCTTTTCTCCAACGGTTCTCATGGGTTAATAAGCTCGGGAATCTATATCTCGATGCCGAACTGTCAAGCAACAATAGCGTACAGCATCTCTACAAAAACGTAACCGATGAGCTACGAGCTTCCAAACGTAATTCTTTCGTATCAGCGATTGAAAAAAAATGTAAAGAAGAAAACCGGGATTTATGGGATGAAATCAATGCCCTAAACCTTATTGACTCTGAGAAAGAAATGCTACTGCTATTTCTTTCCGGCGTTTCAACAAGGGTTATCTGCTTTATTTCCGGAAAAAGTCCGGCTTCGGTTTATAACCTCAAAAAGCGCATTAAAGCCAAATTGCACGAAAATGCTACTCCCTTTGCTCAATATATAATGAGTATCATATAGCGAATGGTGAGCTTATCGACAGTAACAATTAATAATCTATTAAAGCTCCGAGTCGGTCGTACTTTTACCTATATTCCAATCATCTAATATTCAACCCTCTCCATTCAGCTCATTATATGTGATAGATTAGCAAATTTATCACTATTGATTATCAGGTGATTATGAGTGAAAAATGATAGATTTTTTTGACCATTTTTTCTTTGTCGGCAAGCCGAGAATGTCTAACTTTGCGTCAAACAAATCTTTTCCTAAATAATCATGAAGTTGCATTATATGACTTTCTTGCGAATATTAGCCATTGTTTGCGCTAATATAGTGAGTTTAAATTGGGCTCTATCGGCAAAATCCATTGTCAGTGTTAAGGTATTGGAGTCGCTGTCAAATCAGCAGCCGGATTCTTTGACTCTGACCGTTACTAACGCGTCTGACTCAGTTGTCTTCTCGATGTTTGAGCCAAGTCGTGTTACCGAATGGAACGGACGTAAAAGTGTCAGCTTCGGAGATTTCGGTTTCCCCGTGAATGGTACGGGAGATTTTAACCTCAGGCTGTCGGCCGTTGGATTCTCTACAAAAAATATCCCGTTTACATTGGAGTCAGATAATTCACGCTTGGATTTGGGAACAGTACACCTTGACAAGGAAATCGCATTGCAAGAGGTTGAGGTTGTCGCGTCAAAAGTCAAGATGGTGATGGCGGGTGATACTATAGTATATAATGCAACGGCCTTTCAGCTCGCCGACGGCTCCATGCTTGATAAACTCATTGAACAGTTGCCCGGCGCGAAATTAAACTCACAGGGGCAAATCACGGTAAATGGCGAGTTTGTGAGCAGTCTGTTAATCAACGGCAAGGATTTTTTTGCGGGAAATCCCATGGTAGCCCTGCAGAATCTGCCTGCATATACGGTAAATCAGGTTAAGGTCTATAGGCGGGAAGGTGAGTCAGCTTATCTGAGGGAACGCACGGAAGCAGACCGGAAATCAGACCCGTTAGTAATGGATGTCAAGCTGAAAAAGGAGTTTATGGGAATATATATGGCAAACGCGGATTTAGCTGCCGGTACACATCAACGGTATTCAGCCAGAGGCTTTCTGTCACGATTTGATGATTATACCTCAATTGGAGTCTACGGTAATGTCAATAATGTGGGAGCAGCGAAATCCCCGCAACAAAATGAAAACATATGGAATCCCAACGCCTTGATAACCGATGAAACCACCTATCGCACCGCCGGAGTCGATTTATACAATTCCACCAATGACCGCCGCCGGGTGTTTGATTTGGAGCTGACGGGTTTCTCAAATTCCACTCACAACGAGACACGGACAAATTCGACAAATTTCCTGCCCGAAAACGTAGTCTACTACTCTCGGGCGCTATCCGACTCCAGGTTAACGCAAGGTGGATTAAACCTAAGCCTCGGGACTCAATTCCGATTCAAGAAAATCTACTCATTGACAAGGCTTGAAGGAGGGCTCGGACGCATAAAGTCACATGGCAGCAGTAATTCCCGCGCCAACTATGGCGATGATTTTTTGGAGCAAATTGACTGGACCGACACCCGTTTCATCAATAGATATTTAACTGCAACAAGCGGGACATCCTCCTCATGGAACATACGCGGATATGAAAAGATGGAAATCAGGATGCCTTATAATAATGACATAGTACTTATTGAGGCAGAGGGAACGCATAACAGAGACAGACTTACCCTGTGGTCGGTAAGCAACCGCGTTTCGCGTGATGCCACTGCCATTCTCAATGATTATAACCATTCGCCCAAACACCGTTCGGCAGCAGATGTCTCAGCACAATATGAGCATGTCTTTCCGAATAGTCTTACCATAAAACCGGGATATGAATTCCAATGGCTTAACAGCAATGACCGCCGTGATTTAAGCCACTATCTGCCTGATTCCATCATGGAGCAGATCCCGGCATATACCGATACCCTTACGCTGACATCTGACCTCAAGCAAAGTTACATTTCAAGCACTATAGACCGCCGGCACATAGCCAAGGTTGACGCGTCAGTAGCAATAAGTAAGGTGTATTTGGATTTAAACCTTCCGCTAACATGGATTGGCGACAGGATGGCTGACACCCGCGCCAACACAATTGACCGAAATTCAATTGCTTTTGACCCGAGCGCAACCTTGCGCTGGAAATGGTTTACCGCGGAATACCTACATACGACAACCACTCCATCGGCAACCCAATTACTGGATTTTGTGGATGATTCCAACCTTATGACCATACGCAAGGGCAATCCTCGGCTTGCCAATGCCGGAACAAACCGAGGTAATATCCGTTTCTCTAAACTCAACACCGCCAGACAGCAGGAATACCGTTTCAACGTAAGTTATTCTGAAACAAAGAATGCATTGGTTGATGCCGTGGAGTATAACCCGCTGAACGGCGTCACGACAATTTCAACCCGAAACGTTGACGGCAACCGTTTTTTCTCTGCATCAGCAAGCTATTACCGAGGATTCGGAGCGTCCAAAAGATGGATGTTTAACGGAAGTCTCGGTTCGTCATTGAATCGCAGTGTTGCATTCTCCGCTCTTGGGACCGATTTAGCGAAAAGCATAGTTCATTCAACCAATCTCAACACATCACTTTCACTAAAATATACCAATAATAAATTCTCTGTCAGGGGATTCACCACTATGCGCGAGCTTATGACACGCGGCAATCTCGATTCATTTATCCGTACAAACGGATTTAATGGCACTTTCGGAGTAAACGGGTGGGTTAAACTCCCTGTCGGATTCTACATTGAAACCGCCCTTAGCTACTTTGTCCGCACGGGCTATTCAGATCCGGCCATGAACAAAAACAGCCTGATATGGAATGCTTCTGTTCAAAACAGTTTCGGTGCGAAAAAAGAGTGGATAGTCAGGCTTGACGGCTTCGATATATTCAGACAACTTTCCAATATCAACCGCGTTGTGAATGCTCAGGGAATCACTGAGACGCGACGCAACACCATAGGGCAATATGCTTTGCTCCACATCCAATATCAGTTCTCGTTCTCAAAACAACATAATAAATAAAAAGAATAATAAGACTCCAAGCTGAGTGGAAACATAATAAACCGAATTGGTATTCATGCACAAATTTCCGGGAAATTTTCGGGAAATCCTTTTTGGCATGAAGTTTGTTGAATAGATGTAAGACAAGTGAACGGAAAATTCACTATTTTTGCAATCCCAATTTTCATAACCCGCAATCATCTATTTGATTTGAATACCAATTCCACCGATATTTCATCAATGATAGTCGAAGGTATCCGCGACCGCAAAGGCCACGCCATTACCCTTATCGACACCTCGGCCATAGAATCATGTGCCGCCTCTAAATTCATCATCTGCGAGGGCAGCTCTGTCACCCAGGTTGCCTCGATAGCCGACAGCGTGAGGGATTATCTGCTCGAACATGGCGGCATAAAGCCTTATAACTATGACGGTTACCGCAACTCGGAATGGATCGTCATAGACTATGGCGACGTGTTTGTCAACGTGTTTCTCCCCGAAGCGCGACGCCGTTACAATCTCGAGGAGCTGTGGAGCGACGGCATCATGACCGAACTCCCCGACTGACATCCCTTTAATTCAGAATTCCATCCAGCTACACATATATGCAACCTAAACAGAAAAAACCGGGGTTCCGCCTCAACATGTATTGGATGTATGCCATCGTGATAGTGTTTCTCGTGGGCATACTCTATCTTGACGACGATTCTCTCAACCGCGAAGTGAGCTACTCCAAGTTTGAAACCTATGTTTCATCGGGAGGAGTGAAGAAAATCGTGGTCTATCCCAACAAAAATCAGGCTCAGGCTTTCCTCAACGATTCTCTGGCCGAGAAAGTGTTTACCGACGCCGTCTACAAACCCGGCTCCGGCATGAAAGCCCTCATCACCACCTCGATTCCGAGCGCCGACAAGCTTCAGGACAAAATCGACCAGTGGCAGCAGGAGGGTGTCTTCAACGGCGAAGTGAAGTTTGAAAAGAGCAGCGACTACTCCTCGCTGATATGGACCTTCGGCCCGGTTTTGCTCCTGATAGTGTTCTGGTTCTACATGATGAGACGCATGTCGGGCAAGGATGGAGGCCCCTCGGGGGGAGTGTTCAGCGTAGGCAAATCTAAAGCCAAGATATTCGACAAGGATGGCCCGATACAGGTCACATTTAAAGATGTGGCCGGTCTCTCAGAGGCCAAGACCGAAATCGAGGAGATAGTTGAGTTTCTCAAAAATCCCCAGCGCTACACCGACCTCGGCGGCAAGATACCCAAGGGCGCCCTTCTCGTAGGCCCTCCCGGAACAGGTAAGACCCTGCTGGCCAAAGCCGTTGCCGGCGAAGCCAATGTGCCTTTCTTCTCGATGTCGGGCAGTGACTTCGTGGAGATGTTTGTGGGCGTGGGTGCCTCGCGTGTGCGTGACCTCTTCCGTCAGGCCAAGGAAAAAGCCCCCTGTATTGTGTTTATCGACGAAATCGACGCCGTGGGTCGAGCCCGTGGCCGCAACCCGAATATGGGTAGCAACGACGAGCGCGAAAACACCCTCAACCAGCTGCTCACTGAAATGGACGGCTTCGGCACCAACAGCGGCGTGATTATCCTCGCCGCCACCAACCGAGCCGACATTCTCGACAAGGCGCTGCTGCGCGCCGGCCGCTTTGACCGTCAGATATATGTTGACCTCCCCGACCTCAACGACCGCGTGGCGATATTCAACGTTCACCTGCGCAAGATCAAGACCGACGACACCGTCGACGTTGACCTGCTCGCTCGTCAGACACCCGGATTCTCGGGCGCCGACATCGCCAACGTGTGCAACGAAGCGGCCCTCATCGCCGCCCGCCACAACAAGACCGCCGTGGGCAAGAAAGACTTTACCGACGCCGTTGACCGCATAATCGGAGGTCTCGAAAAGCGCTCGAAGATTACTACCGACGAGGAGAAACAGGCCATCGCCATCCATGAGGCCGGCCATGCCACCATCTC
The DNA here is from genome assembly GCA_964384885.1 of uncultured Bacteroides sp. GTDB lineage: Bacteria > Bacteroidota > Bacteroidia > Bacteroidales > Muribaculaceae > Paramuribaculum. The sequence continues at coordinate 10,803 of CAYLMR010000030.1, forward strand.
ATGGTTCCTCAAATATGCCAACCCGCTGATCAAGGTCACCATCGTGCCGCGCGGCAAAGCGCTCGGCGCCGCATGGTATCTCCCCGAGGAGCGACAGATCACACCCACCCAGGCCATACTCGACAATATCTGTGCCACCCTGGGCGGTCGCGCCGCCGAAGAGCTCTTCCTCGGCCGCATCTCGACCGGCGCCGCCAACGACCTTGAGCGTGTCACCAAGCAGGCCTATGCCATGGTGGTTTATTACGGCATGAGCGACAAGCTCCCCAACCTCAGCTATTATGACTCGACCGGTCAGGACTATGGCTTCTCGAAGCCCTATAGCGACGACCGCGCCAAGCTCATCGACGAGGAGGTGAGCCGCATCATCGCCGAGCAATATGAGCGCGCCAAAGAGATACTCAAGCAGCATGCCGAGGGTCACCACACCCTGGCCGACCTGCTCATAACCCGCGAGGTGATATTTACCGAAGATGTAGAAAAGATTTTCGGCAAACGTCAGTGGGTGAGCCGCACCGACGAGATTCTCGCCGCCCGCGCCGCCGATAGCAAAGCTCTGGGCGACGGCACAACCCCTCCCCCTGCCGAGGGTGAGAACGGCGCCGACTCCTCCGACTCCCCCGCCGGAGATGAGAAGAAAGAGGAGCAACCTCTGCCTGAGGACCGCCAGCTTCCTCCTCCCTATCCCGACGCTGAAAAGCCTGAATAACACATCCCTGTTATATAGACCACTCCCCCGCCGAGGCCGACAAGCCTTTGCGGGGGAGTGGTCTTTTGAGGTGAGCCGACAGAGAGGTCAGTCGATATTGATTTCAGCCTCCGACATTTCGTCATACTCCCGCCAGTCGGGATCATTCTCACAATAAATCGAAATAGGAAGCACCGGCATATCCTTGAGCGCCTCATTGAGCTTGCGGCCAAAGATATGAGTACTGAGGGTATAGAAAATCCAGTTGCGCTCGTTGTCGCCGGTGAAAATGCCGGTGAGCACCGCCACGGGGTCTTTCTCAAACGCCTCGGTGAGCTTGTCCTGAGTCTCCTCCATGAGAGTCGAGGTGGCGAGGTCGGGCATACCGGTAGCGTCACCCTCATAGGGCCATGTCACTTCGACACGGATATTAAACTTCGGATTGTTGCGGAAAGCCTCCACATCCTTGCGGCCGGTAACCATTATCAGCCTGTCGGTCTCGCTCTGAGTGGGAGCGGTCCACCATGTTTGCTGTGACATATAAAATCGGGGTGTTATTTAAAATTAATACGCGAAGATAGCTCAAAAAAACGGAATTCCCGCACCAATCGCCCAAAATCGCCCCGAAAAATTTGCTCATCTCGGCGATAAACGCTAATTTTGCGCTCTCATTCGGGCCGGTGCGTCCGGATGACCCTAAACTTTCATATTTATAATATCAACCAAAACACTTCCAGGAATGCATTTGAATTCTGAAGAAAAGGCCGAAATCTTTGAGAAATACGGTAAGGGCAAGACTGATACCGGCTCACCCGAAGCGCAGATAGCATTATTCTCTATCCGTATTGCTCATTTGACTGAACACCTCAAGTCAAATCACAAAGATTATACCACAGAACGCGCTCTTAAGGCTTTGGTAGGTAAGCGTCGTCGTCTGCTTGATTACCTCATCAAGAAAGACATTACCCGCTATCGTGCCATCATCGCCCGCAAAGAGCTTGGTATCAGAAAGTAAGCTCTTCGAAAAGCTTGCTTGACGATTACAGCAACCATTACGCTAAGTGCCGCCCGCCGTATTCATCCGGTTGGCGGCACTTACGTTTTTCTCCCCTCCCGCTCCCCGGCAGGTCATGAACCTTAACAGAGCCTCGGTTGTTATGAAGGTATTAAATTACCCCTCTAAACATCACGACTATGTTCAAAAAACTACTTCTCAGCTGCCTCGTAGCAGTCGCTTCAGTCACAATGGCTCATGCACAGAAATCAGAAATCACTGCCAGCTATGGCGGTTACACCCAGATGGATGCCTCCAACATGCACGACGGCTGGCACGGCGTCAACAACGCCTGGGGCGCCCTCAACTTAGGCGTCAACTTCAGGGTATCGCCCAACATCTGGGTCGGCCCATCATATACCTTCTCCTCAACCACCACCGAGGGAGGCCCTCAGCACAGCAACATCGCCTATCATGCCATCATGCTCAACGGCCGCTACGGATATTATCAGAACTCCATCGTGAAGCTCTATGCCAAGCTGGGTCTCGGCGTCGAGATAAGCCACATGCAGCCCCGCGGCCTTGACAGCTACAACAAGTCCTACTTCGCCTTCCAGATTGTGCCTGTCGGCGCTCAGGTTGACCTCAACCGCTCGTGGGCCATGTTTGCCGAGGCGGGCTTCGGAGCCCAGGGCCTGCTGCAGGTAGGTTTCAAATATCAGTTCTAAACCGACCGAGATAATCAATATTTTCTGTTTCATAGGGCGGCTGATGCGGTTATTTCCGTGTCGGCCGCCCGCTTTTTCACCCCCCTGCCGACTAAAAACCATTTTATTTTACACATTATTAACTTTGGGCGCGGATAATCACTTTTTTTTGTTAACTTTGCGGAGATATTGCTCTAACTATATGTATGAGTCAATAGGGGTTTACCCCGCCAACCGAAATCTATTATCATAAACCATAAAATTCTCACAAAATGAATATTTCTCACATTGAGCATATCGGCATCGCAGTGCCCTCGCTCGAAGAAGCAATCCCTTTCTACGAAAACATCCTCGGCCTGAAATGTTTTGCCATTGAAGAAGTGGCCGACCAGAAAGTACGCACCGCCTTCTTCAAGGTTGGTCAGACCAAAATCGAGCTTCTCGAGGCTACCGCTCCCGAAAGCGCCATCGCCAAATTTATTGAAAACAACGGCGGCCGCGGCGGTATTCAGCATGTAGCGTTTGCTATGGCCGACGGTGTGGCTCCCGCTCTCGCCGAAGCCGAAAGCAAGGGCTGCCGCCTCATCGACAAGGCTCCCCGCAAAGGTGCCGAGGGCCTCAACATCGCCTTCCTCCACCCCAAATCGACCTGCGGCGCTCTCATCGAGCTTTGTGAGGACCCCAAAGAGATGAAATAATCACCTCTCCCCCACCCATCAGCAAAATAATCAATCAAATCATAACAAAAATCTATCATGAGCAATCAACTTGCTAAAGTTCAGGAACTTATCGAACTTAGAAATCAGGCTCGGCTCGGTGGTGGCGAAAAAGCCATCCAAAAGCAGCATGAGCGCGGAAAATACACCGCCCGCGAGCGCATTGCACAACTTCTCGACGAAGGCTCTTTTGAGGAAATCGACATGTTTGTGCGCCATCGTTGCTACAACTTCGGCCAGGAAAAGAAAAGCTTTCTCGGCGACGGCGTTGTGACCGGCTACGGCACTATCGACGGCCGTCTGGTGTATGTTTTCGCCCAGGATTTCACCGTGTTCGGCGGCTCTCTGAGCGAAACCATGGCACAGAAAATCTGCAAAATCATGGATATGGCCATGAAGATGGGTGCTCCCGTTATCGGTCTCAACGACTCGGGCGGCGCTCGTATTCAGGAGGGTATCAACGCCCTCGCCGGTTATGCCGAAATCTTTGAGCGCAACATTCTTGCCTCGGGTGTGATTCCCCAGATTTCAGGCATCCTCGGTCCGTGTGCCGGCGGCGCTGTCTACAGCCCCGCGCTCACCGACTTCACCATCATGACCAAAGGCATCTCATATATGTTCCTCACCGGCCCGAAGGTTGTAAAGACCGTGACCGGCGAAGATGTTTCCCAGGAAGCTCTCGGCGGCGCCGAAGTTCACTCGTCGAAGAGCGGCGTGGCTCACTTCGCAGCCGAAGACGGCGAGGAGACCATCAAGATCATCCGCAAGCTCTTCAGCTACATTCCCCAGAACAACCTTGAGGAAGCTCCCGCAGTTGAATGTACCGACCCCATCGACCGTCTCGAGGACTCTCTCAACGAAATCATCCCCGACTCACCCACCAAGCCCTACGACATGTATGAGGTGATCGGCGCCATCATCGACAACGGCGAGTTTCTCGAAGTGCAGCGCGACTATGCCAAAAACATCATCGTGGGCTTCGCCCGCATGAACGGCCAGTCGGTAGGTGTGGTAGCCAACCAGCCCAAATATCTCGCCGGTGTGCTCGACAGCAACGCCTCACGCAAGGCTGCCCGCTTCGTGCGCTTCTGCGACGCCTTCAACATTCCTCTGGTTACCCTCGTCGACGTGCCCGGCTTCCTTCCCGGCACAGGCCAGGAATATAACGGCGTGATTCTCCACGGTGCCAAGCTGCTCTATGCCTATGGCGAAGCCACCGTGCCCAAAGTTACCGTTACCCTGCGCAAGAGCTATGGCGGCAGCCACATCGTGATGAGCTGCAAACAGCTCCGCGGCGACATGAACTATGCATGGCCCTCAGCCGAAATCGCCGTTATGGGCGGTGCAGGTGCCGTTGAGGTGCTCTATGCCAAAGAAGCCAAAGCCAGCGATGATCCCGCCAAGGTGCTCAAGGAGAAAGAAGACGAATACAACAAGCTGTTCTGCAACCCCTACAACGCCGCCCGCTATGGTTATATCGACGACGTTATCGAGCCCCGCAACACCCGCTTCCGCGTGATCCGCGCCCTCCAGCAGCTCGCCACCAAAAAGGTTACCAACCCCGCCAAGAAACACGGCAACATACCCCTCTGATTGATTTCAATATGAAGAAAATTATATTCATTCTCCTGACTGTATTGTCATTAGGAGCCGCTCAGGTTTCGGCACAAAGCAGGAAGGCGTTGAAACTCAACGAGGTCATGGTGGTCAATGAAAACAACTTCATTGACGACTACGGGCAGCGCACCGCATGGATCGAGCTCTTCAACTCCAACTTCGCCCCCCTTGAGATTTCAAGCATATATCTCACCGACGACCCCAACAACACTACCAAATATCCGGTGCCCCTCGGCGACGTCAACACCGAGATTCCCACCCGCCAGCATGTAGTGTTTTTTGCCGATGGAATGCCCACCCGCGGCACTTTCCATGTCAACTTCACCCTCACCCCCGGTCAGGACAACTGGATCGGTATCTATGATGCCGACGGCAAGACCCTCATCGACTCGATCACAGTGCCCGCTTCGCTCGGCGCCGACCAGACCTATGCCCGCATAGAAGATGGCAAAGGCACCGGCTCGGAGGCCTGGGAAATACGCAACGGCAGCAACGGCAAGCACATCACTCCGTCGAGCGCCAATGTGATCCGCGACACCAACAACAAGGTGGCCATGTTCTCCGAAAAGGATGAAAACGGCTTCGGCATGACCATCATGGCCATGTGTATCGTGTTTGGTGCCCTGCTGCTCCTCTCAGTCTGCTTCTATATCATCAGCAAGATCGGAGCCAACGCCGCCAAGCGCAAGAAAGCCGAGGCCCACGGTGCTGATCCCGCCGCCGCTCCCGCCAACCTTCCCGACCATGACTCGGGCGAGGTGATCGCAGCTATCGGCATGGCCCTCCACCAGCACCTCGACGCCCATGACATGGAAAACACCGTGCTGACCTTCACCAAGGCCAAACGCTCCTATTCACCCTGGAATTCTAAAATCTACACTCTGCGCGAAACCCCTCGCCGCTGATTTCCAACTATTAAAAATTCCCAAAAGCTATCTTTAGATCATGAAAGAATATAAATATAAAATCAACGGCAACACCTATAAGGTTGCTGTCGGCGACATCGACAACAATATCGCTCAGGTGGAGGTTAACGGAACCCCCTACAAGGTGGAGCTTGACGAAAATAAGGCTCCCGTCAAGATCATCAACTCACCCCGTCCCGCTGCAGCTCCCCGCACCGAAAGCGGCGCCAAGGTAATCGCCAGCGCTCCCGCTGCCGCCGGCGGCTATCAGGTTAAGGCTCCCCTGCCCGGCACCGTGATTTCGATTCCCGTCAAGGTGGGCGACACCGTCGAGGCCTCAACCACCGTTGTTGTGCTCGAAGCCATGAAGATGGAAAACGCTATCCGTGCAGGCCGCGCCGGCAAGATCGCCTCTATCTCCGTCAACAACGGCGATGCAGTGCCCGACGGAGCCGTGATGGTTACAATCGAATGATTCATAACCTGACGTAATTATCAACCAATCACATTTCAATTCTTACGCAGATTATGTCATTCAGCGATTTTCTTCTTCAAAATCTGGAGCAGTTCTGGCATCTGACCGGATTTTATAACGCCACATGGCAACATTTTGTCATGCTGGCCGTGGGTCTGTTCTTTATATGGCTTGCCATCAAGAAGGACTTTGAGCCCATGCTTCTCGTGCCCATAGGCTTCGGTATGCTTATCGGCAACATACCCTTCAACGCCGAGGCCGGCCTCGAAATCGGTATCTACGAAGAGGGTTCGGTGCTCAATATTCTCTATAACGGTGTGAGCGCCGGATGGTATCCCCCGCTCATCTTCCTCGGCATCGGTGCCATGACCGACTTCACCGCCCTGATCGCCAATCCCAAGCTGATGCTCATCGGCGCGGCCGCCCAGTTCGGCATCTTCGGTGCCTATATGGTAGCCCTTCTGCTCGGCTTCGCTCCCGACCAGGCCGGTGCCATCGCCATCATCGGCGGCGCCGACGGTCCCACCGCTATCTTCCTGTCGTCGAAACTCGCTCCTAACCTCATGGGCGCCATCGCCGTTTCGGCCTACTCCTACATGGCTCTCGTGCCTGTGATCCAGCCCCCCATCATGCGCCTGTTCACCACCAAAAACGAGCGCCTCATCAAGATGAAACCCGCCAGAGCCGTGGCTCAGAACGAAAAGATCATCTTCCCGATCGTGGGTCTGCTGCTCACCTGCTTCGTAGTGCCCTCAGGTATTCCCCTGCTCGGTATGCTCTTCTTCGGCAACCTGCTCAGAGAGTGCGGTGTCTGCACCCGTCTGGCCAAAACCGCCAGCAATGCCCTCACCGACATCGTGACCATTCTGCTCGGCATGACCGTGGGCGCCTCAACCCAGGCCTCACAGTTCCTCACCGCCCAGACCATCGGTATCTTCGCCCTCGGCTTCATGGCCTTTATCATCGCCTCGTCGTCGGGTGTGCTCTTCGTCAAGCTGTTTAACCTTTTCCTCCCCAAAGAGAAAAAGATCAACCCGCTTATCGGCAATGCCGGTGTATCTGCTGTGCCCATGTCGGCCCGTATCTCCAACAACCTGGGCCTCGAATATGATCCCTCCAACTACCTGCTGATGCACGCCATGGGCCCCAACGTGGCCGGTGTGATCGGTTCGGCTGTTGCTGCCGGTGTGCTCCTCGGCTTCCTCGCCTGAGCCCCCGCGTGATATTTTAACATTCCGCCGTCCGTACCCTCATGGCCTGATATTCGGGCAGATGAGTGCGGCCGGCGGAATTTATATGTTAATTATTCGGCAAACTCAAAACCTAAAGTTCGCCTGACGTGTTTAAAAAGTACATGTGGCCCCGCCCGCAAAGCCTCTCCACCCCACCCTGCGGCAGCCATTGCAAGTATCACAATTTGTTCAATCATTTTTATCAATCATCCGGTAAAAACTTTCTCTCCCTCCCCTCCCGGTTTTTCAAACGCCGATTACTATGATCACAAAAAAAGTTATCGAGGAAATATATAAGAAATACAACAAGCGGCCCGCCTCACCCTACGACCTCAACATCGGTCTGCTCTTCTCAGTTGAGATGGATCCCCACTGTATCAACATCGACGGCAACAACATCACCATCGACAGCGTTTCCCCCGATTCCCCTTTTCATACTCTCGCCCTCAACCACATCAACGCCATTCTCGAATTTGACCGCGAGGTGGCCATAGTGCTTCCCACTTCGATAGTGTTTCTCCACAAGGACTCGCCCAATGTGAATGTTCACATCAACATGCCCAAGCCCTCTAAATGGGAGCGACTCCTCTACCGACGCGACGCCGAAGCCTGACACCCACCCCGACGTGACCTTTATCTTCAACCGAATACTTACACATAAACACACACTATACTGATGTCAACAATACTCTGGTGGGGCATAGGATTGACTATCTATATCGCCCTCTCTGTTTTGCCGCAACCGATACTCTCGTCCGACCACCTCGTGGCCCAGTTGCCCGAAGCAACAGCCGTGTCGGCCTACTGTCAGTCAACCCTCGCAGCCTATGCCATTGTGTTCTACATCAGCCTGTGGCGCCATCGCCACATAGCCCTCTCCTTAGGAGTGCTCGCGATATGGCTCTGCTCAGTAGCCGTTGTCGCCTTCGCTTACAGACTTTTTCCTGACGCTTTCACCACCCTTTCCGGCTCCGTAATCGCCGGATTTGCCCTTCCGTTGACCTTCTGCGCCATGACAAGATATATTTTCACCACCATCAGCCGGCTCCGCTCAGGCTCACGCCGCGCCCCGGCCCCGATCACCGATAACCCCACGACCCAATCACAGCCATGTCTGATATGCGTTTCAACCGACTCTCCCTCCTCACCGGACCGGAAAAACTCCGCGCCCTCGCCGACACCAAAGTCATAATCTTCGGCATAGGAGGAGTGGGCAGCTGGACTGCCGAAGCCCTCGCCCGCTCCGGAATAGGTCATATCACCCTCGTTGACGCCGACACCGTCGCCACCTCAAATATCAACCGTCAGCTCCCGGCTCTCGAATCTACCGTCGGGCTTCCCAAGGTGGAAGTCATGGCGCGCCGGCTGCTCGACATCAATCCGCAGCTCGATCTCACTGTGCTGCAACAGCGCTACACCGCCGAGACAGCCCCTGGCTACAATCTCGGCGATTATGATTTTGTGATCGACGCCATCGACTCGCTCGCCGACAAGCAGCTGCTCATCGTCAATGCCACAAGCTCGAAAACAAAGCTTTTCTCCTCGATGGGCGCGGCCCTAAAGTCCGACCCCTCGCGCATCAGGGTGGCCGAGTTTTGGAAGGTGACGGGATGTCCGCTGGCCGCCGCCCTGCGCCGCCGTTTCAAGAAAAGCGACCTAAGGCCGAGGCGCAAATTCAAGTGTGTCTACAGCGATGAGCTGCTCTCCAACCGCACCGACACCCCCGCCGACAGCTCGGGAGCCATGACCTATGGCAAAGTGGCCGTCAACGGCGCTTTGTGTCACATCACGGCGATATTTGGCTTCACTCTCGCCTCGCTCGTTGTCAATAGCGTGGCTTTTGCCCGCGAAGATTAGCAACTATTTGTCAATCTCCGTAATTTTAGCTAACTTTGCACAAAGTTATAAGCTATAAGCCATCTTCCTTTTATGGATTCAGTTATCAAACAAGAAACCCTCGACCGGCGGTATTTGCGCATGGCCCGCATCTGGGCGGAAAATTCCTATTGCAAGCGCCGTCAGGTAGGAGCGCTTTTAGTGAAAGACAACCGCATAATTTCTGACGGATTTAACGGCACCCCCGCCGGATTTGAAAACATCTGCGAAGACAACGCCGGAGTCACAAAACCATATGTGCTTCACGCCGAGGCCAACGCCATCACCAAAGTTGCCCGCAGCAACAACAGCTCCAACGGCTCGACTCTCTATGTCACCGCCTCGCCATGTCTCGAATGTTCGAAGCTGATCATTCAGGCCGGCATCAAAAGGGTGGTCTTTGACGAGCTCTACCGTCTGAGCGACGGCATCGACCTCCTCAAAAGAGCCGGAGTGGAATGTTGTCACCTGCCCCTCGATTGATTGCCGTCAGCAACTACCCGCACACACTACTTATCATCAATAATCCTCAATCTATTCTATTTTTTCTTAAGCGTTAATGCAACCAAACAACAAAAAGCTGGCTATCTGGCTGCCCCTTATTGTTGCGATAGCCTTTGCCGGAGGTATCTGGCTCGGACTCGGGATGTCACACACAGGCTCACGCAACAGCTCCGCCCAGAGCAAAGTCAGCCGCATACTCGATACCATCAGCTCGCTCTATGTCGATGAAGTAAATACCGACTCGCTGCTCGAAGCCTCGATTCCCGACATCATAGCGAAACTCGACCCCCACTCTATGTATATTCCCGCCTCCGATCTCCAGCAGGTCAACGAGGAGCTCGACGGCTCATTCAGCGGCGTGGGCATTTCGTTTACAGTGGTCTCCGACACCATCATCGTCAACGAGGTGATTTCGGGCGGCCCCGCCCAGAAGGTGGGTCTCCTGCCCGGCGACCGCATCGTCACCATCAACGACTCGGTGGCCGTGGGCGAAAACTGGCCTCAGCAGCGCATTCTCAAAACCCTGCGCGGCGAAAAAGGCTCTGAGGTGGTGCTCGGCATTATGCGCCCCTCCTCTCCCGGCAAGATCTATCCCTACACAGTGGTGAGAGGCGATATACCCGTCACCTCGATCGACGCCTCCTATATGCTCGACGACTCGACCGGCTATGTGAAGGTCAACAAATTCGGCCGCAACACCTATGACGAGTTCTTCACCTCGCTTGTGGAGCTCTCGCGCGAGGGTGCCGAGCGCTACATCATCGACCTGCGCGGCAACACCGGCGGATTTATGGAGATTGCCGTGCTCATGGCCAATGAGTTTCTGCCCCGCGGCGCCAACATAGTCTCAATCAAAGGGCGCGGCCCCGAGTCAAACAGCGCCACCTATGCCGACGGCACAGGCTCATTCCTCAACTCCGAACTGGTGGTGCTCATCGACGAGATTTCAGCCTCATCGAGCGAGATATTTGCCGGCGCTATCCAGGACAACGACCGCGGCCTCGTGGTTGGTCGCCGTTCGTTTGGCAAAGGTTTGGTGCAGCGTCAGTTTGACATGCCCGACTCCTCGGCCCTGCGTCTCACCACCGCCCGCTACTACACCCCCTCGGGCCGCTGTATTCAGAAACACTATGACCTCGGCGCCAGCGAGGACTATGAGCTCGACCTGCTTCAGCGCATGAACAACGGCGAGACCCTCAGCGCCGACTCGGTGAAGCTCGACCGCAGCAAAACCTTCTATACCCTCACAGGCCGCGAGGTGTATGGCGGCGGAGGCATCATGCCCGACATCTTCGTGCCTACCGACACCTCGGGCTACTCGAAGTATTACTTCAACGTGATGAATGCCGGCTTGCTCCACAAGTTTGCCTTCAACTATGTTGATGCCAACCGCGCCGCCCTGCTCGAAGCCGCCGACACCGACGAGCTGCTTGAGCTGCTCCCCTCCGACCTCGAACTGCTGTCGAAATTCGTTATCTATGCTTCAAACGAGGCAAAAGTGCCCACTCAGTGGTATTACATAAACATTTCGCGTAACCTGCTTGTTAGTCAACTGAAAGCGCTTATTGCCCGCGATCTGTTTGGCATTGAGGGCTATTATGAGGTGATCAATCCCACCGACAACACCGTCAACCGGGCGCTCGAACTGCTCGACAGCGGCAGCGCCGGTTTTCCGATCGTCTCAAATGCCCCCGACGATAAGGAGCAACCCTGATTGCTCCCCCCACGCAGCACCGTTGTGTCAATAAGCCCCCTTCTCATTTCCTCAAAAAAAGTTGACTATGACTAAACACGAAATTCGCAACCACATCCGCGCCTGCAAGGCTCTGCTCAATGACTCCGAGCGACTCTCTGCAGCCGACGCAGTTTTTTCACGCATCGAGAAACTGGCCGCCTTTATGATGGCCGACTCAATACTCGTTTATCACTCGCTGCCCGACGAGCTGTCGACACGCGAGTTTATCTCCCGCTGGGAAAACCGCAAACGCTTTTTCCTGCCGAGGGTCAACGGTCTCAACCTCGAGATTCTCCCCTACAACCGCCTCACCCTAAAGCTCGGCTCATTTGCTATCGAAGAGCCCGAGGGCGACGACGTCAGCGACGTCAGCGAGATGGAGATGGTGGTGGTGCCCGCCGTGGCCTACGACCGCCGAGGCAACCGCATAGGGCGCGGCAAAGGTTACTACGACCGTATGCTCGCCCACACCAAAGCTCTCAAGGTGGGTGTGGCCTATGACTTCCAACTCGTTGACGATTTCGAGCCCGACCCGTTTGACGTGCCTGTCGATATCGTCATCACCCCCTCGGGTGTCTACATGGTCAAGGGTCGCTGACCTCTCGCCTCACCCAGTCACATTTCTCTGTTTTCATCACTTCCGATTATAATAGCCTAATGGTCTCTGTTCAGAACCTGAGCGTTGAGTTCAGCGCCAAATCTCTTTTCGACAATATCAGTTTTGTGGTCAACAAGCGCGACAAAATCGCTCTTGTGGGCAGAAACGGAGCGGGTAAGTCAACCATGCTCAAGATTATAGCAGGCCTGCAAAACCCCACCTCAGGCACCGTGGCCACCGCCCGCGACATGACGATAGGCTACCTGCCCCAGCAGATGGTGTTGTCTGACACCTGCACTGCCATCGAGGAGGCCCGCAAGGCTTTCGCCCACATCGACAGCATGAAGGCGCGCCTTGCCGAGCTCAACGATGAGCTTGCCACACGCACTGACTATGAGACCCAGTCCTATCAGGAGCTCATCGAAGCCATGACCTCGCTCACCGAGCGCCTCGCCATGGAGGAGAGCGACAGCTCGGAAGCTGAAATCGAGAAAACCCTCATCGGCCTCGGATTCTCACGCGGCGACTTCAATCGCCCCACATCGGAGTTTTCGGGCGGATGGCGTATGCGCATCGAGCTTGCCAAGATATTGCTCCAGCGTCCCGACCTGCTGCTGCTCGACGAGCCCACCAACCACCTCGACATCGAGTCGATTCAATGGCTCGAGAATTTTCTCATCACCAAGGCGGGCGCAGTGATGCTCGTGAGCCACGACAAGGCGTTTATCGACAATATCACCAACCGCACCATCGAAATCTCGCTCGGCAAGATCTACGACTATTCGGTCAACTACTCCAAGTATCTCGTGCTGAGAGCCGAGCGTCTCGAGCAACAGATGAGAGCCTATCAGAATCAGCAGAAGCAGATTCAGGACACCGAGGATTTCATAGAGCGGTTCCGCTATAAGGCCACCAAGAGCGTGCAGGTGCAGAGCCGCATCAAGCAGCTGGCCAAAATAGAGCGCATCGAGGTTGACGAGGTCGACAATTCGCGCCTCTCGCTCCGCTTCCCCCCCGCTCCCCGCTCGGGCGACTATCCTGTCATTGCCGACGATGTGACCAAAGCCTACGGCGACCATGTGGTGTTCAGCAATGCCACCTTCACTATCAAGCGTGGCGAAAAAGTGGCCTTTGTCGGCAAAAACGGCGAGGGTAAATCCACGATGGTGAAATGTATCATGGGGGAGATACCCTTTGAGGGCACCCTCAAGATAGGCCACAATGTCAAGATAGGCTATTTCGCTCAGAATCAGGCTCAGCTGCTCGACGGCGAGATAACCGTGTTCGACACCATCGACCGCGTGGCCGTGGGCGACATCCGCACCAAGATCCGCGACATTCTCGGCGCCTTTATGTTTGGCGGCGAGGCTTCCGACAAAAAGGTCAAGGTGTTGTCGGGTGGCGAGAAGACCCGTCTGGCAATGATCAAGCTGCTCCTCGAGCCGGTCAACCTCCTCATTCTCGACGAGCCTACCAACCATCTTGACATCAAGACCAAGGATATTCTCAAACAGGCCATCAAGGATTTCAACGGCACAGTGATAGTGGTGAGCCACGACCGTGACTTTCTCGACGGACTGGTTGAAAAGGTCTATGAGTTTGGCGGCGGCAAGGTGAGGGAATGTCTCGGCGGCATCTACGAGTTTCTCGAAAAGAAGAAACTTGCTTCGCTCAATGAACTCGGTCTCAGCAAGTCGCCCACCGGTCAGCAACCCGCCCCGGCCGAGCAGCCTCAGCAGCCCGCAACCTCAGCGGCTCAGAAACCGGCGCCCGCTCCCCGCCTCAGCTATGCCGAGCAGAAGGAGCAGGAGAAGCTTGTGAAGCGCGCCCGCAAAAAAGTTGAGGAGGCCGAGGCCTCAATCGCCGACCTCGAGCAGCAGGTGGCCGACATCGAGGCCGAAATGAGTGCGGGCACCTATTCGCCCGAAATCATGGAGCGCCATGAATCCGCCCGCAAGAAGCTCGACAACGCCATGAGCATGTGGGAACTCGCCTCTGAGGAGCTCGAATCGCTCACCTCACGCCTGGGTTGAGTGACGGCGCGTGTCGCGACGCACATAAAAACTTATCATCGAATAGAGCATCGCCTGCACAGGGGTCAGCGACTCGTTGGGATCGCGCCCTAAGATAAACTCATTGGCCAAAGCCGACGAGATGGCACTGCGCTCCTGTTCGGGCAGTGAGTTGATGGTGTTCACAACATGGGGAGTGATCACAACGGCGGGAGCCGACATGGGCTGAATGTTACTTCTCATAATCTTATGGCTATAGTTAAGGCGTGAATTACACCGCAAAATTACCTCCCCACCCGGGCAACTTCCCTGCCCATCCCAGTTAAAATTCCCTAACCCCACCCCACCTCCGACAAACCCCCTCCACCCCCACCTAATCACTAATAACTAATACTTAACACTTACTTAATACTTATCCTTTGTCATTTTCAGA
>CAYLMR010000031.1:0-25263 GCA_964384885.1 uncultured Bacteroides sp.
CTTTGGTGCGGAAGTTGGCGGGTTCGTCGAGCACGAGGCCGTCGCGGTTGCCGAGAATGTTGGTTGAGAACCAACCTGACAGGCCGAGGCAACGGGTGCCGATGATGGGAGCGAAACCTGACTTAACGAGGGTCTGGCCGGTCTTGAAGTCCTTGCCGGCGATGGGCATACCGGTCTGCTCGGCGAGTTCCCACATGGCGGGGATGTCGACGGTGGTGTTGGGGGCACCCATGATGAAGGGAGCGCCTTCCTTGAGGGCTGCATAAGCATAGCACATCGAGGGAGCGATATGCTCTTTGTCGTCAGCCTTCATGGCTGCTTCGAGAGCTTCGAGCGAGCCGTGGATCTTTTCGTCAACGGGCACATAAACCTCGGTTGAAGCAGCCCAGAGCACTACTACGCGGTCAACGCCGGTTTCTTTCTTGAAGTTGCGGATGTCTTCGCGAATCTGCTCGGCCATATCCCAGCGGTCTTTAACCTGCTTAACGTTGTCGCCGTCTAGACGTTTGGCATAGTTCTTATCAAAAGCGGCTTTCATGGGCTTGATGGCTTCAAGCTCGTCTTTCACCGGGTTGATGTCTTTTTCTTTGAGCACCTCGCAGTTGATGGCGCTCTCATAGGCGTTCTGAGGATATACGTCCCATGCGCCGAACACGATGTCGTCGAGTGAAGCGATGGGAACTATCTCGTTATATTTGAGATATTTCTTGTCGGCACCTTTGCCAACACGCATTTTGTCGTATTGAGTCATTGAGCCAACAGGCTTGGCCAAGCCCTTGCGGGCCATCAATACACCGGTCATAAATGTCGATGACACAGCACCGAGACCCACCACGAGGACACCAAGTTTGCCATTGGCGGGCTTAACATTTGTTTCTTTCATGATTTCGGTAGAAAAATAGTTGGAATATTATATTCAAAAACGTGATAATGGCTTCGGCGGATTGCAATCTGTAAGGAGGGTTTGGGGGATGCTCCGCCAAAAAAGCGTGTAAAAGTAGCAGTTATTTTTGACCCTGAAAAGTTTTTGGGCAATAAAAGCTAACTTCTATTGTTAAATTATGCAAACGGATATATGTTTTAGTTAAAATATGCTAAATCGTCAGCTTTTTAGCTCTCCGAATGTTAACATATCATAACGCTACATTGAGTAAATCCGACAGATTTTTTATCATCGAGGGGTGAGTGGCGAGGTCTTCCTCCTCGGTCCACCCTTTTCCTTTAAGCCATGCCGTTTTGCAGCCTATCGACTCGGCGGGGAGAATATCCTTGCGCAGCGAGTCGCCCACTACAAGCACCTCGCCCGGCTCCATGCCTAGCGCCTCGACTCCGAGCGAAAAGATTTTCGGATCAGGCTTGCGCACTCCCACCACGGCGCTCTCAACCACCTCCTTGAAATAGCGGTCGAGACCAAAGTCGGCCAGCACCGACTGAACATTGCCGTAGAAGTTGCTCACCAATACCATAGGATATTTCGCGGCAAGCGCTTCAAGCACCGGGCGCGCTTCCTCCACGCTGCTGCGGGCGGCCTCATAACATAGCTGCGCCACCTTGTCAGCCCAACGGTCGGCGGCGTCGGCGGGGAGCAATCCTTTGTCGGCGAGCTCCTGAAGCTCTATGCGCATTTTTATCACCAGCAGGTCGTGGAAATTGTGGTGAGGCAGAATGTGGCGTGTGCGAGCCAGCTCGCGCTCGGCAAAGACATAGGCGTCGCGGAAGTCGGCTTTGCTCACCGGTACTCCCGCCTCCTGATAGGCTTTCCATATCACTTCGCTCCAGTGGTCGCCGTGACTGTCGATAGTGCCGCCATAGTCAAAGATTATGCCTTTGATGCCGGCAAGGTTGAGGGGATTAGTATTTTCCATCCTTGAGTTCTTTTGTAAATGTGCGGCAGATGCTTTCGTGACGCACCACCATGTAAATCAATAGTATGTTGAGCACTACCAGCTCGAAGGCGAAATAGAGCCACGGCATTGCCACAAACAGCGATACAAACAATGCGATACATCTCCAGTTGAATGAAAGGATGTTGGTATATTTCATCAACGGCAGTGACTTCTTGCGGAAGGCGTCGCGGAATGACTGAGGAATATTCTCGGCCGAGCCGAACCTTTGTCTCAGCTCGCGGCGCATGGCCTGGAGGGCCGGAGTGGTGGCTTCCTGCTGCAGAGTGTAGTTGAGATAGAATCTGAATGTTAGCATCTTGAAGAAGTCCTTGCTCCACGACAGCGCTTCGTTGCGCTTGCGCAGGTCGTCGGAGTCTTCAAGCTCGCTCCCTGCGGCGCCCTTGAGGAAGAAGAGGTGAATCTGCCGGTAGCAGTCGGCCATGGCAGCCTGCTTGGCGTGGCAGATTCCGGCGGCAACCGCCATTACCCAAATCACCCAGTGGTGGGCGATAAAGAAGGGGGAGGTCACTATCTCGCGCAGACAGATGGCCACATAGATGGTGGCAAACCATATGTCGCCGCTCACTCCGTCGAGTATCCTTCCGATGCGCGAATACTGGTGGGTCATGCGGGCAAGCTGGCCGTCGGCGCTGTCAAACGAGTTGGCCCACACCAGCAGCAGCATACCTATAACATTGATCCACAACTCGGGATAATAGAAGCATATGCCCGCACCTATGCCAAGAAATATTGAGGCGATAGTGATGGCATTGGGGGTGACGTGGAGCTTTTTAGCCAGCAGCGCCCACGCGAAACCTATGGGGCGGTAGAACGCGAGGTCGATATGCTCTTCGGTGTCCTGCGACTTGAGGGTGGCGCGATATTGCTCGCGCAGCTGCTCAAACCGCGACTTTTTGTCTTGATTAGCCATGAGAGATGACGGTCATTGATTGAAGAATTTTTTGATGGCGCTCACTATGGCGCGGGCTATGTGGGGGGCGGCTTCGTTGCGGCAGGGGGCGAAGCTGGGCCAGTCGTTGAAGTCGATGATGCGTATCGACCCGTCGGAATCAACTATGCAGTCGCCGCCATAGATTTTCACATCGAGAGCCTCCGAGGCCATCGAGCATATCTGCTTGAGATATTTGAGGTCGAAGGGGAGGCCTTTGGAGTGGCCGTTGATAGCCTCATGGCCATATTTCGAGTGGCCTTCGTCGAAGGGGTAGAACCAGTAGAAGAACGGGGTGTCACACACGCCGTAGAATTTTATCAGGTCGCCTTCGAGGTGGCGGTTGATGACGGCGCGCTTGATGCCGCGCAGAAAATACTCCTGAAGCACCTCCTGAGCCTCCTGGGGATGGCGCACATAGCTCACATCCTCCTTGTGCATGGCGTGGAAGTCGCCGCGCTTGATCCATGCGCGGCTCATGTTGATGCGGGTCATGGCGTCGGTCACAGCCTCGTCGGTGTCGACGATGAGGCTTTCGGGATAGGGTATGTGGCTGCCGAGCAGTATGCGGGTCATGCGCTCACGGGTGCAGTTTTCGATGCCGAAGCCCGAGTTGATCACGAGCACACCCTGCTCCTCAAGTTTCTGGAGCAAGGCTATAGAGCGCTGCTCGCGGCACATGTTGACGATCACGTTTTCGGTCACTTCGCCGTTGTTGAGCTGCTCTTCGCTATAAACCGTCACGGTGTAGCCCCGCTTGCGGAGCTGGTCAACCACGAGGTTGAAAATTGCGGCGTCGTTGCCGATATGGTTGGGAGAATAAGCTCCGGCGCGCATTATGCCGGCTATCTTAATTTCTGACATTGTAGGGGTGGGGATGAAGATTGGTTTTGAGTATGGTGAGGGAGAGCGGGGAGCGGGTCAATCAGCCGGCTATGAATTTTTCAGCCGCGATGATGTCGCCGGCGTGGTCAACATCCATGATTTTCTCGATGGGGAAGGCGCGGAGGTCGAGGCCCGCCTCAACGAGTGCCCGCTGATAGTTGCGCATGCGGCTCACACCCTTTTCGAGACATTCGCCCAAAACCTTGAGGGCCGGGGGAGTGAGGCCGTAGATGCCGCCCGAGATATATTTGGTGTCGGGAGCGGCGGTGTCGCGGAAGGCGGTGATGCGCAGGTCGCTGTCGGTGGCCACATAGAGGGGCTTCTCATCATCCACAAAGGGGGTCACGGCCATATAGCCGTCAGCCTTGTCGTCGGCCTCAAAAGCCGAGATATATTTGCGGAAGTCGTCGGTGCGGAATATGGTGTCGACGGTGGTGAGGCAGAATTTCGAGTTTTCGGCTATTTCGGGAAACGCCTGACTCACTTCCCAGAAGCTGTGCATCGAGCTGGGGGTTGACTTCACCACCAGTCTCAGGGGCACCGGCAGGCTCAGCCCTTCGAGATATTCTCTCACGGCGGTCATCTGCTCGTTGACAATCACCGAGATCGACTCGGCGTTACACTCCAGGAATATGTTGATCAGGCGGCCTATCATCGGCTCGCCGTTGAGTCTCACCAGAGGCTTGGGCAGTTTCACTCCCTCCTGCACGAGGCGCGAGCCTTCGCCGGCGGCTATTATGGCATAGTTCATATAGTGGGAATTTCTTGATACAGACCGGTCGGGGGAATTATTCCGAGAGGTCTACGATGGTGTTGTCATGTTTGTTGCGCTCGTGATAGTGCTTGCGCAGGGGATTGGCGGTGACGGTGTCGTGGGTGTCGCGGCGGCGGAAGATGTCGATGGCCGCATAGATCGCTTCGCGCATGCTGTCGGCCGAGGCCTCACCCTTGCCGGCTATGTCATATCCGGTGCCGTGGTCGGGAGAGGTGCGCACATAGGGAAGTCCGGCGGTGAAGTTCACTCCGGCATCCATGCCGAGAGCCTTGAAGGGGGCGAGGCCCTGGTCGTGATACATGGCGAGCACGGCGTCAAAGCGGGTGTGGAGACCCGAGCCGAAAAATCCGTCGGCGCTATATGGGCCGAAAGCCATGATGCCCTTTTCGTTGGCCTCTTTGATAGCGGGAATGATGATGTTTTGCTCTTCGTCGCCAAGCAGGCCGTTGTCGCCCGAGTGGGGATTGAGGGCGAGCACGGCGATGAGGGGGCGCACTATGGTGAAGTCGCGTTTGAGCGATTTGTTGAGCACGTCGAGTTTTTCGAGAATGAGCTCGGTGGTGATCGATTCGCCCACTTTGGCCACAGGTATATGGCCGGTGACGAGCGCTACCCTCAGTTTGCCGTCAACAAGCAGCATGAGGGCCTTGTCGCCCTCGCCGCCGAGCTTTTCTTCAAGAAACTCGGTGTGGCCGGCAAAGTGAAACTGGTCGCTCTGGATATTGTGTTTGTTGATGGGGGCGGTGACGAGCACATCAATCGCTCCCGACTTGAGGTCGTCGACAGCTCTCTGAAGGGCTGCGAGGGCAGCTTTTCCCGCCTCGGGGGTCGATTTGCCCGGCTCGGGCACCGGGTCACCCTCCACTACATTGACAACGGTGATTTCATTGTCAGCAGCCTCGGCAGCCGATTTGCGCTCTGCATATGAGAGCTGCGACATATTGAGCGATTTGCGTGTGGCATTAAAGAGCTTCGGGGAGCCATACACCACGGGGGTCATGAGTTCGAGCATACGCTCGTCTTCAAGGGCCTTGAGTATCACTTCATAACCGATGCCGTTATAGTCACCGTGGGTGATACCTACTTTTATTTTATTTTCGGAGTTCATTTCGGGATGTTCAAAATCAAGCCGCTAAATTACTAATTTTTCTCCATCCCTGCAAATCGTCTTCCGCCTCTCCCCGCCAACCCGACTCTGACCTCAAAGGGCTATTCGCGGGGCTGATTTTTCTTGGGGAAAATGTTAAAGCGGTAGTTGAATTTGGCCATCACATAGGAGGGGAGGGCATTATACCAGCTTTCGTAGAAACCCTGCGAGGAGACGTAGCGGGAGATGTTTTTCACCGAGCCGAGAATGTCGAAGCCTTCCACACTGAGAGTGAAGCGTTTGTCGAATGTGCGGCTTATCTGGGCGTTCCACACATATTCGGTGTCGTTCATGTCGGCGGCGTTATAGCCGGTGCGGGTGCGCAGCTGGAATGATGTGTCAAATTTCAGTTTCCACGGCAGCAGGTTATTGAAAGTGAGGTTTACGCCATAGTTGAAGTCCCACGCCGAGGTGGTGGCGAAATTCGTGCGGTCGGAATATTGTTTCATCCAGCGGGGGTTGAACGACAGTTTCACGCGGTTGTCGTTGAGAAATGTGTATTCGCCCCCTAAGCTTCCGCCAACGTTCCAGGTGTGAACGAGCGATGATGTGGGCACGTCGGTCTCCGAAGTGAAATCGACCGAGTGATTGTAGTTGGTGTTGACCGAGGCCGAAACCTCAAATTTTTGCTGCCAGTCCTTGCGCGCATATAGATACATGCCGGCGTTCCAGTTGCCTTCCACATTCATCGGTCGCGAGGTTGTCACGCCGGTCTCGCGGTTGTAGAAACGGCCATAGCCTATCTCATGTTCTACGATCCGGGCGTTGAGCGAGCCGTTAAGGTTGATCTGCCCCGGGGTGTAGCGGTTGAAGCCGAGCGAGAAGATGTGGGCGCGGGCGTCGCGCAGGTCGGGGTTGCCTTCGCGGATATAGAGCGGGTTGGAGGTGTTGACCGTGTTGATCATGTTGAGGAGGTCGGGCAGGTAGGTGTCCATGTAGTAGGAGAAGTTAACCGAATAGTAGCCCTTGAACTTCTTTGAACCGGTTTCAGGGTCGATGTTCACCATTGATTCGTTGAAACTGATGTCGAGGCGGGGTTTGAAGATGTGGCGGGTTCGGTGGGGATATTCCGACAGCAGCCCAGGCTTGACATATCTTATCCGCTCCGACTTGATGTTGTCGGTGATCACGGGTGTGACATAAAATTTCTGACGCTCCTCTTTCCAGAATATGCCGTAGATGGCCTTGAAGGCGGGCGAGAAGGTATAGTTGGTGGTCTCGGTGTTGAGCGAGTTCTGGCGGTCGAGGGCTAAGTCGAGCTCACTTTGAGTCGAGGGCGCGAGTCCGAGCGGAATGTCGGCATCGGCGCCCCAGTCGGGCAGACGGTCGAGACGGTAGCGCATGTTGTGGGCCGAGATGTGTTCCTGGCGGTAGTCAAACATCGGAATAAACTGCCAGTGCACGAACTTGCTTTCCGACCCGAGCCAGAGGTTATAGTCGGCGTGGAAGGTAGATGCATGGCTGTTGGTGTTGGAGGGGATATAGATTCTCTGCGCCTCATTGCCGGCCGCTGCCTCGGGATTCTGATAGGTGAGGCGGTAGATTTCATGACCTTTGTTGCGCGAATCGTAATATTGCCCTGTGCCGTTGAATGAAAAACGGCGGTAGCGCCATGTCCAGTTGAGTCTCACCTTCTGCATGTCGCTGCGCGAGAGGTTGAGATTTTCGGTGCGCAGCAGGGTTATCTCTTCGAGGCGCTTCGAGCCGGGGGCTGAGAAAAGTTTGTCGAGCGATTCGAGCTTGTAGCTCTCCTCGGGATTGGCGGTAAAGGTTGCCGAGCGTGAAGCTCCCTCCCCGTTGGTGTGCATCCACTCCCAGTAGGGGGAGAGAACCAGATAATAGCGGGGGGCGCGCAGCGAATACTGGCCGTCGAGCCACACGTGGGTCTTGCGCGACAGCGAGTTGCTGCCGCTGCGCTCATAGCTGTCGCCGCCGTCATAGAAATTGGTCGAGGCGCTTCCGCTCACATGCTCCTCGCGCTCATTGGTCACCTTGACCGAGCCGTCGATTTTGTGGGTGTATTTTTCCTGACGGTGCTCCCAGTTGACGTTGGCGCCGGCAAAGATGAGTTTCAATATACCGTTTGTGCCCCAGCCGCGGTTCCATTCACCCTCGCTTGAAGCTGAGGCGCTCGAGGTGTTGCTGATGTTGTTGATGTTGGCAAACAGGCCTATGCGGGTCGACTTGGTGTAGCCCATGGCGAAGGCGCGCCCCGAATAGCGGTTGTGGGTGCCATAGCCCGCTTCAACATTGCCCAGCCAACCTATCTCATATTGCTTCTTGAGGTTGACATCCATCACTATGGGATATTCGGGCTTCTTGTCGTTGGTCTTGACGAGGTCGGCATAATCAGGCTCTTTTTCATAGACCTTGATGGTGTTGACGGTATAGGCGGGCAGATTGCGGAGGGCAATCTTGGGGTCACCCTTAAAGAAGTCTTTGCCGTTGACCAGCAGTGAGCTGACCGGCTTGCCGTTAACCTCTATCACTCCGCCCGGCTTGAGCACTGTGCCGGGCAACTGCCTGATGAGGTCGTCGAGCACCGACCCTTCGGCCAGCTGAAAGGCGTCGGCGTTATAGACAATCGTGTCGCCTCTCATCACCATCTTGATTTTGGTGGCTGTGACCGTCACTTCGTCGAGATTGCGTGAGTAATCCTTATCTAAGAGTATGTTGCCGAGGTTGGTGGCATAGTAGGCCGTTGTTTTCTTGACCTCAAACTTTCTTGGCTCGGAGGGGAGATAGCCGGGCGCTTCAAGGATGAGGGTGAATTTTCCCGCCCCTTTGGGATAGGATAGAGTGCAGTTGTTGCGATAGACATATAGGGTTTTCTCAGCGCGGATCACCGTGCTGTCGCCTTTGGTTTCGGTCAATATGGCGTGAACAGAGTCGAGGGCGTCTTTGGTGAAGGCATTGAGCGGCGAAAACGATACATAGTTCTGACCCTTTACGGCCAGCGACATCACGACGAGTATCAGTAAGAGAAATCTTTTCATGGCGGGAGCGGGAGTGGTAGTGGGGGATTATTTGGCGGTGGTCCAGTTTGCTGGGAGATAGGGGGTGTCGCCCGAATAGTGGGCGATGATCATATTGAGGGTGCCGGTGGAGTATTTTGAGGGATTTTGAGCTTTGAAGCTCGCGGCATAGATGGTTTTGGTCTCATAGTCGATGAGAGTGACCATGCGCTTGGAGCGGTAGTAGGTCAGCGAGATATTGGCATTGCTGCCGAAGTGAGCCATAAACAGGTCGTAGGTCTTAATCCATTCCTGGGCATTGGATTTTGTGTCGATTACTCGGCGGCCGATTACTTTCTCCTCGGGGTTTGTCTCATTGTCGCGCAGACGCAACATTCCGCCACGCGATGTCTGAATAGGAAAGTTTACATTCTTGGTAAAGCTACCCCTTTTTTGGGCGAGTCGGTCGAATTGTTCGGTGATGGTTGAGAAGTTGCCGGGTGTGTTGAATCGGGATAGGTCGATAGTCCATGATTGAGCCACAGTAAACATATTACCGGTGGTTATGGCCGCAACGTTTTTGAGTGTTGAGGCATTGTCAGAGCCTAATTCAATCACCAGGGGTCGGTTCACATCATTCACTCCGAACTGAAAAACTATTGAGTTGTCGCTTTTGAAGGCATACCGCTGAGGGTTGGGTATGTTGAGCAGTGAGTCAAACACCTCGAAGAGTCTTTTACGAGATTTCGGTGCATTGAAAAGCTGCCGCGAGATTACGCGGCGCCCGTCGGGAAAGGCGTCATAGGTTATCTTGTCCATCGAGTCGGGATCATCGCTCTCGGCGCGATCCATCTCATCGAATATTGCCATCTGTTCCGGATCTTTTTCAGCATATCGGCGCAGATCGTCGGGCATAGTGGCCTGAGAGGGGAGGAATATGCACAGGGCGTAGAGCAGTGCGGCTATCTTTTTCATAATTCGGGAGTATTGGCGGTTTCTTCTTCTTCGGTATCGAGAATTGAAATCATGGTGATATATCGTTGGGTGAGCTCGGCGGTTAGGAGGCTTTCGATCCACTCGTCGGGCATGAGGTCGCTGTCGGGGTCGGGCGTCACGCCGTCGGCAAGATAGTCGGTGGTGATTATCACTATCGGCTCGGGCGCAGGTCGGGGCTCGGCTTTGGGTTTTGCGGGCTTGGTTGGAGCCGGCTCGGAGGGAGCGGGCGACTCGGCTGCGGGTTGAGGCTCGGGTTGAGGCTGAGGTTGAGGCTGAGGTTGCGGCTTTTCGGCGGGGACGATGACCTCCGAGTAGGTCACGGCGCTCTCGGGTTGAGGCGCTTTGTGGAGCATGGTCACCGTGAGGATCACAGCCGCGACAGCCGCCGCAGCGGCGGCAACTCCGCGCCACCACATTATTCTGCGCGGCTTGGCTTCGCCCATAGAGGCGAGCACCGACTGTTGCCAGCTGTCGGAGAGGGGCGTGCGCTCGTCGATTATCGAGCGCAGGGCTTCGCGGAGGTCAGAGTTGTTTTCTTTTTTCATGGATTATCAAGGAGAGTTTGTGGCGCAGCCGGTAGAGCCGGGCTGACAGCGCCGCAGGGTTTGACTTGAGGATGAAGGCCGCGTCGCTCAGAGGCATGTTGTCGAAATAGACCAGTGAGAGCAGCGTGCGCTCGGGGGCGCGGAGGGTGAGGATTGCTTCTTTGAGCAGGGTGATGTCTGATTCGAGGGCCGGGTCGGTGTCGCTGATGTCGGCCATGTCGGCCAGGGCTTCGGAGTCGTCGGTAAGCTCCTCGGGGTGTTGCCGGCGAACAAAGTCAACGGCGCGGTTGAAAGCTATTCTGCCGACCCAGGTTGCCAGACTTGCCTCGCGGGGATTATAGCGGTCGATTGAGCGGAAAAGATTGACAAACGTATCTTGCAATATCTCCTCAACGTCGCGCCGGTCGCTGACCACAGATGCGGCGATCGAGACCACCAGCGGCCCGTAGCGGGTCATGGCTGCCTTATAAGCGGAGCGCTTGCCCGCTTTGAGTGAGTCTGCTAATGATTGGTCGGTCGGTTTCACATCTCTATATACGCAACCGGGAGCGAAATCTAACGTTCCACTCCCGGTTTTTTCTTTCTTCACGACCCGAAGGCCGTCATGACTGCTTCTATTAATGTGATAATCACTCGGCGGCGGGGCGGGCGATGCCGTCTTTAGTGGCGCGCTCGGTCATGCGCTTGATGCGGTCTTTGGTCTCGGGGTGAGACGAGAACATCTTTGACACATAGCTGCTCTTTGCGTTTTCGCCACCCTCCATGTCGAGAAATTTCTCAAAGGCCATCACCATGCCCCACGGATTGCGGCCATTGGCAACGAGAAAGTCATAGCCGCAGTCGTCGGCCTCTTTCTCCTGCTTCTGGGAGTATTTGGCATTGATGAGCGAGCTGGTAAGGGTGCCGAGCTGTGACTCGGTGAGGGCTGCGGCGGTAGAGCTTGTCGAGGCGATGGCGTCTTTCATGGCGTCGGAAAGCAGCTCGGTGCGGAAAGCGTTTTTGGAGTGACGCTTCATGACGTGGCCGATTTCGTGACCTATGATGCCCATCAGCTCGTCGTCGTTCATTATATCCATCAGTGACGAGAACACTCTCACGCTGCCGTCGGGGCAGGCGAATGCGTTGACATCGATCACTTCATAAACCTTGAAGTTCAAGGGTATTCCGTCGGCCTCGGTGATTCCCTCGGTGAGCTTTTTGAGACGCCGGGTATAGGGGCTATCGTCGGCCGACACGGGATTGTTTTTATCCATCCAGTCAACCGATTCCTTCACATAGGCGGCCATCGTCTTGTCGTCGATGGTGAGGGCCTGGGCGGCTTTGGCACCGGCCTGCACAGCCTTGGCCACGTTGAGCTTTTTAAATTGAGCCTGAGCGGGCTGGGAGATAGATATGAGTCCTGCTAATGCAAGAAAGATGAGAGCAAATTTTTTCATGACAATGATTCTGTTTGTTCGATTTAATGACCCGAAGGTTTCATAATGCAAAATTATCACTTTTTCCCCATTCCGCCAAGCTAAAAGCCTTTGCCTATTCTAATTCATTGGTTAAGATGCTCTTTATTGAAGTCATAACCTCAGGAAATGAGGGAAGTTCCAATTTTGTTTTGCGCAGATAGGCTTTCCAGCGTAAATCCATATCCCGATTATTGACAAACTCTTCATCGAATATTATAGATAATGATTCGATAGGTGTTGCCCTGTTAGTAAATGTCGCTTGGATTGCTTCCTTTAAAACCACCTTATTTATTCTATTACCTTTCAGTAAGGACCACACATCATAAAAATCCTTCATTCTGCTGTTCCTGACATATCGGTCAACCATTGTCTGGATTTTTTCAGCTATGACGGTTTCAATTGAATATGCTTTTATCAGAATGTTTGAATCTTCTTCAAGCATTACAGGATATTCCAGATCAACCGGTGAGGGCACAATCACATCTCCGAACCCTATATCCATAGATACGACCTGCCTTATTGAGCCAAGGGTCGCAAGAATAGAAATACGAACGCCGGGGTATCTTTTCTCAACCGCTATGTCGTCGGTTGTCAATGTATCACTAACAAACGTCACGCCATCAACTTCATCAATATTGTATATTTCTTTGAAAGCACTCATCATCGTGTCTTTCTCTCGGCTTATATGCTCGCCCATGAAGTCCAGATCCAATGTCGGACGGGCACTATCACGGTTATGCGCATACAACAGGGCACCACCTTTCAATATGAAGTTTCCCACAAACCGACTATGAGAAAGACGACTCAGCAATCGTTCCTGAAAATAGCGGGTCACTATCTGTTGATGACCTACTCCCGATGATTTAGATAGATTAAGCAGGCGATTCTGCACGGAGTGAGCAATATTTTTAATCATAGTTTTACGTCCAGATAATTATTAAGAATTTTTCTTACCCGAAGTTTGTCGGCATATTCGAGAAGCCTCTTGATATTACGGTTTTCTCTTTTCAGATAGTTGGTAAGAATTTCTGACATCACATCGAGTCCAATCTTGTTGCGATACTTAATTGCATCGCATACACTCCTCTCAACATTATATACCTTGTTTTTTATGCCATCAATTTCGATGGTTTCAATACCAAGAGCAAGAATATTCCCGGAGATGTAGATAAGGTTGATTTTAGGTTGATAGGGTAGCACTATCTTGCGTTTGTTATCTACAGCCACATACCATCCGTCAGGTATCTGTGTGGTAAGTTGATGAATTGCCCATGCGGAATACAGACACAATATTCCACCGGGGATTATTACATCTATATCTACCACCGACGACAAAAGTGCTTCGGGCGAAGCATATAGACCTCTCCCAAGCCTTATTATTTCTCCCCTATCGACTTCAGTCAGGGTTTTCCTATACTGAGTGCGAGTTATGCTATGAGGACGAAATACCCAATTAGGCGTAGATTCTTGTTGGTTCATGGCACAAAGTTACGGTAAATATTTAAATTTACCGTAACTTCGTGCCAATTTTTTGATTTCAGTTGATTTAGCATGCAGGCCATGTTTCCGGGGGGAAACATGGCCTGCGGGGTATGGGGGTTGTTCAGGCGGGGCCTGAGTCAGGTCGGGGGATTATTTGCCGGCTTTGGCGGGCTTGGCGCTGATGGTCTTACCGTTGTTGCGGCTGTTGCGGCGAGAGTCGGTGAGGTAGGCCACGGGAGCTGCGATAAACATTGTGGCAAGGGTACCGATGATAACACCGAAGATCATTGCGAACACAAACGAGCGGATAGCGTCGCCGCCGAGGATGAAGATACAGAGCAGCACGAGGAGTGTTGAAGCTGAGGTCATCACTGTACGGCCGAGGGTGGAGTTGATCGACTGGTTGATGGTGTCGTAGAAGTTCTGTTTGGGATAGAGACCTACGTTTTCACGCACACGGTCGAACACAACCACGGTGTCGTTGATCTGATAACCGATCACGGTAAGGATAGCCGCGATAAACGACTGGTCGATTTCCATAGCGAAGGGGAATGCCGAGCAGAACAGCGAGTAGAAGCCCACGATGGTGAAGGCGGTGAAGGCTACCGCTGCGAGAGCGCCGAGCGAGAAGGCCACGTTGTGGAATCGGATGAGGATGTAGACAAACATGGCGAGGAGGGCGAGAACCACGGCAATGACAGCGTCGGTGCGCATATCGTTGGCCACGGTAGGACCTACCTTCTGAGATGACATGATGCCCACGTTTTCGTTGGTGGTCGAGAAGTCAACTTTCGACAGGCCGTTGAGATCACCCTGCAGACCGTTGTAGAGAATGTCGGTGATTTCGTCGTCGATGTTTTCTTCGTCAGAGTCGATCTTGTAGTTGGTGGAGATTCTCACCTTGGTGTCGTCGTCGATGGTGATGACGCTTACCTGAGCACCGTCGAAGAGGGGAGCGAGCTGCTCCTGAAGCACGTGGGTCTTGACGGGATGATCAAACTGCACAACATAGTTTCTACCGCCCGAGAAGTCGATGCCCTGACGCAGACCGTTGGTGAAGAAGCTGATCACGATAATCACGATCATTGCGATAGCGATGCCAAACGAAATCTTGCGGGCGCCGAGGAAGTTGAAGTGGGCGTTGGTAAACATCTTGCGTGAGAGCGCAGTGCTGAAGGTGAGGTTCTTGAAGGGTTTAGACTTCGCACCGATGATAAACACGAGACGTGTGAGATAAACAGCGGTGAAGAACGAGCAGATGATACCGATGATGAGGGTGGTGGCGAAGCCCTTGATGGGGCCGGTGCCGAAGAGCAGCAGGATCACGCCGGTGATAACCGAGGTGAGGTTGGAGTCGAAGATAGCCGAGAAGGCGTTGCTGTAACCGTCGGCGATGGCGGTGGCGGTGTTCTTGCCGGCGCGGAGTTCCTCTTTGGCGCGCTCGAAGATAAGCACGTTGGCGTCGACAGCCATACCGAGGGCGAGCACGATACCGGCGATACCGCTGAGGGTAAGCACGGCCTGGAACGAAGCGAGAATACCGAAGGTGAAGAAGATGTTAAACACAAGGCCGAGGTTGGCGATGAGGCCGGGGATAACACCGTAGAAGGCGATCATGAAGATCATGAGCAGCACGAGGGCCACGACAAATGACCAGATACCGTCTTCGATGGCCTGCTGACCGAGCGACGGACCGATAACGGTGTCGGAGATGATGTCGACCTTGGCTGCCATCTTACCGCTCTTGAGCACGTTTGAAAGGTCTTTTGCCTCGTCGGTGGTGAAGTTGCCGGTGATCTGCGAAACACCGCCTTCGATAGCGCTCTGAACGGTGGGAGCTGAATAAACCTGGTCGTCGAGCACGATGGCTACTCTCTTCTGGAGGTTGGCCGAGGTGACGCGGGCCCACTGGCGGGCTGCTTCAGGCTTCATGACCATTCTCACATAGTTGCCGCCCTGCATCTGGTCGAACTCGGGAGTGGCGTTGGTAACAACGTCGCCCGAGAGAGCGGGTTTGCCGCCCGAGGTGCGGAGACCTACGAGAGTGTAGAGGTCCATGTGGCGCACACGGCCGGTGGTCGAGTCGGTATATTCGATTGACTGGGGTTTAACCTCCCAGGCAAATTTCAGATTGTTGGGGAGCACCTTGGCTGCGGGCGAAGCGAGAATCGAGTCGATGAGCACGCGGTTGGCAGCGGTGGCGAGACCGAGCTCGATGGCTTCGTTGGAGTACGGACCCTGAACGAAGAGACCCATGAGGGTGCGGGTGCCGGTAGTGTCAGAGGCGAGGGTGCGCTCGAGTTCGGCGAGGGCGTTCTGATATTCACCTACGGGGTAGGTTTCATAGAACTCGAGGTTGGCCGATGATTTGAGGAGCTCGCGCACACGGTCGTGTTCCTTCACGCCGGGGAGCTCGAGAAGAATCTGGCCATCTTTTTCAAGCTCCTGAATGTTGGGAGCCACAACGCCAAACTGGTCGATACGGTTGCGGAGCACATTGGTAGAGCTGCTCACACGGTCTTTCACTTCCTGACGGAGAGCGTTTTTGACAGCCTCGGGTGAGTCGCCGCGCTTGGTCTGCTCCTTAAACACCACTGTGAGGTCGCCCGACGGGTCAATGCGGGAGTATTCACGGCAGAACACATCAACATAGTCGTTGGTGTGGGTAGCCTTAACCACAGAGTCGGTGGCGTGGATAGCCTGTTCGAAATATGGGTTACCCTCGGCATTGGCCATTGAGCGGAGAATGTCGGGCACCGAAACCTGGAGGGTAACGTTCATGCCGCCCTTGAGGTCAAGACCCAGCCCTACGCCGAGTTTCTGAACTTCGTTGAATGTGTATCCGAGATAAACCGGCTCTTTGGCGATCGAGTCGATATAGCTCTTGTAGGCCAGACGATAGGTATCTGACCTTGTGTCGCTTCCGCCGGCAACAGCGGCGGCATAAGCCTCTGCCTTGGCCTCGTGGTGGTTGGTCACCAGAGTAAACGACAGGTAGAAAAGGCAAATGAGCACCAGAAATATCGCGATAATTCCGGCAACCACACTTCCTAATTTTCCTTTGCTTTGCATGTGGTGTTAATGATGATTTATGGGTTATTAATAATTGGCTATGGTTTTTCAGCCTGCAAATATAGCTATTTCTTTTCTAACAATAACTATTTTAGCGGGTAAAATAGCAGTTTAACCCCTGTGGAGTAGCTGCGGTGTCAGTTTTTGACGGTCAGAGAGCGCTCCTCAAAGGCTTCGGTGTCGCTCACCCAGGCGGGGTCGAGAAGGTCGGAGCGGCCGGTGGAGTGGCGGAAACAGGCCATCACGAAGCGGCCTATGGCCTTGGTGTCGCCGGTAGAGGAGTTGATGACACGCTGTTCGACATGCACCGATTTGGGACCCATCGCTGTGACGGCGGTCCACACCTGGAGCGGCTCGTGGATAAACGACTGGCTGTAGAAGTCGGCGTTGATGTTGACCACCGCAAGGGCCAGGTCGCTCGAGCGGATGAAGTCGCCGTTGACGGTCTCGAAATAGTCAAACTTGGCGAGGTCCATGTAGCTCAGCAGGGCGTTGTTGTTGATGTGGCCGAGCATGTCGACGTCGGTAAATCTCACCTGTATGTCGAGCGAATGGTGGAAAGGAGCTGCGGCTTCGGGCACTCGCGGGTTGGATGATCTGAGTAGGTTGGATTTGCGCATTTTGAGAGTCTTTCAGAGTGAAAAAGGAGGGAGGGGGTCAGTTGATGCGTATTTCGGTTATGGCGTCACACCCCACGCGGCGGTTGAGCTCGTCGCGCATCGAGCTGCGCGCCATCATGAGCTCCTGGGCCAGGGGGCCTGAGGAAATTTCGATATGGAGCACCCCGTCGTCGGTTACATAGCGGCGAGTGGCATAGCGCGTCACTCCCGGCCCCACCAGCTCGCTCCAGAGATAGCAGGCCCGCTGGCGCGCCATCACGTCGCTGAGGCCGGCGCGGCTCATGGCGTCTGCAATTATGTCGCCAATGCTCATGGCTTCGCGTCGTTTCATAGCGAGGGGCTGGAAGTGTGGGGAGTAAAGGTGCCGTTGTTCACCTCCCACATCCGGTAATCGCCTCCGGTGATGTTCATTATATCGTCGAGGTGGGTGCGGTTGGTGTCGGTTATGAATATCTGGCCGAACGATGAGCGCGAGGTGGCGAGCTGCATGATGTGTTCCACTCGCGAGGCGTCGAGCTTATCGAACACGTCGTCGAGCAGCAGCAGCGGCTTCATGCCGGTGGCTTTGTGGAGAAACTCATACTGAGCCAGTCTCAGAGCCACGGTGAAGGTCTTGCACTGCCCCTGGGAGGCGGTGCGTCGCGCGCTCATTGAGTTGAGGGTCATGTCGATGTCGTCGCGGTGAGGGCCTACGGAGGTGTGTTTCACTATCTCGTCGTGGCGGCGGGCGCTGTCGAGCAGGTCGCGCAGCGACAGGTCGGGATTGTCGCCCTGCCAACCCTCATAGTCAAGGCCCACGCTCTCACCCTCGCCGGGGGCGTGGCCCGAGATGGCGTGATAGCGGGAGGCAAACATGGGGGTGAGCTCGGCGGTGAACTTGCGGCGGCTGTCGGCAATATATCCGGCGGCCATATCCATCACCGTCTCCACGGCGTCGTAGAGGGTGTGGTCGACTATTCCGTCGCGCAACATGCGGTTGCGCTGCTCCAACGCCGAGCTATAGCGCAACAGGGCGTCGAGATAGCGCGGCGAACTCTGAGAGATGACCATATCCATCCACCGGCGGCGCTCTTCGGCGGCGCCTCTAATGAGGTCGATGTCGTGGGGCGCTATCATCACTATCGGAAATGAGCCGATATGCTCGGTGAGGCGGCTGTATTCCTTGCCGCCGCGCTTGAGGCTCTTGCGTCGCCCGGGCCTGATGGCCATGGTGAGCTCCTCGGGGGTGTCGCGGCGGGTGTAGGTGCCCCTCAGAGTGGCAAATTCGGCGCCCGATTTTATCAGCATGGCGTCGGTCACCCCGCAGAAGCTGCGGCAGTGGCTCAGGGTATAGATGGCGTCGAGCAGGTTGCTCTTGCCCATACCGTTGTTGCCTAACAGACAGTTAACCTTGGGCGAAAATTCGAGGGTGGCTTCGGATATGTTCTTGAAGTTGAAGAGTGACAGCTTGTTGAGCAGCATTGCCTGAGAGGGGGGTGAGGTCAGCGGATGCTGATTTTTTCAACTTTCTCACCCTGGCGGCGCAGGTAGATGCCGGGGGCGGCTTTGGTGCTGTCAACGGGGCGGCCGTTGAGGTCAAACAACTCGGCGGGAGCGTTGGCGGGGTCGGCGATTATATCGTCAACACCGTTGACCTCAGCACCTCCGGCTATATCCATCGACACATAACCGCCGCGGCTCTTGAGGGCGCGGGTGATATTGGTGAGGGGATATTCCACCTCCTTGCCAAATCCGAATGATTTGCCGCTGAAGTATTTAAAGGCGGAATATTTATCGGAGTTGAGTACGCGGTAGGTGCTTGAGCTGCCGGGGAAGGGGTCGTTTTTCAAGCTGAAGCTGGTGTAGTCTTTCGACTGGTCGGCGCGGAGAAGGTCAACGCCCAGATGGCTGTCGTTGTTGTTGACAGTGTTTTGCATCCAGGAGCCATAGTTATAGTCGATGTGCCACACCATCAGTCCGCGACCGTAGATATACTGGTCCCAACCCTCCTGCTCGCGTGTCTCGATGAGGAAATATTCGTCGGGATTGGTGGGGCAGGTGATTTTGAGGGCGGTATTTGACTGGGTGATGGGATAGAGGTCGAGGGTCATCGGCTCGGTCACTTCGATCGGTTCGAGCCAGCCGAGGAAGTAACGCTCATAGGCGCTGTAGCCTATCGGGGTGCGCGACGAGTTGTTGAAACAACCCTGGTCGAGCACCGACCAGAGGCCGGGGGTCTCGTTGCTGAGCTCACCGTCGGTGCGGTAGAGGTCGGGGAGGCCGAGCACATGGCTGAACTCATGCACGAAAGTGCCGATGCCGTCGGGGCCTGACTCGCCGTAGGGGTTATATTCTATCTCGTTGCCGCAGGCATAGTGGTTGAGGCGCTTGCCGTCAAAGGTGCGGGTTTTGGCGGGATACTGGTTGCCGGCATAGTCGAGATCCCAGCTGTGGGGCCACACACACTCGGAGGGTGCGCCCGAAACGGCCTCGCCATAGCCTGCGAAGTAGATAAACACGTTGTCGATCAGGCCGTCTTTGTCATAGTCATATTTCGAGAAGTCGATGATGTCGTCGAGAGCCTGACAGGCGTGGATGGCCATCTGCTCGGGCCTCTGGTCGCTGCCATACCTGTTATTGCCGCCATAATAGGCGCGGTTGTTGGGCAGGGTGATGGGGCCATATACGTCAAACTTGGGCTGGAAGGCGCCGTCAGAGTTGCTGATGAAGTAGTCTCTGGCCGAGCCGGTGCCTCCGAAAGCGGAATAGCCTTCCTGGTTGAGCATGTTGTAGAAGTGGGTATAGGGGTCGTCGACGGTAAACTCAACGTCGGTATATTCCACAAGTATGGCGAGGCCTCTCACTTCGCCCTGCGAGGGGAACACGGTGGCTGCTCTTGAGGGAACGGGGGAGAGGGCGGCCTTGTTGGCCATCTGAAGCTCCTTTTCGGCGCTGAAGGCGCGGCGGGTGGCCTCGCGGATTTCGGCTACGTTGAGCGAAGCCACATAGCTGCGGGCTTCGGCCGAGAGGTTGGCCACGGGAGCTGCCTCGATGCCCGACGATATGACATTGCCTTTGTTGTCGAGCTTGGCGAAGAAGAATGTCTCCCCATCTCTCACCAGAGGAAGATCGGTCTCGGCGAGGGTGTATTGATGCTGACGGGGAGCGCCCGAGATCATAACCTCGAGCTTTGTGCCGTCGGGCTGTGTAAATAAATAAGGTGTGGTGCGGGGAGGAATAGCCCACGCGGCGGTTATAGATGCTGCTGCCAGCATCGAGAGGAGCGTCTTTTTGCAGTTATTTGTCATGATATGATTTATCAATTATGAATGATGGTTTCGTGATAATAGTCATTAACATGCAAAGTTACTAATAAATTGCGACATCCGCCCCCTTTTTAGCTTTTTTAAGCCTTTTATTATCCTGTCATTTTGCTACTTTTCTTTCAGGTCGGAGAAATGATAACCCCCGCAGGCGTCGGGAGGGAGAATGTATCGAAAAATTTATTATCTTTGCGGATAATACCCGCGGGGATCAGCAGCCTCCGGGGGGAGACAAAATTTGTAAATTTTATCAAGTTTGAGAGATATGTCAAGAGCTTTTCTTCTTGCCGGAGCGGCTATGGCGCTTTGTGGCGCGGCCTCTGCTCAGGATTCGGTGGCTACGAAACCCAACATAGTGCTTTTTCTTGTTGACGATATGGGTTGGCAGGACACTTCGGTGCCTTTCCACAGCGAGGTGACGCCGCTCAATCAGAGGTTTCACACCCCCAACATGGAGCGCCTCGCCGAGATGGGAGTGAAATTCACCTCGGCCTATGCCGCCAGCATCAGCTCGCCATCGCGATGCTCGCTGCTCACCGGCATGAATGCCGCGCGTCACCGCGTCACCAACTGGACCCTCGACTATAACAAGTCGACCGACGAGACCGACACCACGATGATTCTCCCCAAATGGAATGTCAACGGCATCCAGCCGGTGGGGGGAATAGAATACTCGGCTGAGGCTACACCGTTTGTGGAGCTGCTGCGCGAAGGGGGCTATCACACCATTCATTGCGGCAAGGCTCATTTCGGCGCTATCGGCACCCCCTCGGCCGACCCGCTCACAATGGGTTTTGACGTCAACATCTGCGGACATGCCGGAGGCGGCCTCGCCTCCTATCTCGGCGAGCAGCGCTATGGTCATGACGCCGAGGGTAAGGCTCTGAGCAAATTCTCGATTCCCGGACTCGAAAAATATTGGGATACCGATACTTTTGCCACCGAGGCGCTCACCATCGAGGCGCTCAAGGCTCTCAACGACAACCGCCACAGCGGCAAGCCTTTCTTCCTCTATATGTCGCATTATGCGGTGCATGTGCCTATCCAGGCAGACAAACGTTTCCTGCAGAAATATCTCGACGCGGGCCTCTCGCCCCTTGAAGCCGCCTATGCCACCCTCGTGGAGGGTATGGATAAGAGCCTCGGCGACATAATGGACTATCTCGAGACTAACGGTCAGGCCGACAACACTATAATTATATTTATGAGCGACAACGGCGGCCTCGCGGCTCTGGGGCGCACTCCGCCGTTAGGCTGTCAGAACGCTCCTCTGCGCTCGGGCAAAGGCTCGGCCTATGAGGGGGGCGTGAGAGAGCCGATGATTGTCTACTGGCCCGGCGTTACCGACCGCGGAGGGGTGATAGACAATTGCGTGGCTATCGAGGATTTCTACCCCACACTTCTCGAAATGGGTGGCGTGGAGGATTACAACACCGTGCAGACCGTGGATGGCCGCAGCTTTGTCAACCTCCTCAAAGGGGAGAGCGAGGCGGAGCCCCGCACTCTCTATTGGAACACCCCCAACACATGGATTGCCGGCGACCTGCTCGATCAGGGCATCGGGCAGACATGCGCCATTCGTCGCGGCGACTACAAGCTCATATATTTCTATAAAACAGGCAAAAAGGAGCTCTATAACATTGCTGAAGATGTGTCGGAGAGCAACGATCTCAGCGCCCAATTGCCCGAGATAACCGAGCAGCTGAGCCGCGACCTCGGCCAATATCTCCGCAGCGTCGACGCCCAGCGCCCCTCGTTCGCCGCCACCTCACTTCCCTGCCCCTGGCCCGACGAAATTTGATATATATGAATGAGCGCCGCCTGTTTATAATAGGCGGATGATGGCGTCGATGACTTTGGTGCCGAGTTTTTCGTCAAACACGCGGACGCAGAGCGATTCCCTGCGCGAGGCGATGGTGCTCTTCGTGCGGTTAAGCAGGTAGGTCATTTGGGTCGGCGTCACGCCACATTTTATAAGCAGCGCGGTGTGAAGGTCATAGGAGTTGAGCTTTCCACCGGTGAGCATGCGCAGGTTGCCGATAAACTGCGGCGAGCTTTTCACTACGGCCTCTCTGAGATCGTTCCAAAGCGGGTCTGACTCTCTGATTTCCCGGTTGTTGTCGATATAGGATTGCAGTTTGGCATAGGCTCCTGACTGAAGAATAGAGGGAGGAAGAGAGGTAGGAAGCCGGTTGGAGTTGTAGATGTCGAGCAGCTTGTCTCTCAGTTTCTCTCTCAGCATAGGTATTGATTCGTCAGCCTCCTGTGGCTCAGCGATTTCGGCGGCTTCCGATTCATTCTGCCGTCGTTGGATTATATTTTCAAGCCGTCTGATGTTATGGAGGGCGATATGGAGGTTGATGATGTTCTTTTTATTTCGATTTTTGAGCAGCAGAATTATCACGGCCAGAGTGAGGGCGACGAGGGCAATGACTATGACACAACGTTTGAGGATGAAGATAAATCGCTCGGCTTGCTGACGATGTTTGAGGTGGAGGTCATAATTGTGGAGCAGCTGCTGGCTGACGCCCATATTGACCTGCTCCTCGTCATAGAATGATTCAAGCACCGAGAGATAGTCGCTCAGATATCGGGCTGCGGTGTCGGGATGAAGTCGGTTGCGCAGGTCGGTTGAAATCAGGGCCTTATATGCCGTAGGGGTATAATGAGGGTCTTTGCTTTCAATCAGTTGGCGGGCATAGAGAAATGCGGTGTCTTTGATTCCGGCATCATTATAGATCTTTATGGCATAGGAGAGCGCGCGGCTTCTGTCCATAGGGTGTACCTTGGCGGGAGTCTCGCGAATGTAGATGAGCGCGGAATCAATCTCGCCGAGACGATATTTAGCCGCGCCGAGATACATCAACGATTTAGCCCTGAGGGTGGTGTCGAGATCTTGGCTTTTGTTGAGGGCGAGACGAAAATATTTTTCCGCCTCGGGGATTTGCTGCACGCGCAGATATATACTGCCGAGCAGCTGAAGGTCAGACACTTCACCAACCGTATCCTTTAGCTCTCTGTCAATATTGATTGATTTCTTAAGACAGTCAACCCCTTCATCATACAGACACATTGAGTTGAGCAACCGGCCTGTCTGACTCAGCACCCGTCCTTTCAGCTCTCTGTCATTCTCCGAATCTGACAGATTTTCCTCAGCGCCCTGAAAGAATTTCAAGGCGGTGGAATAGTCGCCGAGGTCACTGTAAACCCTTCCGCCAAGATAAAGCACCTGTGGATAAAGCGTCCATGAGGGGTGTTGGGAATAATAGTCTAACACGCTCAGAAAGAGGGTGTCGGAGGTGTGGCGCAAATTGGCATTGTCGCGCGCCTTGAGGGTTAGGAAGTCATAATAGTGGCGGTCATCTTCTCTAAGAGAGTTGCGGTCAATTGCTTGGAGCGCCGTGAGGGCCTCCTCGGGGTTTTCCGATATGAGCCCCGCAACATAATAGAATAGCCGGCCGTCGGGGCGCGAATGAGAGCAGCCTATCAATAGCGACAGGCCGATTATCGCGAGGGGGATACTGAGCAGCGGTTTGATGGAAGAGTTCAAGAGCGTGAGGTGTTGAAAGTGAATGATATTTTTGAGGACTCAAATTTAATAAACAATCCCGTAGCCCGCAAAAAATCGTGAGAGCAATGGTTAGCAGGGATTTATTTGCTGACGGTTTTCATCCATTCTACGATGTCGGCTATTGCTGATGAATTAAACGATCGCGGTGCGTTGGGGTTCATATCTCCAAACCACGGTAAATTTGAGTTTTCCTCAGTGTTAAGCAGACAGAAACCTGTGTTGAAGTAGGTTTTTATCACGTCGGAATCGGAGTATGGGAGAGCTTCGTCTATGCCCGTGCTGTTTTCATACCAATCAACGAGAGGGTCGGCGGTTCCATAAGCTGCAAAGACGGGGCAGGTGATTTTGCTGAGATATTTCTTGGGGTGGAAGTTTACCAGCCACCGGAAATCTTCAGGCATAATCGGTTCGACCGTATCTAAAGGCTCTGAAGATGTATAATTCTCGATTTCTTTTCTCATCTTTGCTCTGATTTCTCTCGGTGAAGGGAAGTCGAAGACATAAGAGAGGCCGGTCATAAAACGTTTAGCGACCTTACTTCCGTCAATTCCGGCAGCTGATATAAGAATCAACCCTTTGGGCGAGGATTCTGACGCGCAGATTGTAGCAGCCGCCGAGCCTTCAAGAGATGAGCCCATAATAAAGTAGTTGCCCTCCTTGCTCAGAGCGAAGTTAGAGCTCATGCGAGCCTTAAACTGCTCGACACCTTGCTCGATCTTGTCCATAGGGAAAATAATATTTATCGTATCGATGTTTTCTTGATAGGCTTTATAATATTGGGTGGCGATAGAATCATTTATCCCTATCTTATCACTTGGGGTAAAAGTAACCAATGTGACCTTGTTTGATGCCAAAGCCGCTATGCCGATTAAGGCTGCAAATAATGAGATGATGTAACGCATAATAAAAAGGGGGTTTAAGTGATTTTCAGCAAAAGTAACCTAAGAAATCGAAAATCCCCCCAAAAATCAGTTCGGAAATAGTTCGGAAATGCCCCCAACCTCCATGCCGCGCCCGCAATGCTCCGCCATGCCGCCGGCTTGTCTCCAAACGTCCCCGCCCCGAATGGTCTCGCCTGATACGTCGCTCCTCGCCTGTACAAATCATTAAATCCAAGAAAATCCCCGCTGTAGCGGCGACATCCGGATGGCCCAACCGCATGACCGCATTGCTCATCAACAGGGCGGAGAGGCGGATGCTCCAGGGGAGCATCCCTACAAGCAAATCGCTGATTGCCAACCTCGTAGGGATGCACTCTGGTGCATCCGTTCCCCCTCAAAGCCCCCGCGAAGGTGAGCCGCGGCGCCCCCGCCATACTACCCGCATAGTGAGCCGCGGTAGCGGTGATATTGTCGGAAACCTCGGGTGAAGCCCGAGGAAGTCGCAAAAAAATAAAAAGGAGTCGCGAAGCGATGATGTCGTGGTCGTAACCATCAAGGGACAAGCTGCGCACGGAGAGCTTCACGAGGGGCGGGCGCGATATATCGCACCCCTACAATTTATTGGCATTCAGTTTATTATGTGCTTTTACCGCCCAAAATGTACGGCTTTATTGATGATTGATACCTAATCCTTAGCATGTAACGTTGTTGACCTCATGGAGGATTGCTCTGTTGATGATT
>CAYLMR010000032.1:0-25237 GCA_964384885.1 uncultured Bacteroides sp.
AAGCTGCTGAAAAGTTTGTCAGAAGCGTAGCTGAAGGCAATAGTGAGTATGCAAAGACTCTTTTTACTGAAGACGCAGTGCTCTTCGGAATGCTCGACGGAGTGCTGGAACATGGTTCAATCCAACAGTTCTATCACAATGTTGACACCGTTGGCGCGGGAGATAATTTTAAAGCTCGCATTGATGTTCTTGCCGTCGAAGAAACCGTAGCCGTGGTGCGTGTGCTCGAAGAGGGCTGGGGCGGCCGCATAGACTTCACTGACTTCCTGCTCCTGCTCAAACTCAACGGCGAATGGAAGTGCGTGGCAAAGGCCTACAACCAGAACTCCAACACCATCAAGAACTGAAAGTCCTCCCGGTGAATGGCAGTCCTCTTTTAGAATGAGTCATAATATGAACATAGAGGGCGATTCAAGTGTTTCTCAACAAATAATGTAGATTATCTTCGTCAAAAGTTTGCGACTAAACGGAAAAAGTCGTAATTTTGCGAAAAAGAAACACGGCTTAAATTATGAAAATATCTAAGAACAAACCGCTATTTGTGTGCTCTGCATCATCAAGGAGATGTGGAACTGCTGCCAAAGTGTCCGGTTGCGTAATTAAGCTTAAAACTATCACTGAGGAAGATCGGGAGCGTCTCCGCATTCCCTCCTATCAGTATTTACTCCCGTGAATAATATAATTGAATATTATCAACCATCATTCATAATGCGAAGTAAGGACCCCAACTCACTTCGCATTATCTGTCTCTAATGGTAACAGGGAACGGCTCTCAACCGGGGACATTACCATAAAGGATATAGAAACAAAGTTAAATCAAACATATAATGGAGATTACACCATCAGTATATAAATAAAAAATCCTTATTTACAGATATAATATATAAATATCTTTTGTCAGAATAGGAAATTATGTACGCAGTGCGTACACAATTGATCT
The DNA here is from genome assembly GCA_964384885.1 of uncultured Bacteroides sp. Classification (GTDB taxonomy): domain Bacteria; phylum Bacteroidota; class Bacteroidia; order Bacteroidales; family Muribaculaceae; genus Paramuribaculum. The sequence continues at coordinate 941 of CAYLMR010000032.1, forward strand.
GGATTCATCTACGATTTCTTGGTCGGCTATATGGGGATGAGTTGGGGGTGGGGGAGTATTTTGAGGGGGAGGGATTGAGGTCAGCCGGTAAAATTTTAGTAACTTTGGCGCATTATGAGTTCACGCCGATTGTCATACCGCCTGTTGCGTATTGTCAGGATAGCCGTAAGTGTCGCTGTGTTCGGGATACTGACGGGCTGTCTGGCCGCTTTCGGTATGCAGGTGCCATATGTGGCGGCTTTGCTGGGAAAGGTGCAGCTCATTCCCGCCGTGGCGGCGTTTTCGCTTGCGGTGTTTGTGGGCTGGCTGGTGGTGACTCTCCTTGCGGGAAGGGTTTATTGCTCAACAGTCTGCCCGTTGGGAACTCTTCAGGATATATCGGCGTGGGCGAGACGGCGGCGCACCTCCGACGGTCTGCTTGCCCGCAACGAGTTGCTGCGCTACCGCTTTTCTCCTTCGCGCAACCGTCCGGGGTGGATCACGCTGGGCGTAGTGCTGGTGTGTCTCATGACCGGATTTATGCTTATCCCGTCGCTGCTCGACCCCTATACGGCCTATGTGAGATTCTGCCTCACCGTGTTGCATCCGCTGTGGTGCCTTATCACTCCCGAGTCGCTCCACGCCTCTTTTTCGCCCGACTATCCACCTCTGCTTATAGCGGTAAGCTCGCTGAGCGGAGCATTGGCCGCCCTTCTCGTTACGGGAGGGTCGGTGGTGGCGGCATGGCTTTGGGGGCGCCCGGTGTGTAACACTGTCTGCCCCGTCGGAGTGGTGTTGGGAAGCGTGAGTCGTTATGCCGTGTTTCAGTTTGACATCGACACTGACCTCTGCACCAACTGCCGCCGCTGCGAAGAAGCGTGCAAATGTCATTGCATCAATCTCAACGACCATGTGGTTGACTCGTCGCGCTGCATAGTGTGTTTTGATTGCACCGACGCCTGTCGCGACAATGCCATCTCATTTAAGGCTACCCGCAAACAGCTCTCCATACCGATGATGCAACCCACTATGCCCCAGGCCTCGTCGACACTCTCGCAGACCTCGTCATGCAACCAATGCGGCATCACCGAAGCCTCTGATTCCTTAACCCCGGCCGACCCGGCCACTCCTTCCGACCAACTATCATGAAACAATATCTCGACCTGCTGCAGCATATTCTCGACAACGGAACTGACAAGTCAGACCGCACAGGCACCGGCACACGCTCGGTGTTTGGCTATCAGATGAGATTTGATCTCAAAGAGGGTTTTCCGCTGCTCACAACCAAGAAACTCCACCTCAAGTCGATAATCCATGAGCTATTGTGGTTTCTCAAAGGCGACACCAATGTGAAATATCTTCAGGACAATGGCGTGAGGATATGGAATGAATGGGCCTCGCCCGATGGTGAGCTCGGCCCGGTGTATGGCGCCCAGTGGCGCTCATGGCCCGACGGCAACGGCGGCGTCATCGACCAGATCACTCAGGCTGTCGAGACAATAAAAAACAACCCCGATTCGCGCCGCATAATAGTCAGCGCGTGGAATGTGGCCGACCTCCCCAAGATGGCTCTGCCCCCATGTCATGCGATGTTTCAGTTTTATGTAGCCGACGGCAAACTCTCCATGCAGCTCTATCAGAGGAGTGCCGACAGCTTTCTCGGAGTGCCGTTCAACATTGCTTCCTACGCCCTGCTGCTCATGATGATGGCACAGGTGTGCGGCCTCGAGGCTGGCGAGTTTATCCACACCCTCGGCGACGCCCACATCTACCGCGACCATTTCGAGCAGGCGCGTCTGCAGCTGGAGCGCTCGCCTCGTCCACTCCCCAAGATGACCCTCAACCCCGAAGTCAAGTCGATTTTCGACTTTACCTATTCTGATTTCACCCTCAGCGACTATGACCCTCATCCCCACATAGCCGCCAAAGTAAGCGTATAAATGAGCCATTCCCAACCCACGATAACAATGATAGCGGCTGTGGCGCGCGACAACTCGATAGGAGTTAACGGCGACATGCCTTTCCGCATCTCCGCCGACCTCCGTCACTTCAAGGCCGCCACGATGGGCAAGCCGGTGGTGATGGGGCGCAAGACCTTTCAATCGCTTCCCCACGCGCTGCCCGGCCGACGCAATATCATAGTGGCGCGCTCGGGATTCTCAGCTCCCGGAGCCGAAACCGTCTCTGATCCTCAGGAGGCTGTCAGTCTCGCTGAGCAAGGGGGTGCCGACGAGATAATGATAATAGGTGGCGGAGAGCTCTACCGCCTCATGATGCCGTTGGCCACCAAGCTGATAATCACCCAAATTGACGCTGAGTTTCCCGAAGCTGACACCCGGTTTCCCGACATCGACCCCGCGAAATGGCAAGCTTCCCAAACCGGCGAATGGTTCACCGACGAGCCGAGCGGCCTGCGCTACCGGTTTGTGACTTTTATCCCGCGCACATTACCCTGAGTGCATTTGTTTGCTCAATTCCAAATAATTGGCTATCTTTGTCAGAGTTATCTCAAAACCTCCCCACCGAGGCATAATAAACCGAATTAATCAGATCGCATCATCATATACCTCTAAAACCATGAGCCTACTTTCACGCATAGCCGCAGCCGCCCTGTTGATTGGCAGCCTGTCGGCCCCGCAGCTTTTTGCTCTTCCCACCCCTCCGGCCCTTCCTCTTATGGCCGAAGCCAATCCGCTGACCTTTCAGCCGGGAGCTTTATATAACATCGTTCCGGCAGCCGATGAGTCCAAGGTGGTGGGCGCTCTGCCTCAGGGCGGAGTGACAATCGCGCCGCTGGCCAAAGAAAATGCCGACAACTACTGGACCCTCTCGGAACTTTCAGGCTCATGGCGCTTCATCAATCCGCTGAGCGACATGGCTCTCCGCACCGAGGGCAACAACCTTTCTACCGGCGAGAACAACGGCAGCGACGAGGCGCAGCTCTGGCTGATTGTCGACGTGCCTCTCTCGTCAGCAGGGAAAGAGGTGCTTCTTGTGCCGGCCAACCGCCCCACCATGGCGGCCAAGCTCGACAAAGACGGCTCGCTGACCCTCACCGACCGCACCACCGCAGCCACCGACCGCTCGGCATGGTTTATCATCCAAAAAGCCGACAAGGCGGGATTTTCGCGCAACCTCACCTACCGTCTCAGCCCCGCCACAATGCCCGGCATGTCGCTGGGCAACGGCGATTCGGGTGAGAACAATGCCCGTATCGTGGCCGAAAAAACCGATGCCGGCAACCGCGGTCAATACTACACCATCGAGATGATCGACCTCGACCGCTGTGCTATCGGCGGCGCGTTCTATGATCAGAATTTCGACGACGGAGGTTCTAACGCCAAGATCGACTACCTGTTGCAGTGGCCCGCCAAAGCCGGCGATTGGAGCAACGCATTGTTTACCTTCGTTCCCGCTCAGGGCATGGAGGGGGCATGGGTACTCACCTCATCGGCCAAGCCCGGCAAGATGTATGCTCTCAGAGATGGCCGCTATATGGCCGTTGACCTCGACCCCTCCGATCCTACCGCATGGATTACCGCCACCGTGGTCGAGAAACCTAAAATCGACGCTCCCGTGTGGGAAGATGAAACCATCTTCGCCATCAACAAGCTCCCCGGAGTGGCCACCTATACCCCCTATCCCAACGAAAGCGAGATGCTGGCCGACACCGAGTTTCTCGAATCTCCCTGGGTTGATACCAAATCATCGCTGAGAAGCTCGCTCAACGGCACATGGAAATTCAATCTCGTGAGCCAGCCCTCCGAGCGTCCTCTCGACTTCTATAAGGAAGACTATGACGTATCTTCATGGGACACCATCCCCGTGCCCTCCAACTGGGAAATGCTCGGCTATGATCATCCCATCTATGCCAACGTGGAATATCCCCACGCCAACACTCCCCCCTTCATCAAGGCCCGCCCCGGATTTAACGACAATGGCGCCAACTATGGCATCAACCCCGTGGGCAGCTACCGCAGGGAGTTCAACATCCCCTCGTCATGGAACGGTATGCGCACCATTCTCCACTTCGGAGGCATCTACTCGGCTGCTTCGGTGTGGGTCAACGGCAAGTATGTGGGCTATACCCAGGGCGCCAACAACACCGCCGAGTTTGACGTAACCCCTTATATCCACCCCGGCGAAAACACCCTCGCGGTAGAGGTGATGAGATGGAGCGACGGATCATATCTCGAATGTCAGGATATGTTCAGAATGAGCGGTATATTCCGCGACGTGTGGCTCACCGCAGTGCCCAAGACCTCGGTGCGCGACCACCACATCGCCACCACCCTCAACCCCGACGGCACTGCCAAGGTCGACGTGACCCTCTCGATGATGAGCGATTCGCTCGACTTCCAGCCCAAGACAGTGACCGTGAAGCTCTATGATCCCAAAGGCAAACTCATAGGCTCGCGCACCGAAGAGATAACTTCGCCCGACGCCGAGACCCTCTTCCCCATCAATGTCGCCAAACCGATGCTCTGGAGCGCCGAAACCCCCTGGCTCTATCGCCTCGTGGTGACCCAGCGCCCCGCCGACAGCTATGCCGGCACCGACGAAATGGCCTTCTCGACTCCCGTAGGTATCCGCGACGTCAAGATCGAAGGCTCGCAGCTGTATGTCAACGGCCGCCGCGTGCTCCTCAAAGGTGTCAACCGCCACGACTCCTCACCCCTCCATGGCCGCGCCGTCACCACCGACGAGATGCTTCGCGATGTGGAGCTGATGAAACGCAACAACGTCAACACCGTGCGCACATCCCACTATCCCAACAACGAGAAGATGTATGCCATGTATGACAAATACGGCCTCTATGTCATCGACGAGGCTGACCTCGAAGACCACGCCAACCAGTCGATTTCAGACAATCCCTCATGGATTCCCGCCTTCAACGACCGCATAGAGCGCATGGTGAGCCGCGACCGCAACCATCCTTCGGTTATAATATGGAGTCTCGGCAATGAAGCCGGAGCGGGCAGCAACTTCGAGCATTGCTATAACACCGCCAAGGCTCTTGACCCCTCGCGCCCCGTGCACTATGAGGGCACCCGCATCAACCTCCCCTATGGCGGCGAAATCTACAGCGACTTCTACAGCAAGATGTATCCCGGCCAGGCATGGATGCACGCCAACACTTCCGACCTCGACAAGCCCATGCTGATATGCGAATATGCCCACGCCATGGGCAACGCCATCGGCAACCTCCATGAATATTGGGACGTGATAGAGCAGAGCAACTCCACCGTGGGCGGCTGTATCTGGGACTGGGTCGACCAGGCCATATATTCACCTCAGGGCCTCAAGGAGGGCAAACAGATTCTCACCACTGGTTATGACTATCCCGGTCCTCATCAGGGCAACTTCTGCTCAAACGGCATCCTTCCCGCCACCCGCGAGGAGAGCGCCAAGCTTGCCGAGGTGAAAGCCGCCCACAGCTTCGTGAAATTCGACAAGATAGATGTCGCTCCCAACCACCGCTCGGTTGAGATTCACCTTCGCAACGGCTACAACTTTATTTCGCTCAACAACTTCGACCTTGCGTGGACAGTGCTCGAAAACGGCCATTCCGTGGCTTCGGGTTCACGCCGTATGCCCGCCATCGCTCCCGGCCAGTCGGGCACAATGACCGTCAAGCTCCCCGCCGCTGCCGCATCTACCTCGGGCGAAGTGCTCCTGACCCTCTCGGCCGTAGAGCGTGAGAAATCGCTCTACGCTCCCGCCGGTCATCCCGTGGCCACCACCCAGATTTCACTCAACGGCCGCTCACCCCTCCCCGCTGTCAATGCCGGAGGCCAAAGGCTTGACATCACCACAACCAATGATTCGATCGTAACGGTCAAAAACAATCTCGTGAGCGTGACATTCAACACCCGCACCGGCAACATGGAGCAAATGAGCCTCAACGGCAACGAAGTGATTGTGCCCGGTCAGGGCCCGGTTTACTCCAACCACCGCTGGATTGAAAACGACCGCTTCTCCAAAACCACCAACGGCCTCAACCCCGCCGCCGAAAAGGTAACCGTTACTCCCACCTCCGAGGGCACCGTGACCGTAACCGCCCTGCGCACCGGCTCGCTCTGCGACACCGACATCACCTATCTCATCTATCCCTCGGGAGTGGTTGACATCAAGGCCACATTCATTCCCCACACCGCCGAACTTCGCCGCGCCGGTCTTCAGTTAGGCCTCAACCCCGCGATGAGCCGCGTGGAATATTACGCCCTCGGTCCGTGGGATAACACCGTTGACCGTCTCGACGGCGTGACCGCCGGCAGATATACCTCGACCGTCGGCTCGATGGAAGACAAATATGTCAAGCCCCAGAGCTCGGGCGAACGTCAGCAGCTCCGCGAAGCCACCTTCCTCGCCCCCGACGGCACCGGAGTGACCATTCTTACCGAGGGCAACGTGAGCTTCTCGGCCCTGCGCAACACCGACGAGGATCTGATGAACGCCATGCACACCTGGGAGCTCACTCCCAGAGACTACACGGTGGTTCACCTCGACGCCTTTACCCGCGGCATCGGCAACGCCTCGTGCGGTCAGGATGTAGGCACCATGCCTATCTACTGTGTGCCCGACGAGCCGATGACCTATACCCTGAGATTCCAGCCCGCAGGCAAATGAAACCGATCTTTCTAATAGGCTATATGGGGTGTGGCAAATCCACCCTGGGGCGCAACCTCGCCCGCCTTACCACCCTGGAGTTTATTGACCTCGACAGCTATATCGAGACCCGCTTTCACGCCAATGTGCGCGACATCTTCGCCACCCGCGGCGAGGAGGGCTTCCGCACTATCGAGCGCAATATTCTCCATGAGGTGGGAGAGTTTGAAGATGTGATAGTGGCCTGTGGCGGCGGCACTCCCTGCCATTTCGACAACATAGAATATATGAACTCGCGGGGCACGACGGTGTTTCTCAACACCTCGATTCCCAAGCTCCACACACGCCTAATGCGCGGGCGCCACAAACGTCCGCTCATAGCCTCACTCAGCGATGAGGCCCTGCTCGATTTCATCAAGGAGAAACTTGCCGAGCGAATGAAATACTATTCGCAGGCCTCGGCCTCGTTTGCCGGCGACCTTCTCGAAAATGAGGTTGAGGTGTCGCAGACCGCCAACCGTTTCATAGAGCAATTCGGGCTGCCGACCCGTTGATTCCAACAATCTAACCGTTATTGACATGGACTTCTTCAAATCACCCCGCCCCGCTGCCTCCGAAGGATTGGAAACCGAGCCTTGCCTGTGTGAAGTGGCCAATCCCACCCGGCGGTTCACCATAGGTCTGCCAAGCAGCGCCTCCCTCACCGACCGCCGTTTTCCCCTCACCCCCGAGGGAGTGCAGATGTTGGTCGACAGCGGTTTTGCGGTGAGAATGGAGCGCGGCGCCGCCCAGCGAATCAGCTACACCGACGAGGCCTACACCCGCTGCGGAGCCGAGATAGTGAGCCGAGCCGACGCTTTGGGCTGTGACATCGTGATCAATCTGCGCCCTCTCTCTCCGGCCGACATAAGCCACATTCGCCGCGGAGCCATGCTGATAACCATGCTCTCGCTCCACCATCAGCAGCCCGCTGCCATCAGAGCCCTGCTCGCCCGCAATATCATCGCTATTGCCATCGACCTCATCGAGGATTCAGCGGGCAATACCCCCTTTGCCGACATTATCTCTGAGATTAATGGCCGCGCGGCCATAGCCAAATCGGCCGGATTGCTCAGCGACTCGTCGGGCAAAGGTATTCTGCTTGGCGGAGTGGCAGGCATCGTGCCGTGTGAGGTCACGGTGTTTGGCTCGGGCATTGCGGCCTGTGCCGCCGCGCGCGCCGCCGCCGGTGCGGGAGCCACGGTGCGTCTGTTCGACAACGATGTCTACTCTCTTCGCCGCGCCCTGCGCGAACTTGGCCCGTGGGCCATCGGCTCGGCCCTCCACCCCCGCGTGGTGACGAACGCCCTGCGGAGTGCCGACGTGGTGATCAACACTCTCTCCGAGTCGCGGTTTGTGATAGGCAGCGACACTATTCCGCTGTTGAAAAAAGGAGTGGCGCTCTTTGACATCTCCTCGCGCCCCGGCCTGATGTTCCCCTCCATAACCCACATCGACCTCGCCGCGCCTCCGGTGCCTCTCCCCGCCCGGGTGCCCTCCAATTTCGCTTATATGACCAATGCCGATGCCACGGTGCCCCGCACGGTGGCCATGGCTCTCACCAATGCTTTTGTGACCATGCTCACCGGCCTCGTGTCGTGTGAGGGGGGAGTCGACAATGCCCTCAAGCTGCTGCCGGGGTTGCAGAAAGCGGCCTACACCTTCCTCGGGCGTCCGGTCAATCCCGCAATAGCGAGAATAGCCGGCGTGAGGGCTATCGACATAAACATTTTTCTCAATCTTTCCTGATTCTCGCGATGGCAGGTAAAAAGAAATATTATGTGGTGTGGGAAGGGCGCGACACTGGTGTGTTTGACTCATGGGAGGATGCCTTCGACCAGATAAACGGTTTCCCGGGAGCGAAATATAAGAGCTTTCCCAATCTCGAGGCTGCCGTAGAGGCTTTTCGCGGCTCACCTCAGGAGCATATCGGGGTGCTGAAATCAATCGCCACCCACTGCCAAAACCTCGATTTCTCAAATAATCCCGAGGTGGTGAGCAATGCCATAGCGGTCGATGCGGCCTGCAGTCATAACCCCGGGCCTGTGGAATATCAGGGAGTAGACCTCTCGACGGGGCGCACCATCTTTCATGTCGGGCCGCTTGAAGGGGGCACCAACAACATCGGTGAGTTTCTCGCCATAGTCCATGCCCTCGCCCTGCTCGGCAATTATAACCAGCCTACCCGCACTATCTATTCCGACAGCCGAACCGCCATCTCGTGGGTGAAACATCGTCACGCCAACACCAAAATTACCCCCACGCCCCAAAATGCCAAGCTGATGGAGATTTTGGCCCGCGCTGAGAAATGGCTCGCCACCCACCCGGTTGTCAACCCTATTCTGAAGTGGAACACCGAGGAATGGGGCGAGATTCCTGCCGACTTCGGCCGGAAATAATCATTTTTTCTGATTGGAATAAGAACATAAATGCCCGAAGCATTGTTGGTTAGTGTAGTGACCCGCTCACAACACCTATCTCACCCCAACACTTCCGACACTATGAAACTTACCAGCTCCCTTCCTCGCCTTTGTCTCATCTTAGCCCTGCTTCTTACCGGCCAACTCATGTCGGTAAAGATCGCCGCTTTCGATACCCTCCCCGCCGACTATGACGGCTCGATGATGCCTTATGATTTTGCCGGCAACGACACTATTATTCTCGGCGGCGACACTCTCAAACCGGTGTTTGTGAGCTATGTGGCGCGTCATGGCGCCCGCTATCTCTCGTCGGCCGACAAGGTAAACCATCTCAAGGCCCTGCTGACCGAGCAGGCTGCCAAAGGCAATCTCACCCCCGACGGTCAGAGCTTCATGGAGCGGATCATGCAGGTCGACACCGCCTCGGCTGTGAAGTGGGGACGCCTCTCTCCGCTCGGCATCTATGAGGAACAGCGCCTCGGCACCCAGATGAGCCACACCCTCCCTCAGCTGCTCAAACAGGGCAAGATACGCGCTATCTCCACCTCCAAACCAAGAGTGGTCTATTCGATGTATCAGTTTCTCCATGCCATTCAGCGCGATAACCCTCAGTTGGTGCTCTCCACCCTTTCGGGAGGCTCGGCCGACGAACTGCTGCGCTGCTTCGACACCGACCCCGCTTATAAATCCTATCGCGCCACGGTGACCGACTCCGAGGCCTACCGCAATTTCTTCGACAGCCATGTGCCTCAGTCACCCGCCATGCGGCTGTTTATCAATCCCGATTTCGGCTTCGACGCCCGCGCCACCTCGATGGAGATGTATGAGGTGATGCAAGCCTTTGAAAGCACGGGACTTCCCGCCCCCACAACCCAATGGATGTCGACCGACGAATATCGCAGCTGCTGGCTCACCGCCAACCTTGAGCACTATCTCAGAAACTCCGTCAACCCCACCACCGACATCGCCGCCGTAGCCTCGCGACCACTGCTCGAAAAAATCATCGACGACGCCGACAATGCCATCCAACACCCCGCCATCTCACCGTGCCAGCAGATTAAGATGAACGCCTACTTCGGCCATGCCGAGACCCTCATGCCCCTCTTTGCCCTGATGAAACTGCCCGGCTGCTATGCCATGATCGACAACTACGACAACCTCGCCTCACAATGGCAGGTAGAGAAAATCACCCCTCTCGGCGCCAACCTCGCTATCATCTTCCTGCAAGGCTCCGACGGCCTCTACACCCTCCTGCGCCTCAACGGCCACTACATTCCCTACCGCCCCGGCGCCCCCCTCATCACCCCCTGGCCCACCCTCCGCGCCTACTGGCTCTCCCTCTAAGGGGAGTTTGGGGAGGTTTTGGGATTATTTAAGAGAAAGAGGCGGGAGGAGAGGGGGGATTATCCGGCAATATTTACTAACTTTGCAGCCTGATTCAGAAAATGTCTGAATGTGTGAAACAAAAAGTTATTAAATATCATATTTGATCGACTATGAAATTAGTTAAAAAATTAGGTCTCGCAGCCGTTGCCTGTCTTGCAGTGCTCGGCATGGCCTGTAAGAATGAGAAAACCCAATCGAATGTAGTGACCCTCTCGGAAGCTGAGGAGATGTTTGCCGGTTCGCTCAATGCTGCCGATACCACTCAGGTACTCGCCCTCGGCCGTGAGTTTATGGATTCGATTCAGGCCGGAAATATCGAGCACAGCCTCTCGATGCTTGCCATGCGCAATCCCGACGGCGAGCTTGTGCCTCTCAACGATCAGCAGAAGGAGCAGCTGCGTGCCCGCTTCGCCCAGTTCCCCGTAAAGAGCTATGAGCTCGATCACTACGATTTCTCGATTCCGTCGCTCAACGACCTTAAATATAAGTATGCGTTTACCGATGATCCCGACGGCGGCACTCTCGGCCTGATGTTCAACCCCATTAAGGCCGGCGACACCTGGGTGCTCATGCTCAAGCAGTCAAACCAGCCCGCCAAGGATGCCAAAAATTCTCTTTCTGACGACACTCCCGTGGTGCTTCCCGGAGCAGAAGGCAATAGTGCCGAAACTGCCGAGGGGGAATAATTGCCCGGAGCTGATAAATTTTCAAACCATCCCCGCTGTCAGTGATAAGACGGCGGGGATGGTTTTTGCATAAAGTTAAGATTTGTGTGCAGAGGTTTGGCGGTTATCCGGGCATTGGTTAATTTCGCACTTTAAGTATTTTCACTCCTGACTAAGAATGACGTTGCCTGCCCTCATACCGATGTCTCCGTGGCTATACTGGGCTCTGTTGATCGCTTATGCCGTGACTGTGCTCAGTCTGGTGGCTGTCATTGTGTCGGAAAACCGCAATCCCCTCAAGTCGCTGGCATGGATCACGGTGCTGATCACCTTTCCGGTGGGGGGACTGATACTCTATATTTTCTTCGGACGGAGCATTAAGAACACCCGCATGATTTCGCGGCGCAAACGTCGCCGCCTGCTGCAGTCGGAATCGCGCGAGGAGCCGTCAGACTATACCGACAGTCTGAAATCGCTCAGCCCGATGTCGCGTCAGCAGATAGAGTTGGCGAGGTCGCTGGCCGCCGCGCCGGTCTATACCGACAACAGGGTGGAAATCTTTGCCGACGGCAGTGAGAAATTCACGCGCCTGAAGGAGGACCTCCGCAATGCCCGCGACACCATTCTCCTGCAGTATTATATCTTCGAGTCTGACAAGATAGGCAGCGAGATAGCCGACATACTCATCGCCAAGGCCCGGAAAGGGGTGAAGGTGAGGGTTATCTACGACCATATCGGCTCGATAAAGGTGAGAAACAGGTTTTTCAACGCCATGCGCGAGGCGGGGGTGGAGATATATCCGTTTTTCAGAGTGGTGTTTCCGATATTCGCTACCCGCATAAACTGGCGCAACCACCGCAAAATCTGTGTTATAGATGGAAAGACAGGCTATATTGGCGGCATGAACATCGCCGACCGGTATATCGACGGCGGGGAGAGATTCTCATCGTGGCATGACTTACACCTGCGGGTCACCGGCCCTGCCGTGGCAGCGTTTCATTACTCATTTGCAGTAGACTGGAACTTTATGGGCAATCAGCTCATCGAGGCCATGCCCGCCGGCACTCCGGAAAGGGAGGCCGGGCTGAAGGGGGCGATGCAGCTCGTCACCGCGGGGCCTACGGGTGAATGGAGCAACATCGGAATGTTGATGCTCAAAGCCATAGGCAATGCCAAGAAGAGGATTCTGATTCAGACCCCCTATTTCCTCCCCACCGAGGGATTGTTGCGCGCCCTCCAGGCGGCGGCTCTCGCGAGGGTGGATGTGAGGGTGATGATGCCGGCCCACAGCGATTCGGCCATCCTCACCCATGCTTCCTACAGCTATGTGAAGGAGTGTCTGAGAGCCGGCATAAAGATCTATCTCTTTGAGGAGGGAATGCTCCACAGCAAGATGATGGTGGTTGATGACGATTTCGCTACGGTCGGCTCGACCAATTTTGATTTCCGCTCATTTGAGCATAACTTTGAGTCTAACCTGTTTATCTACTCCACTCAGGTCAACGAGGCCCTGCGCCGCCAATTTATGAGCGATCAGGCTCACAGCCGCCGCCTCAACGCCGCCGAGTGGCGCCGCCGTCCCCTTTCCCAGCGCATACTCGAAAGCGTGGTGCGCCTCCTCTCTCCCATCCTCTGAAAGCACCACCCTAAATATCAACAGAGAGACTGCCTGACACTTAAAGACAGGCAGCCTCTCTGTTGATAAAGATTCTTGCTCTATTAGAAGATGCGGCCGGAGAGGGTGAAGCGCAACACGGGATAGACGGTGAGCTTGTTCATGATTTTCTGGAAGGTGTCGTCGTTGGTAACATCGCCGAGTTTCACCTCATTATCATTATAGGAGTCCCACACATAGGGGCGTTTCTGGAACTGCAGACCTAATTCCCACATGAAGTTGAGGCGTCCAACGGGGCACGGACGGCCTGTGCCGACGGCTATATAGGGGCGGAAACCGTTGACGCGGAGGGCGCCTTTGGCATCGCCGTTTTCGTTGAGGGGGAGCTGGTAGTCACCCACCTCTACATAATTGTCGTTGCTGAGAAGATCTTTGGCTTCGGGGCAGTGGCCTGTGATGCTCACCACATCCTTGCCGCCGAAGAAAGCACCTGCGGCGATGAAGAATTTTGAGCGGAAGGGATAAACGTTGAATATCAGTGAGCCTTGTGTGCGCGACAGCGAGCCGTCGAGGTTGAGTTTGGCGTTCTGATTGCCGGCGGGGGTGTTGAGCGACACGTCGCTGTTGACATGAAAGTTAAAGCCGGGCATAATGCTCACGCCGGCGCGGACCTGAACGAAGCGGGTGAGAGGGGTTGAGGCTTCGACGGTGATACCGGTAGTGCCGACGCCGAGGTCAATGCCGAGATGATTGGCAATGCCCATTTCGGCCTGAGCCGAGGCGGTGTTACAGCAGGTAATGCCTGCGATAGCGGCGAAAATTGTTACAAGCAGCTTTTTCATTGTAATGGAGTTTGAAATGATTTGATGAAAATTGGTTGATTAGGTTAATGAGGGTATTGATTCTGCAAAATTAATAAAAATCTTCCTGTTACGGTAATTTAGGTGATGGAGTAATGTTTTTCTGACGGGGATGTTAGGCAAATATCAGTTTTTTTATCTACCTTTGCTTGTCACCAACGACTAAATCAATTAACCAACCATCATATCATGGAAAACCTCAATAAAATTATCGAGAAATTTGACGTTAAGGGCACTGTCGAGACAGTGAAACCCCTCGGAAACGGTCTTATCAATGACACATTTGTGGTGCGCACTGCCGAGGCCGACGCTCCCGACTATGTGCTTCAGCGCATTAACCATCATATTTTCACCGATGTTGATACCCTTATGGACAACATCGACGCCGTGACAAGCCATATCCGCCGCAAGCTCGAGGTTGCCGGTGAGGATGATATCGACCGCAAGGTGCTCACCTTCGTTAAGCTCAACGATGGCAGCGGCAAGAATTTCTATTATGACGCCGACAACGACGCCTACTGGAGAATAATGGTGTTTATTCCCAATGCCAAGACCGTCGAGGCCGTTACTCCCGAGTCGTCGCGTGACTGCGGCCGCGCTTTCGGCCACTTCCAGTCGATGCTCGTTGACATTGACCGCGATCTCAAGGAGAGCATTCCCGATTTCCACAACATGGAGTTCCGTCTCAAACAGCTCGAAGACGCTATCGCCGCCGATCCCGTTGGCCGTGTGAAGGAAGTTGAAGATGAGCTTAAGGAGATTAAGGCCCGCGCCGAAGAGATGGTCAAGGCTGAGAAACTTCACAGAGAGGGCAAGCTTCCCAAACGCATCTGCCACTGCGACACCAAGGTCAACAACATGATGTTTGACGCCGACGGCAATGTGCTTTGCGTGATCGACCTCGACACCGTTATGCCGAGCTATATCTTCAGCGACTACGGCGATTTCCTCCGCACAGGTGCCAATACCGCCGCTGAGGATGAGGGCGACCTTTCAAAGGTGTCGTTCAATATGGATATTTTCAAGGCCTTCACCGAGGGTTATCTCGCCTCAGCCGGCAAATTCCTCCTTCCCATCGAGGTTGAGAATCTTCCCTATGCCGCCGCTCTGTTCCCCTACATGCAGGCCGTGAGATTCCTCACCGACTATATCAACGGCGACACCTATTATAAGATTAAATCGCCCGACCACAACCTCACCCGCACCCGCTCGCAGCTCGCCCTGCTCAAGAGTGTTGAGGCCAACACTCCCGCAATGCGCGAATTTATCGCCGAGAAGATGGCTTAATAAGCCTTCGGCTTAGAAATAAAATCCGCCCGCTGACTTGAGTCGACGGGCGGATTTTTATTTGGGATTAATCGGGATTAATCGGGAGAATCGAGATTAATCTCGATTAGTTGGGGAGATCAGTCGGGGAGGGAGAGGGTGAGCATGTCGCGGGCCATGGTGACCTGAGGGGGGAGCATACGCGAGGTTTCGGTGTGGAAGCCGATAGCGTGGCTGAAATGGGTGAGCCAGGCCTGACGCGGCGCAATCTCCTTGATTATGTCGAGAGCCTGCTTGAGATTGATGTGGGTGGGATGAGGGGTGTGTCTCAAGGCGTTGATGACGAGGGTGTCGCATCCCCGGGCTATCTCGATGGCCTGATCGGTGATTTTCTTGCAGTCGGTGATATAAACCAGGTTGTTGATTCTGAACCCTGCGATCAGGGGGCCGTCGGGGGTGTGAATGATGGGCAGGGGTATTACCTCCACATCTCCCGCCACGGTGAAGGGCTTGGAGTCGGAGAGCGAAAAGGTGTTGAGCTGAAATCTGGGCACTCTGTCGCTCGGGGAGTTGAAAGCATAGGGAATGAGGCGCCTTATGTCATCGGCCACATCGGGGGTGCAGTAAACCGGAAACCCGTCGGCAAAGTCTGGAGTATATGGGCGCAGATCATCTATACCCCCTACGTGGTCGTAGTGGGAGTGGGTGATGAGCAGCGCGTGGAGGTCGGGCGAGCCGAGGCGAAGCATCTGGGTGTGGAAGTCGGGACCGCAGTCAATCAATATGTTTTTGCCATTGACGGTAACCATTACCGAGGCTCTGAGTCGCCGGTCGGCGGGATTTTTGGAGCGGCACACCGGGCATGAACATCTTAGCTGAGGCACTCCCGATGAGGTGCCTGTTCCGAGAAAAGTCAGTTTCATTTTCTTCCTTTTTTAGTGAGGATTCCGTCGGTGAACTGCAGTCTCACACCGTCGGGATAGGTCCATATCTCATAGCTCGCGGGATAGGAGTAGCGCGACACGTCGGCGGGGGTGCCGAGAGCGAGGCGACACTCGTCGCGGGTCATGCCGAGAACCACGTTCGAGCGAATGATATGTTGCCAGTTTTCGGAGGAAATAGAGGGATAGCGGTCGCGGGGATTGAGTGAGGAGAGCTGGCGGTTGAAAGTGCGGGTGTCGTCGGCGCGGTTGCTGAGGCTGAGGTCGAGCAGCAGGGTGTCGGCCGGCTCGGCGAGAGTCACGAGCGTAAGGGTGGCGGGATAGATGCCGGTGCCGGGAGTGACGTCGATCAATCTCACGGCCTGAAACTTGGGGCCGCGCCGCTGGGCATGGGAGGTGTCGAAATAGGTTGAGGTGAGAATATAGTAGTCGTTGCCCTTGAGCCGCGCGGCGAGCGAGTCGACCACCGACTGCTCCACAACATAGGGTATCGACACCATCGCGTCGGGCTTAGAGAGTTCCCCGGGAGTGAGGTTGGTGTCGAAGGTGAGAGGACCCTGAGGGGAGGAAAAAATTATGTTGGCCAGCGAGTCGCCGGTGGGTGAGATTATCCACCGGGTGGACTCATAGCTCAACTCCATGCCTTCGTAGGGTTGGGAGACGGATGCGGGAGTGGAGAGCACGAGCGAGCTTTTGGGGTCGGTGACGATAAACTTCTTGCCCCGCTGCCACTGTCGGTAGGGCTGCCGGGAAATGTCGGCAAGGGGGTTGGCGTCGTCGGGGCGGTTTATGATCTCGCGGCGCAGTTCGGAGTCGGATATGCGCGGTGTCGACTCCACGCCGGTGAAACACCCCTGCGCTATGAGGGCGAGGATTGCCGATGCGATATATATTTTGAGCCGTAGGATCATTTGCAATGTTTTGGGAAAAATTAAGGTCTCCCGAGCTTAGGAAGACCTTAATTTGAAATATAAGGTTGTTATAACAACGTTCTTACATGCCGGATTATTTTGGAGTGCGGCCGATATTGTGGAAGATAAACGAATAAATGTCGGTATATTCGTCGATGACCTTCGACATCGGTTTGCCGGCGCCGTGGCCTGCGTTTGAGTCGATGCGTATCAGCTTGGGAGCGTTGCCGGTGTCGGCAGCCTGGAGGGCGGCAGCATACTTAAACGAATGGGCGGGCACCACGCGGTCGTCGTGGTCGGCAGTGGTGACGAGAATGGCGGGATAGGGTGTGCCGTCGTTGCGGATGGTGTGGAGGGGGGAGTAGCCTTTGAGATATTCAAACATCTCCTTCGAGTCGGCCGAGGTGCCATAGTCGGAGGCCCAGTTCCAACCGATGGTGAAGAGGTGATAGCGGAGCATATCCATCACGCCCACTCTCGGAATGGCCACCTTGAAGAGGTCGGGACGGAGGTTGACGGTGGCGCCTACAAGCAGACCGCCGTTTGAGCCGCCCTCGATGGTGATGAGCTCGGGGTTGGTCCATTTCTCGTTGATGAGATATTCGGCAGCGGCGATAAAGTCGTTAAACACATTGAGCTTGTTCATCTTGGTGCCGGCAAGGTGCCATTCCTCGCCATATTCCGAGCCGCCGCGCAGGTTGGTCTGGGCGTAGATGCCGCCGTTTTCGAGCCACACCATGCGGTTGGGCGAGAAGCTGGGGGGCAGCGAGATGTTAAAGCCGCCGTAGCCGTAGAGATAGACGGGATTCTGACCGTCGCGTTTCAGTCCTTTCTTATAGGTGATGAACATGGGCACCTTGGTCGAGTCGGCCGAGGTGTAGAACACCTGCTCGGTGACATAGTCGTCGAAGTTCACGCCGTTGATTTCGGGAGCTTTGACGAGAGTGCTCTCGCCCGAATTGATGTCATAGGAGTAGACGGCGGCGGGATAGGTAAACGAGGTGAAGGTATAGAACACTTCGTCGTTGTCTTTGGAGGCTGAGAAGGAGGCTGAGCCATAGGTGGGGAATTCCACTTCCTTGAGCTGCTTGCCGTCGCGGGTGTAGATATAAGCGCGGCTCGAAGCATCTTTCTCATAGCTCACGATGAGCTTGTCGCCCGAGGGGGTAACGTCGGTCAGCACACCTTCGGCCTCGGGGATGAGTTCCTTCCAGTTGTTGCGCGAGGGGTTGGCTATCGGGGCGGTCATCACGCGGGCATGGGGCGCGCCATAGTTGGTGGTGAAATAGATATTGCCGTCGGCCACGTCAAAAATCTCGATGTTATAGTCCTGTGAGGGCTCCATGGTCACCCATTTGGCGCCGGGAGTCTTGAGGCTCTTAAACATCACCGAGTTGCCGATGCCCTCGCCGCCTCCGATCACAAAGAGATAGTCTTCGCTCGAAGGCACATAGGCCGAGTGGAAGTGGAGGGGATTGGCGGGGTCTTCATACACGAGAATATCCTCGCTCTGGGGAGTGCCCACCTTGTGGTAGTAGATCTGATGGTTTTCGTTGGCGTTTGAAAACTCTTTTCCCTCTTCGGGGCGGGGGTAGGCACTGTAATAGAAACCGTCGCCCTGCCATTCGGCGCCGGTAAATTTGGCCCATTCGATATGGTCGTCGAGGGGCTTGGCCGATTGGGTGTCGAGCAGATAGATTTCAGTCCAGTCAGAGCCGTTGCGCGACACGGTATAGGCGGTGTATTTTCCGTCGTTTGAGCGTGAGATGCCGGTGAGGGCCACGGTGCCGTTGTCGCTCAGGGTGTTGGGGTCGAGAAATACCTCGGCCTCGCCGTTGAGCGAGTCGGTGCGGTAGAGCACCGACTGATTCTGCAGACCCGAGTTCTCATAATAGTAATATTTGCCGTCTTTGGCTTTTTTGGGCATGCCCGACTTGGCATAGTTGTTGAGCTCGGTGAGGCGCTGGCGCAGTTTCTCGCGGAAAGGTATCTGTGAGAGATAGTCCTGGGTGACTTTGTTTTCAGCCTTTACCCATTCGAGGGTAGCGGCGGCGGTGTCGTTTTCGAGAGGGCGGTAGGGGTCTGCCACCTCCACGCCGAAATAGGTGTCGACAGTGTTGTCGGTCGGCGCTTCGGGATAGACCAAAGCCTTGCCCGAGCCCTGACATGAGGCGAGGGCGCCTGCGCTTGCAGCTGCCGTCATAAGCAATATGTTGGATAAAGATTTCATTATTGGTTGGAATTTTGGAAATGACCGGTTTTATAAAATTCGGAACTTCAGTAGGTTATCGTGAGATAGTCGCCCGAGTTGCCTCCGGCGGTTACCTTATATCTCCTGAGGGTGTAGCGGTTGTCGAGCGCGGGCCCCGAGAGCGGCTGGCCGAGGTTGAAGATGTCGTAGGTGGAACCGCATTTCGGACACACGGCAATGTTTTTGTCGTGGTCGACCTCGATTCTCACCGACGCCTTGACTTCAACCGGGCAGGCGAGGTCGTAGACCATCGGAGGGGTGGCGAGAGGGTCGCCCGAGTAGGTAAATTGACCTGCTATGAGCAATCCTCCGAAGCCGGTGGCCGAGAGCGCGGTGTAGGGATAGCCGGCAGGTATCTGCAGGCTTTTCACAAAGGAGCGCGTTGAGGTTGCGCCGGCAATGCCATAGGTGTTCCAGTCGCCTACGGTTTTAAACTGCAGTCTTACCGCCATCGGGGGGATACGCTTGTTGTCGAGCGAGGTGCATCCCGCTCCCGCAAGCATAACAGCCAACAGCGCGCAAAGCTTCAGCGCCCTCATTCAAAGGCTGAAAAGGTTGGTGAGCATTTCGCCGAAGCGGTCGGCGGCTTCCTGCATCTTGGGGCCTACAAACGGTTTGAGCATGGCGGGAATCTCAACCTCGATGAGGGGAGAAACTGATGTCTTGCCCCCATCGGCGGGGGCGAGGGTGATGACCATGCTCAGGGGCACGGGTGAGTTCTGGGCTTCGAGCACCACTCTCTCGGGGGCTATGCGCTCAACGGCCTTGAGGGTGATGTCGCCCACGGGGTCGGCTGATATGATGATGGTGTCGGGGGTGAATTTCACGTCACCTATCTTGGCGCGCATCTCGTCGGGAATGGCGTCGAGCTTGGCCTGATAGAGCGAGAAGTCGGCCATGCGGCTATAGACTTCATCAATGGGCTTGTCGATAACAGCTGTTTTACCGCAATATTTAGCCATTGTGGTTTATAGTGTTGGAAATGATGACTTTTCGTGAGATTAGTTTTCTTTGCGGGCGGGAGACCAAACCGAGGGGTCACGGCGCCATTCGCGCAGGGTGTCGAGGTCTTTTTCGCGGATATAGTCGGTTTCGAGAGCGGCTTCGAGAAGGGCGTTATAGCGGCTGAGGGTGCAGAGCTGAACATTGGCTTTCTTGAAGGCTTCAACGGCCACAGGAAATTCGTAGGTGAACATGGCGGCCATACCTACTACCTCACAACCGGCGGCGCGGATGGCCTCGACGGCTTTGAGTGATGAGCTGCCGGTTGAGATGAGGTCTTCGATCACAACTACTTTCTGACCCGGCTTGAGATTGCCTTCAATGAGGTTTTCAAGGCCGTGATCTTTGGGAGTCGATCTTACATAAACATAAGGCAGACCCATAGTGTCGGCAACAAGCGCTCCTATGGCGATGGCTCCGGTGGCAACACCGGCGATTGCGTCGGGCTTGGGGAACTGCTCCATGATGAGGCGGCAGAGCTCCACCTTGATAAACGAGCGGAGTTCGGGATAGGATAAGGTTTTGCGGTTGTCGGTGTATATGGGTGAGTTCCAACCTGATGCCCAGGTGAAAGGCATTTCGGGCTGGAGTTTGATTGCGCTTATTTGCAAGAGTTTCTCGGCTAAGATTTTGTCAAGTGACTTCATGGTAATTGCGATTTCTCTGATAATGATTAAAAAATACTTTAAGTTGCAAAGTTAGCGATTGATTTTGAAAAATCCTCACACTCCCTCCAAAAAAATTTCAAAAAAATATAGGGCTAATTGGGCCAATTGGACTAATTGGTCTAATTAGACTAATTTGAGGGTTGGTCGGTGGGGAAGGGGAGGTAGGCGGCGGAGACGCGGGGGTGGCGGGTGTAGGAGTTGTTGAAGAAGTTGATTTTTATGTTGCCGTCGGCGTCGGGGAGCAGGTCGGGGTTCCAG
Organism: uncultured Bacteroides sp.; assembly: GCA_964384885.1. Classification (GTDB taxonomy): domain Bacteria; phylum Bacteroidota; class Bacteroidia; order Bacteroidales; family Muribaculaceae; genus Paramuribaculum. The sequence continues at coordinate 21,811 of CAYLMR010000032.1, forward strand.
TAGAGGGTGCGTCGGAAGTCGGTTTCGACCGGGGGCGCCTGAGAGTAGTCGGGCGAATAGAATTCAACCGGCTCGGTGGTGTAGCCCTCGAGCACCACGCGGCGCATGCCTTTCTTCATCTGTGCGGGCATCATGGGGTTGAGCTCGATGAGCACCACACATCCCACGCGCCGCTTCATGCGCTCGAGATCATCTAATGAGCCGGGGAAGTATTCGGAGAGGTAGTGGTAAATGGCGTCATCGCGGGTGGAAACATACACATTCTTGATATACTCAACCGGTATGAGCAGGGGATTACAGTTGCCGATAATCTTGAACTCCGCGATTTCCCTGACACGTTCGCCCACATCCAAAGCCATAAGCTGCTCGGCGGTGATGAAGTTCTCATCCTGCTTCACGAGGGTTAGCCCCTTGTTTTCCATAAACTTGTCGCCCTCGACAATGAAAAGGGGACTGCGTGCGTCATAGAGTATTTCCCTTTGGTGGGTAAATTTTTTGTCGATCGAGAGAAGAATGTCGATGAGCGAGCGGATGTTTTTAGCTCCGTGGTCGAGCATGTCGTTATATTCCGACTCGATGTCGTGACACACCGAGGCGTTTGAAAGGATGTTGGCGCGTGTCCAGCGCGAAGCGCGGGCCCTGACTTCCACCTCGTCGAGCAGGCGGGTGGTGTCGGCGCCAAGGTCGAGTTCCTCTATTGGCGCGATAGTGTCGGTGTCGGCTATGGCGACGTTGAGGGGATGGAAAGTGGTGTCGATCTCGGTGACCATTTCGGCGCGGTCATAGCCGCGGGTGGCGGGATAGCGGTCGGAGTTGAGCAATATGCGGTAGGACTTGATAGATTTCTTCCTCACCGGCGAGAGGGTCATCATGGCTTTGCCCTCAATGGCGGTGCGGAAAGCGAAATTGCCGTTGTCGTCGGTGTCGAAGCTGTCTAAGAAGAGAAGTTTGCGATTGGTTGAGTCGGCGCTCATGTTGGTGATCATGGCCGAGATGCTCGCGTTTTTCTGCGGCTTGTCGGTAAATCGGCTCAACACGCGGCCATGCACCTCGATGCCCTTTTCGGGGGTGAGGTCGAGAGGATAGGGCTCAAGGCCGGCGAGCTGCTGCCAGGAATATTTGCGCCAGCCCTGAATCATGAGCATCTCGTCGAGCTCGCGCTGCCGCCCGGGGTCAGAGGGCTCGGCGAAATAATAGGCGGGGTTGTGGACGTAGCCTTTCACCTCGGAGGCGAGGAGCAGGTCGGCGAGAATGTCGGAGAAGTAGGCCACCCGGTTTTCAGCATCGGTCACCGAGAGCGACACGGGCGTGGGGGTCGACAGCTTAAGGTTGAGATTGACAGGCTCGTAGGGGGAGTAGGCGGCTTTGTCAAACTCATAGTCGAGGGTGATGAAGTCGTTGCGGTTGTTGAAAAACAGGCGGTCGGCTATCGTGGTGCCCTCGGGGGAGAAGAGCGTAACGTTAATCACACCCGTGGGGAGTTTGGCGCGCGAGGTGGTGAACGAGGCCGAGAGGTCGTCGCTGAGGTCGATGATAGCGCGGCTGTAGATCCGCCCGCGACATGAGAGCGACGCGCCAATGAGCGTGGCGGGGAGATTGGCCGAGCGTGACACCGTGACGGTTACGCTGTCGGGATTGCTGAGGTTGTCAACGTTGAGGGCTATGCCCGAGGGCTCGGACTTGGGGAGATTGAAGGTTCGCTTCTTGCCCTCAAAGTCAAATTCCGCGCGATACTTCCTGCCGCCGTCGGGGGTGAAGTTGAAAGAGCCGCGACCCATAGTGCAGGTGGTGAAGGTAGCCACTACGCTGTCGGTTTTTTGGTCGACAATGCTGCCTGAGGTGGCGACAGGGCGCAGGTAGGAGTCGGTTATCTCGACACCCACGCGGGCGGGGAGCGAGCTGATGAGGCGGCCCCCTTCGGGATAGAACTTGGCCTCTACCTTGTCGTGGCTCTGAGGCTTGGGGCGGAGAAATGTGCGCTCACGCGAGCCATATTTCAGCATCGACCGCTCGGAAAAATCACCCTCGGTCTTGGGCTTGTTAAACACCGGAATCACGCGGGTAAAGATCGCTTCGTCGCCGAAGTTGAGCATATAGCGGGTGAAGGCGCGTATCTCATAATAGCCCGAATAGAAGGGAGTTTCGTTGACCGACAGCGAGCCGTGACAGCGGCCGTCGACCGCCTTGAGCACACACTTGTCGATAACCTTGCCCGAAGGGTTGAGCAGCTCCACATACACCGTCTGGCTCAGGTTGGAGGGCCGGAGACCGTCGGAGGTCATGAGATAGCAGGCAAAATAGATTCTCTCCCCTTGATAATAAGAGGTGTTGTCGAGGTGAAGATAGATTATTTCCTGAGCCACACGACCCGAGTTGAGCGCCGTGGTTTCATGAAAAAGCGCCAGCGAGTCGAGAGTTGACAGCTCTTGTGAGAGGCTTCTGAGCGGAAGCAGGCAGAGGGTGAGCAGGAGAAGAACGATGCGGGTCATAGGCTCGGGGAATTTTCCTTGCAGAAATTGATGATTGGTGATGAATAAATTATTAACTTTGCGCGCCGCCATCAGGGTAGCGCACAGAAATAAGTTTAGAACGCAAATTTATTAATAATCTGTAATATGCGCAATTTTTCCTCAGAATTGCGTGTTTAAATCAACTATTTTAACATTTTATGCTTAAGCAATTTGTAATATCTATCGGGATGTTGCTGAGCGCCGGTGCGCTTTCAGCAATGGGAATTAATGACACTCCCGTCACCGAGGCTGCTGACTCAGTAAGAAAGGTAGCTGAACCGATGAGCCGCAATCTCTTTGTGGAGTTCGGAGGCCCGGGCTATAGTGTCGCCTCGTTAGGCTATGACCAGAGATTCAGGCCCGGCACGGCCTTTGGCTTCAGAGCGGGATTTTCAATTATCTCCGGCTCGGGGGACAACGGGGGTTGGTTTGGCGCTCCCTATGAGGGAGACGTATACAGATATGTGGAGTTTAAAGGCGTAACCCTTCCGTTGGAGGTCAATGCCATTATGGGCAATCGCGCGAGCAAGTTTGAATTGGGTCTCGGTGTCACCCCCTGTATTCTTGACCGTCACTACCGGAAGTATTATGAGGCTTATGATAAACCGACGATAGTTAAAGAAACAAACGGTGTGAGGCTCAATGTCTTCTGGACGTTTAACGTGGGCTATCGCCTGCAGCGCAAGAGCGGATTTTTTCTTCGCACCGGTTTGACTTTCGGCGGTGGCGACATAAAGTTTTCCCCCTTCGACGGGACTCTGTTGATTCCATATCTCTCCCTCGGTTATACTATCAAATAATTTATTTTTCGGCGAGCGTTTGTAGACATGGCAGCGCCAGAGATGGGGGATTTATATGGGGACGTTTGTAGAGGGTGTTGCAGAACCTCCCAAAAAGATAGACAAAAGCCTCAACTT
>CAYLMR010000033.1:0-24591 GCA_964384885.1 uncultured Bacteroides sp.
GCCGACCGTAACGTTACCGACAAGGTGTTTTTTGAGCACGCCGATACGTTGCGTTTCCGCCGTCAGGAAATCGACCCTCTGACAGGTCTTGAGCCTGACCAGTATCAGGTGCTTGTGGGGCATGTGAAGTTCCGCAAGGGTGGCATGGTGATGTATTGCGACAGCGCCTATTTCTATGAAGAGAGCAATTCGTTTGACGCCTTCGGAAATATCAAGATGGAGCAGGGCGACACCCTCTTTGTGTATGGCGACGAGCTTAACTATGAGGGTGAAAACGAGATAGCGGTTATCTATGCGATGCCCGGCAAGAAGGTTAAGCTCATCAACCGCGACGTGATGCTCGAAACCGAAATCTTCAACTATAACATGGCTGAGGAGGTGGGCTATTATGAAGTGGGCGGCACTCTTTCCGACAAGCACAACCGCCTCACATCGCGCGAGGGTGAATATTATCCCTCGACCAAATATGCCTATTTCTACCGCTCGGTTGAGCTTATCGGCCCGCGCGACAACGGCGACACGCTCAGAATGTTTACCGACACTCTGGTCTATAACACCGACACCCATATCGCCGAAATCGTTGACCTTACAAATATTTACAGCGCTGACGGCCATATCATAAGCCGCTCGGGCACATATAACACCGAGACCGAGCTGGCTGATCTCTACCGCCGCTCGACGGTCAAGACCTCCGACGGCAACACTCTCTCAGGCGACACCCTCATGTATGACCGCGAAGCCGGCTATGGCGAGGCTTTCGGTAATGCCGTGATGGTCGATTCGGCACGTCAGATGTCGGTATCGGGTGATTTTGGTTATTACAATGAGCTTACCGACAGCGTGTTTGTAACCGGGCGCGCCTTGGCTAAGGAATATTCCTCGGGCGACACCCTCTATATGCACGGCGATACCATCGAGTCGTATATCGACCCTATCGACTCGGCGAGGGTGATGAATGTGTATCACAAAGTGAGATTCTATCGCGTTGATATGCAGGGTCTTTGTGACTCGCTGAGCTATGACCGATCAGATTCGGTGATTTATATGTATCGCAATCCTGTGGTGTGGAGCGATACCCGCCAGATTTTCGGTAATACGATAATGCTTCACCTCAATGACTCGGTGCTTGACTGGGCTCGCCTGCCCGACTTCGGTTTTGTGGCCGAACATCTTGACGAGGATTGCTATGATCAGTTGAGCGGATCAGACATAACGGCATGGTTTGAGGATAGCAAGCTTCACCGCCTGTATGTTGACGGCAGTTTGCAGATGATCATGTTTCCGATGGAAAATGACTCGACCTACAACAAATTTGCCTTTATCGAAAGCTCCTATCTCGACGCTTATTTCGAGGACAACGCATTGACCCAGGGACGTATCTGGCCCGAAAACAACGGCAATGTAACCCCTCTCTATCTTGCCAAGCGCTCCTCCTATTTCCTCCCCAAATTCGCATGGTATGAGGAGATCAGGCCAATGGCTCCGGGCGATGTGTTCATCCGGCCCGAGAAAATGCTGCTTCTCATAGCGTCGGCCCCTCCCGTGACTCCGAGAGTGAAGGTGAGACGCGGCGACGCCGAGGTTAATCCCGACGCTCCCGAGGAGCTGAAACCTGATTCGGCAGAGGGCAGTCAGGCAGATTCTCCCGCAGGTCAGCTTGTTGATTTCATCAACAGTGTGATAGCTCCGGTTGCTGACAATGACGATGAAGTCGAGCCTCAGCCGGCCGAAGATATGCCCGACGCCGAAGATATGTCTGACGCAGACGATGTGCCCGACGCAGTGCTACCCGATGAAACTCCATCTCTTTAATCCTGACAACGACCTGTCGCTGGCCGCTGATCTCGAATATTACACTCCTGCCAAGGCTGCCGTTGCGCTGAGGCGCAGCGGAAGTCTGTTGCCGTGGCTCTGGGCCGACGAGGGTGACATGATACTGGTGGCCGAGGATATGCTTCCCGCAGCCCGGGAATGGTGCGAAAAGAATCAGCTGCCGGTTGAGCCTGTGGCCTTTTCTCCCGCCGAGGTCGAGCCTGCTCCGTGGGGCTGGAGCAAAGCGTCGCGACGCACTTTTCTCAATGCCGGCGTGGCGCCCGGATGTTTGCCTGACGATTCGCAGCTCGCCGCATGGCGCGCCTTGTCTCATCGCCGCTCCACAATCACCATACACCACATGCTCGGGCTTACTCCCCCTGCCGAGGCGTTTTCAGCCGAGGAGGCTTGGGAAGAGGTTAACCGACTCAACGGAAGGGCGATGATCAAAACGCCGTGGTCGAGCAGCGGCCGCGGAGTGTGGGCGACCACAGGTGTGTCGCAAGCGAAGTTTCTGACCCGTGTGAGCGGGGAGATAAGCCATGCCGGAAGTGTGATGGTCGAGCGGTTACTCGATAAGGTCAATGATTTCGCAGCGCTCTATAACGTTGATTCAGGAGTGGCTGAATTTGCCGGACTGTCGCTGTTTAAAACCTCCCCGACCGGTGCATATAGCGGAAACATTGTGTTGGGAGACAGGAAAATATCTGACTATCTCGGAGTTGACGCCATAGCTGTGGCAACCGAAATGACCGGTTGTCTCGGCGAATTGCTCGCAGGGAGCGGTTACACCGGAATGCTCGGGGTAGATATGATGACCTACCGTGATGCCGGGGTAGAAATAAGGGTGGAGCCGTGTGTGGAAATCAATCTCCGCGCCACGATGGGTTTTGCGGCGCTGGCTCTCAACCGCCGCCTGAATATCGAGGGTGAAATGATAGTTCTGCCCGGAGCGTTGCCGTCGGGATATGAGCCGATAGTGCCGGGCGAAAAATTCTCTATCGGGGTCAGAAAGTTTTGAGGAGGGCGTAAAGACGCTGTATAGGCAATCCCATCACATTATAGAAACTGCCGTTGATTTTCTCAACACCTATTCCCCCTATCCATTCCTGTATGCCATACGCACCCGCTTTGTCAAACGGGTGGAACTTAGCCACATAATAGTCGATTTCTTCGGGCAGAAGCTCCGAGAAAGTCACTTCGGTAGTGGCGGTAAAAGATTCCTGGCGCCCCGCTACGGTTACTGCCACTCCGCTCACAACGGTGTGGGTTCGCCCGGAGAGTTTGGAGAGCATGGCGCGGGCTTCATCTTCATTGGCCGGTTTGCCTATCACTTCGCCGTCGATAGCCACGATGGTGTCGGCGGTGATGATAAGGTCGTTGCTCCCTTCGGCGGGGGTGTAGGGGAGTGCTTTGAGGCGCGCGAGATATTCGGGCACCTCCTCCACTTTGAGTGTCTTGGGATAGATTTCTTCCGTGTCGTGGGGCGGCGCGAGAGAAAAGTCAAGACGCAACACATCTCTCAACAGCTCGCTGCGGCGGGGTGAGCGGCTTGCGAGCAGAATATTATAGCGGTCGAGATTGGAAAGTGGAGTAAACATTTCGGTTATGAGGGGTTAGGAGTTTAAGCTAAGGGGTTGTTTTCACCAGCCGAAAGCGCGCGAGTCGGTGAGCCATTGGTTTTTAGCTCTCAGAATCTGCTCAAGGAGATCACGCGCCACGCCATATCCTCCCTGAATCGGGGAAATATAGCGGCTCACGGCCTTGACATCGACCGAAGCGTCGGAGGGGCACACCGACAATCCGGCCATGCTCATGGGGCGTATGTCGGGAATATCATCACCCACAAAAGCCACTTCCTCGGGCTTGAGGCCTCGTTTAGCCAGCCATTCCTCAAAAATCGGCACCTTATAGGCTGCTTTGAGATAGACATCCTTGACTCCGAGACGCTTGTAGCGCACATCTATCGCCGGACAGTCTGCGCCGGTGATTATGGCTATCTCCAGCCCGCATTTCACTGCAAGCTGCATCGCAAAACCATCCTTGATGTTGACCATGCGGAGGGGATTGCCGTTGATATCCATTGGGATAGTGGCGGGCGAAAGCACTCCGTCAACATCAAAGGCCACCCCTTTGATTGAGGCGAGATCAAAGTCAATTTTGCTCATGGGTCTTGATAATCGAAACTGAAATGAGGTTGTAAAGCTCCTTGCGAAGAGGGTTGGAGAGCAGCTGCATGTGGCGTTCCATCACATTGGTGTCATTGCGCCTTGCGGGGCCGGTCTGACTCTTTACGGGCGAGATGGCAAAAGCCTTGTCGACGGTCTCTTTGATGAGCGGTTCGAGCACCGACATGTCAAAACCCTGCTCGTTGAGAAGATCGTCGGAAATAGTGAGCATGTGGTTGACGAAGTTGCCGGCAAACACTGCTGCGAGGTGAAGCCTTGCGCGGGCTATCGAGTTGGCGAAATAAACCTTGCGGCTTATTGCTTCGGCAAGCTGCTTCACCAGGGCGCGGCTCTCCGACGAGCTGCCCTCTATAAATATAGGTACATTTTCGAGGCTAATGTGGCGCTCCTTGCTGAAAGTCTGCAAGGGATAGAACACGCCGTGGTGTTTGGTGAGCTTCGACAGCACATTCATCACCACGCCGCCCGAGGTGTGAAGCCACACGGCTCCCTTTCCGATACCTTTCGAGGCAAACGATTCAACTATCTCACTGATAGCGTTGTCAGACACAGCCATGACATAGAGGTCGGCGTCGGGCCAGATGTCGTCTAAAGAGCCTGTCGAAACATAAGAAGCCACCTCGGCGATGCGCTCGGCATGCTCGGGGTTGCGCGACACAACCTGAAGTTTCTCAACTCCCTTGATGGCTCCGAGAGCCGGCACCAGATTACGGGCCACGTTACCCGATCCTATAACTACGATTTTATTCCACATAGTTTAGTCTCCGGGGTGATTAATCTTCGGTGTTGGCGGGGTTCCACTGCTCGATATGCACATGTTCCCACATCAGTTTGTCGGTGTTCTGGGGTTTGCGCTCCTCAGCCTTGTGGCCGATTGCGAGCACACACACTATACCGATATTGTCGGGAATGTTGAGCAGAGCGCGGATATGCTCGTCGGAGGGGGTGCCGTCGGCAGTCTGACGGCCTCTCACCTGAATCCACACCGAGCCGAGGCCGAGGGCTTCAGCCTGGAGCTGGATTAGGGTGGCTGCTATCGAACTGTCTTCAATCCACGGGTCGCTTAATGTCATGTCAGCTCCTACTACCACAGCCATAGCGGCTCCGGCAATGGCGTTGGCTGCCACCGGCTTGCAGTCGGCAAGACGCTTGAGTGTGTCAGGCTGGTCAACGGCCACCAGTCTTACCGAGCGCTGATTTTTGGAGGAGGGGGCAAGCAAAGCCGCTTCGAGAAGTTGTTTTACATCTTCAGCTGATAAAGGCTCCGGGGTAAACCGTCTGATACTGCGGCGATTCACAAGGAGATCATGAAATTCAGACATAGCTAAACGTGAGACATTAAAGGTTTTTACTCAAATTTAAGGTTCGGATAATATCAATGATTCAGATAAAAGGTCGTGTCACGGAGCCGTGAGAGGGGAGTGTGCGAAGGAGATGAGCACGGTTATTTTTCAAATACCCACGCGTCGGGATTGCGCTTTCTGAAGCCTGAATCTGACAGGGGGAGGCGCGCCTGATCGAATGTGTTGCCTGAGGCGGCATACACGCGATAGCGTTTCTCACCTTCTAGTATGCTCAGATGCTCATCTTCGTGGAGCTTCACATAGAGTTCGGCTTTCGAGCGGGAAGCAAATGAAGCCACTATCAGATAATAGCGGGCATTTTGGTCAGCGACATCACCCTGCTGAGCGGGAGCGGCCTCCGGAATTTCCTGCACAGGAGTTGCGGAAGCGATTGTCGGCTCGTCGGTTATATCATTGGTAGAATCTGAATTGTCAGTTTGGGTGATGACCGCTTCTTCGGGTTGGTCATCGGCGGGGAGCATCGAGGGAATATCCACTATCGAGGCCATCTCTACCCCCTCGGGTGTGGAGGTGGTGAGATTTTTCACCCCTGTTATGAGCATGAAGCCGAGACCCATCACTATGGCAACGGTGGCGGCAACCCTGAGGGCGGCGCCTCTCCATCTCAATCGGGGAGCTTCGGGCTCTTCTTCCTCAACTTCATCCTCAACAACGGCGAGGGGAGTCACCTCGACAGGCTCCTCGGCGGGGATGGGGGTGAGGTCAACGGCGGGCAAGCCTACAAACCGCGCGGCGACGATATTGTCAACAGCCGGTTCAAAAACAATGGTGTTGTCGGGTGTGAGGCTGAAATCGCCCACGCGCTCAAGCCTAAGCAGACCTGTGGTTTCGAGCTGCGAGCGCATTGCCGACACATAAACCGAAAGGGCGTTGCAAGCGGCTTCATAGCTCATGGCCTCGCGACGCGACAGAGAATTGGCCAGCAGACCGTCGTTGTGGGTTATCGACGAGTTAAACACCACCACTCTGCTCGGGGGATAGATCATGTTGGTAGCCAGATCGATACGCGCCGGCAGCCTGTGGGCTATCAGCGCACCCCAACCCGGAATTATGACGCAGTCATGATTCAGAAGCAGGTATTTGATATGTCGGGCAATGTTTATCACAACCGCAAAATTAGCGATTTATTCTTACAGATGCAAATAAAAGTGGTGTCAGAGTGTTGTTTGGCGATGATTTATGCCCCGGTTATTTGAGGCGAGAGGCTATTTCGTCGGTGCTGATGATGGTGATGATCGGCTTGCCGTCGGGGGTGAAATCGGGGGTTGACAGCTTAAGCAGGTCGCTCATCAGGCGTGTCATTTCCTCGGGGGTGACAGGCTGAGATGATGTCACCGCGGCGGCTCCGGCCATTGCGAGCGCCACTTTGTGAGCAAGAGGCAGTGAGGTGGGCTGAGGGTTGTCGGCGGCGGCGTTTTCGAGTATGTTGAGAAGCAATGAGCGGGGTTTGCTGTCGGTTATCACCGAGGGGATGCCGTTGATAGTCCAGGAATTGCCGCCGAGAAAACTTATCTCGAAACCCATCTCGGCAAGCTCGCCCGAAATGCTGCGCATCACCTCGCTCATCGAGGGATTGAGCTCGATAACTTCGGGAAACAGCACCTTCTGACTGCTGAACGCCTTGCGCGAATGGAGGTCGAGAAATCTGTCATAGAGCACTCTGAGGTGAGCCCTGTGACGGTCTACTATCATCATGCCTGACTTGGCGGCCGAAACGATATATTTTCCCTTGATATTGATATAGGGGCAGTAGGCTGATTCGACAGGCGCATTAACGGGCGCGGTTTCAGCAGGCATTTCGGGGAGAGTGTCGGGCGCGGCGCTGTCACGGCGGCTGGTGAAATCGTCATAGAGCTTCTCCCAGTCGGTAGTGTCGATCGAGCTAAGACGGTGAGGGCGGATTGTCGACCCTCCGGCTGACCCTCCGGCGGGATTATAGGCAGGAGAGGATGTGCGGGTCTCGGCCACCGGGTTATAGCCGTTGCTTTGGGCAAAAGGATTATAGCCGGGGTCGATTTCCAACTCGGGAGTATCGGAGGAGGTTTCGCTCATACCCACGCCGAAAACAGGGATTTCGGGTGCGTCGGCCATATCGAAATCAATCGCTCCGGAAGCATTAAAGCGACCGAGGCTCTCCTTGACCGCCGCCACGAGTATCTGCCAGATGCCCGACTCATTCTCAAACTTTATTTCGTTTTTGGTGGGGTGGATATTTACATCTATCGAGGAAGGATCAACGTGGAAATCAATAAAATAGTTAGGCTGAACATCGGCCGGAATGAGCTGTTCGTAGCATGACATCACCGCTTTGTGGAAGTAGGGATGGCGCATGTTGCGACCGTTGACAAAGAGATATTGCAGCGGGTTGCGCTTGCGGGCATATTGGGGCAGGCCAATGAAACCTGAAATTCTCACTATCGAGGTGTCGGTCTCGACCGGTATGAGCTGCTGCTCAAGGGTCTTGCCAAACAGGTCGGCTATACGCCTTTTGGTCGGGGCCTTCATGAGGCGGTGGAGGGTGGTGCCGTTATGGCTTATGCTCAGCTCCACACCCGGATTGACGAGGGCAAGCCTTTCAAACTCGCGGAGAATGTTGCTCAGCTCCACCGAATCTTTTTTCAGAAACTTCCGTCGGGCAGGCACATTGAAGAAGAGGTTTTTGACCATCATGTTGCTGCCGGGAGCGCAGGCCGCCGGCTCCTGACTCTCCACCACCGAGCCGTTGATGATGATGCGTGTGCCCATCGCCTCACCTTTGCGCATGGTGCGCAGGTCGACCTGAGCCACTGCGGCTATCGAGGCAAGCGCCTCTCCGCGAAATCCCATAGTGGAGAGCGCGAAAAGGTCGGTGGCTTTTTTGATTTTTGAGGTGGCGTGACGCTCAAAGGCCATTCGGGCGTCGGTGTCGCTCATGCCGCAGCCGTTGTCGATCACCTGAATCAGCGTGCGGCCTGCGTCGGTAAGTATTATCTCGATGCTGTCGGCGCCGGCATCAACCGAGTTCTCAACCAGTTCCTTGATAACCGAAGCGGGGCGCTGAATCACCTCGCCGGCGGCAATCTGATTGGCCACGGAGTCGGGCAGCAGTCTTATCACATCGTTGGTCATAGAAGTGTGGGGGATAGAAATGGAAATACAAAATTACATCATCTTGTTCATTTGCGCAAATTCACTTTTCATGAGCCACTCTTTCAGCCACTTGCATAATTCGTGAAAATTTTATAATTTTGCGCGGTCTTTGAGCCGGGCGAAGAGGCCGTTTCCGCTTCGCGAGGTCTTGAAGCTATTACCACCACACATACTATATATTTATGAAAAAAGCAAGGCTGTGGGCTTTGTTGGTAGCGGTGATTCTCTCCGTGCCATTTTATGCTAACTCTCAATCGCGCCCCGGAGATGTAGACATCTTCATGGGTGTCGATCTCAAATACCGAGATGTGTTTTTCAACAACAGGGTCTTTGACTTTGTGGTCAATCTCACTCCCGGAGTGAAATGGAACATGGGTCACGACTGGGAGCTCGGGGCACAGGTGCTTGTGCCGGTCATCAACCAGTTTGGCAACTCCTATGGAGATGTGCGCATCGGTGTGGCCTCGGTGTCAAAACAGCTAGGCCTTGGTGAGCGTTGGCGCTTTAAATTCAGCGGAGGTCAGTTCAGCTACAACCGCTACGGCCTCGATGTCAAGTCAATGCTCATTGCCAACAAATGGCTCGCTTTTCAGGCCGAGGTGGGTCTGACAGGCTATTGCTTCTTTGCTTTCTCCGACAAATGGTCGGCTTCCACTCCCGAGAGAGTGACTTTTCTGGCGGGTCCTCAGTTCTGGATCGACCGCTGGACCTCTCAGATCAATCTGCGCGGCGGCCGATATGTCTACGGCGACTATGGCGTGGAGATTGAAGCAATGAGACATTTCAAACACACCACCGTGGGCCTCTTTGCCTCCTACAGCAGCCAGGCGAAAGAAAATGCCGGCTTCCGCATCACCGTAATGCTTCCCCCCTATAAGATGAAGCGCCGCAAGGTTAACTTCCGCCCCGCCTCCAACTTCCAGATTGACTACCGCAACGACGGAAGCCCCTACTCCACACGCCAATATTACACCGACCCCGAGCAGAACGCCCGTCAGGGATGGTTTAGCCGCGACATCAACCCGTGGGGTCCCGACACCATGGCTCCCGATTTTGTAAGCACCAACGGCGATAACGCCAAAGGAAAGGAGGTGAAGAAATGAAACATCTTCTCGTCTCGATAGCTATGCTTCTGTGTGTTGCGCTCGGAGTGAGGGCGCAGCAATATTGCGGCATGACAGGCTTGATAAATGTTCCTACCGCCGAAATGGATTCAGCCGGTCAGGCGCGTATAGGCGTGCATTATCTCAACGGCCACATGACTCCCAACGGTCGCGCATGGTATGAAGGTGACAAGAAATACCCTACCGGCGACATGTATCTGTCGATAACTCCTTTCAAATGGGTGGAGATAGGCTATGTGATGACCCTTTTCAAGATTCAGGAAACCGACTATCCCCATGACAAGCCGGGATATAACCGCAAGGACAGATATTTCACCCTCAAGGTGACTCCTCTCCATGAGGGTAAGTGGTGGCCTTCGGTGTCAGTAGGCGCCAATGACATACTCAGCACAAGCTTCCTCAGCCACAACAACACCCTCGACTCGACAAGCGACACCAACAACGGATTTTTCCGCACCTATTATCTTGCTCTGACCAAAGGGTTGGATTTCAACAACAACCGCATTGCCGCCACCTTAACCTACCGTCGCTATACAGCCAACTACAATCACCGCTGGCAAGGATTGGTGGGCGGCGTGAGCTATACTCCCTGGTTTGTGAAAGGGGGCTACACCCTCAGCGATATGCGCCTCATGGCTGAATGGGATGGCTGTGAAGTCAACATCGGAGCCGGCTGTGTGTTGTGGCGACACCTCATGATGCAGGTGTCATTGCAGGATTTCAGGTATATTTCGGCGGGAATCTGCTATACTGTAAATCTTTTTTAGAAAATATTTGTTATAAAATAACAGATGATATTTGAAAAACTTTCATTACCTTTGCAGACCGTTAGAACCAAATTCTTGTTAAGGTAAAAAGAGTTTATCCTTTATATAACTAACTATTTGATAATTAACAAAAACTATAATCTATTTTTTATCATTACAAAATGAAGAAAATCGTATGCTTTGGAGCTGCCCTCCTTATGCTTTGTGGCTTCTCCTCATGTAAAGACGAAGATCCCGTGTGGAATCCCGCTCCTCCCACTGTGGAAGTTAAGCCTAACACTATCTCAGGCGTGGTTACCGACATCAACGGTAATGTTCTTGCCAACGCCAAAGTAGTGATGAACGGCAAAGAAGTTAGCACCGACGCCAATGGTAACTTCCTCTTTGACGATGTTGCCCCGGGTAGCTACACTCTCGAGTGCTCTTATCCCGATATGATTACTGAGTCTGAGTCAGTGACTATGCCTCAGAGCGCCAACGGTCAGTATCTCATTCTCTCTTTCCGTCTTTATAAGGACATCAAGACCACCTTTAACGTAACTCCCGAGGAAGGTGGCGAAGGTGAAGTGGTTTCAGACGCTATGAAAACCAACGACCTCGGCAACATCGACATGACTGTTGACGTGCCTGCCGGTGCCGCTCCCGCCAACACCACCATCACCATTACTCCTATCTTCACCAAGGATAGCCGTTATGTAACCAACCGCAGCACCTCAGTTGACGAGACCATGCTCATCGGTGCCGACGTTGATTGCTCTGACCCCAACCTCAAGCTTTCTGCTCCTATCAGCGTGCAGTTTGCCGTTGACCAGACCGTTAAGCACAAAGTTGAGACCAAGATGTATGTAAACGGCCAGTGGGTAACCGTTCCTCACACCGACACTCCCGAAGGTGTTAAGGTTGAAACCACCACCTTCACCCAGTTCGGTCTTTTCTTCAAGGTTACTCTCACCGAAACCCTCAGCTCAGAGGCTCTCGTGTTTAACCCCAACGAATGGAACAACCTCAACGGCCAGTCAGCCGTTGACGTAAAAGACGCTCCCTTTACCTATAAGGTTGGTAGCGAATATGGCACAAGAGGTGCTAACACTCTCGAGGCTCTTCTTCTCGAACACCTCGCCCGTCTGCTCGGCGCCCGCGTTAAAACCGTAAGCACTGAATATCCCCTTAACGTAACCCTCCCCATCGGCACTGCCATGTTCATCTCAGGTAAGCAGGATTATCGTCAGGTAACCGTTGCTACCGACGGCAAGTCAATGACCGGTAAGTCTTACAACCTCGTTACCGTAAGCGTAAGAACCACAACCCGCACCGACCACAACGGCGGCATGGGTGGCAATTGATAAAATCGCCCTTTATGGTGTAGCCGGGGACTGACTCCCCACACCTTATTAAATATATAAAAACGCGTCGTTCCGACAATAATTCACGGAATGGCGCGTTTTTATATTGTTATGCCCGAATGTCACCACCCTCAGCTATCGGTGAGACGCGGGCGTAAAGAGAATAATAACAATCAGATGAGTCACATTTCGCGACATATAATAAAGCTGTTTAAGGTGCTCCTGCCGGTTGTGTTGCTGGCTGTTGCGGCTCCGTTGCCCGGCTATAGCGCGCGGCTTAACGACAAGCTGCTCAATCGCCCCTATGCTGACAACAGGGCCTGGCATCTCGGCTTCGGCTTCGGAGTTCATGTCCAGAGCCTCGGCTTCACCCACAACGGGTTTGTGACCGAAGGAGGGGAGACATGGTTTATGGAGCAGCCCTCCTATTCTCCCGGCTTCTGTGTCAACGGCCTTGTGGATTTCAGATTGTCGACCTATTTTAATGTCAGGCTTTCGCCCGGCATGTATTTCGGCAATCGTGACATCAGGATGATCGACACTACCTATGGCAACGAGGAGCGTCAGAACATCAAATCAACCTTTGTGGTGTTGCCTGTCGACCTCAAATGCTCGGCGTTGCGCTACCGCAATGTGCGCCCCTATGCCACCGTGGGTGTTTTGCCCGCTTTCGATGTATCGAAGCGTCGTGCCGATTTCTTTCAGCTCAACACCGCCGACCTCTACCTCACTTTCGGTTTCGGCTGTGACTTCTATCTCCCTTTCTTTAAGTTTATCCCCGAGCTGAAATTCTGTCTCGGCCTTACCGACGTGTTGCGCCACAACCGCCCCGACCTTGCCGACAATCCCGAAGCGCTGAAATTCACTCAGTCGTTGTCAAAGGCCAAGTCTTCGATGGTTGTGCTCACTTTCTATTTTGAATAATCCCCTATGAGTCATATAAGTGTCAAGTTGTCTGCCGTAATGTCAAGGCTATTGCTTTTGACAGCGATATTGCTCGGGATGTCGTCGGGAGTGTCGGCTCAGACCGACCCTCTGCTGAGCCACTACTATGAGATGCCCTCATTCTACAACCCGGGTGCCATAGGCCAGACCGACCTTTTGCGCATACGCGGAGGCGCGCGTCTGCAATGGCTCGGCATTGAACATGCTCCCGTGTCGATAGTCGCCACCGGAGACATGCCTGTCAAGCTCGGTAAGCGGCGTCTCGCCGTTGGTCTCGCCCTTCAGCAGGAGAGTCTCGGCCTTTACCGCAACTTCACTGTCGGCGCCATGGTGGGCTATCAGATGAAATTGCTCGGCGGCATACTCACTCCCGGTCTGAGAATCGGTCTGGCGAGTGAATCGTTCAAAGGCTCGGAGGTGTATATTCCCGACGATGACGACTATCATCAGGCCACCGACGACGCCATTCCCAACACCGACGTGTCGGGCAACGCTCTTGACCTCGGCCTCGGCCTCAGCTACCGTCGCGAGCGGTTTTCGTTAGGCCTCAGCATGCTTCATGCCAATTCTCCTTCGATCAATCTCAGCAGCTCAAACGGTTCGGGCGGCGCGATAGCCACTCCGGGCGAAAACGGAGATGTGAAAAATTATCAATTTTCACTCAAACGCACATTATATTTCACAGCCTCCGGCAATATTCCGCTAAGCAACACGTTATTTGAATTGATGCCATCAGTCATCGCGGTCTCCGACTTCGACACTTTTACCGGAGCGGCAACCGCAATGGTGAGATATAACCGATTTCTCAGCGCAGGTCTGGGCTACAGATGGGATGACGCCATAGCTCTCCATTTAGGAGTCGACATCAAGAACTTCTATCTCGGCTATAGTTATGAATATCCTGTATCGGCAATCTCAAAGGTGAGCAGTGGCAGCCATGAAATCATAGCCGGCTATAGCCTGAAGCTTGATTTCAGTGAGAAAAACAAGAATAAACACAAGAGTATCCGCATAATGTAGAATATGAAAAAGCTAACCCTCTCTATAATCACTCCGGTGGTTCTCACCCTTTTTGCTTCATGCGCAGCCGGCTCAGGCGGAGCTGGCGGTGAAGTGACGGGCGTGGGTGCTTCATCCTGGACCGAGCCCACTCCCTATGGCATGGTGCTCGTTGACCGCGGCTCAATGGAAGTGGGCCACAAAGCCGATTCTGTCTGGAATCTCGATGATCAGTCGAGAGGTGTGAGCGTTGATGCTTTCTGGATGGATGAAACCGAGGTGACCAACTCAAAATACAAGCAGTTTGTGTTTTGGGTGCGCGATTCGATTATCCGTGAGCGTCTTGCCGACCCCGCTTATGGCGGTAACGAGGAGTTTAAGATCGAGGAAGACCGCGACGGTAATCCCGTGACTCCCCACCTCAACTGGAATAAACCGATACCCTGGCGTAATCCCAACGAAGATGAGCAGAGAGCTATCGAGAGCCTCTACCGCACCAATCCCATCACCGGTGTGAGAGAGCTCGACGGAGAGCAGCTCAACTATCGCTATGAGATTTACAACCACACCGAGGCCGCCCGTCGCCGCAACCGCCTTGACCCCAAGCGCAGGGAATATAACACCGACAAACCTGTGCCTACCGAGGTGCCCCTCATCTCCAAAGACACCGCTTGGATCAACGACGATGGCGAGATTATCCGCGAAACCATCACCCGCGGCCTCACCGGCGATTACGACTTCCTCAACACCTATATAGTGAATGTCTATCCCGACACTACGGTGTGGATCAACGACTTCGAGAATGCCTACAACGAGCCTTATGTGAGACTCTATTTCAATCACGGCATTTATAACGAATATCCCGTGGTGGGTGTGAGCTGGGAGCAGGCCAACGCCTTTGCCAACTGGCGCACCGACTATCTCAAGCGCTCGCTTGGCCGCGACGGCATCTATGTGGAGCGTTATCGTCTCCCGACCGAGGCCGAGTGGGAATATGCCGCCCGTGCCGGGGTGGATGAAAACAAATACCCCTGGGAGGGCGACCTTCCCCTCACCGAAGAAAAAGGCTGTTTCTATGCCAACTTCAAGCCGAGAAAGGGCAACTTTGTGCAGGACGGCCATCTTATCACCTCGCGTGTGGGCACTTATGCCCCCAACGATTTCGGCCTCTATGACATGGCCGGTAATGTGAGCGAATGGACCTCCACCGCCTTTACCGAAAGTGTGGGTCAGATTACCTCCGACCTCAACCCCGAATATCGTTATGACTCGGCCATCGAAGACCCCTACCGCATGAAGCGCAAGATTGTGCGCGGCGGTTCATGGAAAGATGTGGCCCACAACATACGCAGCGACCTCCGCATGTGGGAATATCAGAATGAGCAGCGCAGTTATATCGGCTTCCGCTGTGTGAGAACCCAGCTCGGATTTGCCAAAGGCAACAAGGCTCGCAAATGATAGAGTGCCTGTCATAACAATTTTTCTCCGATCATAATCTCTTTTCCGAAAATGAAAAAAATCAGAAAATATAAAAACATAGTCGAGCGCTTTCTCTCGGGCGAAAGCGGACAGCGTTTCTTTAACTTCGCCTACTCGATCGGTGCAGCCATCGTGATCTGGGGCGCGCTCTTCAAGATTCTTCACCTGCCCGGCGGCGAGCTGCTGCTTTGTATCGGTATGGGCACCGAGGTGCTGATGTTTATCCTCACCGCCTTCGACCGCCCCGGCCGCGACTATCATTGGGAAGAGGTCTTTCCTCAGCTTGCCAACAAGGAAGCCTCTGATTCGGAGGCTCACGACCAGGCCGCTCCCGTGATGGCAATGGGTCAGGGAGGCGTTGTGTCGGGTGGACCGGTAGTTTACGGTGGCCCTGTTTATGTAGGAGGTGCCGCAAGCGCAGCCGGTGAAGGTGGCGCTCAGGTAGCCGCTTCAGGTGCCGGCACAATTGTTCCCCCGGTGCTCACCGGAGAACCCTCTCACGACGTTGCCGCAGTGACCGAAAACTATATCGCCCGCATGAGCGCCATTGCCGAGCAGATGAATCAGCTCCAGCAGTCAACCGAGGCCCTCAACAAGGTGAGCGAGACTCTTCTCGCCTCCTATCAGGCCATCACCGACAACTCAGACTCTATCTCTGCTTCATCGGCAGGATATGTTGAGCAGATGCAGTCGCTCAACCGCAACATCAACGGCCTCAACACCATCTATGAGATTCAGCTCAAGAGCGTGTCTTCGCAGATCGACGCTATCGACCGTGTGAACCGCGGCATCAAGGAGATACGCGACATGTATGAGCGCTCGGCCTCCCAGAGCACACGCTATTGTGAGGAGACCGAAAAGATGGCCCGCTATATGCAGCAGCTCAACAAGGTGTATGAAAACATGATTCATGCCATGACCATCAACATGTATCATCCCACTATGGCCATGCCCGCCGATATGCCTCCTCACCATGAGCAGCAGGCTCCCCGCCATGACCATCTGCGTGAGCCCATGCATGAACCCTCGGCTCCTTCGGCCGACGAAAAGGCGTGAGCCCGATCATTTCCTTAAAACCAACACATTTCCCATATCTGTAATTAATACCAACCGCAATGGCTCAATCTTCCGGACGACTGTCGCCGCGTCAGAAAATGATTAATCTGATGTATATCGTGCTGACCGCCATGCTGGCTCTCAATGTGTCAAGCGATGTGCTTGAGGGCTTCTCGCAGGTGGAGGAAGGCCTGCGCCGGTCAAACAATACTGTCACCACCCGCAACGACGCCATTCTCACCAAGCTCACTCTTTTCAGCGAGCAGAATCCCGAGAAGGGCACCCAGTGGCTCAACAAGGCGCTCGAAGTGAGAGAGGCCACCGACCTGATGATCGGCAGAATCGACTCGCTGAAGTGGCTCATCGTAAGGGCTGCCGACGGCAAGGATGCCGACATCAACAACATCCGCCGCCGCGACGACCTTGAGTCGGCCTCGGTGGTGATGCTCAACCCCGCCACTCTGCGCGGCGAGCAGCTCCGCTCACAGATAGACTCCTATCGCGATTTTATAGCTACCGTGGTGACCGACACTACCAAGATGGCGGGTATCGCCGCCTCGCTTTCAACCGACGAGGAGCCTATCAAGGGCTCGGGTGTGAAACGTCTCTGGGAGGTGGCCAAGTTTGAGAATCAGCCTGTGGTGGCTGCAGTGACACTTCTCACCAAGCTCGAAAACGACGTCAGATTTGCCGAGGGTGAAGCCCTGTCGGCTCTGCTGGCCAATGTCGACGCCGGCGACGTGAGGGTCAACGAGCTCAACGCTTTCGTGATTCCTCAGAGCCGCTTCGTGATGAGAGGCGAGAAATATTCGGCCAACATCGTGCTCGCTGCTGTCGACACCACTGCCCGACCCACAATTTTCGTAGGTCAGGAGCAGCTCCCCGATTCTCACGGCTTATATGAATTTACCGCCTCGCGCACCGGCTCGTTTGACTACTCGGGTCATCTTGAGGTGACTCATGGCGACGGCACCGTCACTTCCCACCCCTTCTCCTCATCTTATGTGGTGATGGAGCCTTCGGCCACTGTGTCGGCCACCATGATGAATGTGCTATATGCCGGTATTGACAATCCTATCAGTATCTCGGTGCCCGGCGTTCCCTCGGGCAATGTCAGCGCAACCATGACCAACGGCACACTCGTGCGCAGCGGTGACGGCTGGATAGCCCGCCCCGGCAAGGTAGGCGAAAATGCTGTTGTGAATGTCTCGGCTTCAACCAACGGCGGTGCCTCTCACCCTGTCAGCTCCATGACCTTCAGAGTGCGCTCGCTCCCTGACCCCACCGCCTATATCAATCTCGGTGGAGAGGGCAACGACGGTCGCTATAAAGGCGGTCGCCCCATCTCGAAAGCCCGTCTCACCGCAGCCAAGGGGCTCGGCGCCGCTATCGACGACGGTGTGCTTGACATCGACTTCAAGGTCACCGGCTTTGAAACAGTAGTGATCGACGGCATGGGCAACAACATGATAGAGCAGAGCAACGGCAATCAGTTCTCCTCCCGTCAGATCGAGGTAATCAAACGCCTCAACCGAGGCAAGCGCTTCTATATAAGCCGCATCAAGGCTGTGGGTCCCGATGGCTCGGAGCGTTTTCTCAGCCCTGTTGAAGTGATAATCAATTGATAAATATATCCAAACATGAAAAGGTTTGTTAAACATATTCTGGCTCTTTCGGCAATGACCCTGATGGCTCTCACCGTCTCGGCTCAGGATGTCAGCAATTCTTCATCAAGCAGCGGCATTGTGCGCCGCCGCGCCGACGACAAGGCCGCCAAAAGCTCCGACCCTTCGACCAATGTGTCGCCGCGCATGAAGCAGCGTTTTGAAAAAGCTAATGTGAGCGACGCCGATATGGAGTGGATGAGGGTGATCTATCGTCAGCTCGACCTCTCCAAGCCGGCCAACTCGCCGCTATATTATCCCACCGACGCCGATGGCGGAGAGGAAAATCTCTTCAGAATCATCATGCGCCTTGTGGCCGACGGCTCCGTGCCCGCCTATGAGTTTCTCGACGGCAGGGAGGTTTTCACACCCGACTATAAGGTTAATGTCGATGCGGTGTTGACCAATGCCGACATTCCTCATTTCCCGGCCAAGGGTAGCACCGAGAAGAATCCCAAATATGAGATTGCGCCCTCCGACCTCCCCGCCCACCTGGTGGAGAACTATTATGTGATAGAGCAGTGGGAGTTTGACCGTCGACACAACCGTCTGCGTCCTCAGATTGTGGCAATATGCCCGGTGCTCGACAACCTTGATGATGACGGCAACACCCGCCGCATCGCCATGTTCTGGATAAAGTATGAGGATCTGCGGCCCTATATCATGAACCGCACCATCTTCCTCTCCGACGACAATAATCTTCCCTCAGGCAATTATGACGACTATTTCCAGATGCAGCGCTATGACGGCGAGATTTACAAGACCCGCAACATGCGCAACCGTCTGCTCAGCGAAATGCACGCCGGTCCCGAGGCTTTGAAACGGGCTCAGGACAGTATTCAGGCGTCGCTCGACAGCTTTGAAAACCGTCTCTGGGTGCCCACCCTCGCCGAGCTCCGCGATTCGAAGGACGGGCAGAAGAATGTTGAGGCCGCTAATGATTCAACTTCGGTGAGTGCCCCCAAAACAGGCGTGAGATCTTCGCGCTCGGCCTCAAAGCGTCGCGAATCGGCCTCTAAATCGAAGCCTAAGGTTAAGAGCGCTCCCAAGTCTAAAACCACCTCAGGCTCATCTTCGGCCGCAAGATCGGTGCGCAACCGCCGCCGCTGACCGGCCCAAAAATATTGGAATGAGATTTACTCCAAAGGCTGTTCCCTTTATGACAGGGGAGCGGCCTTTTCTCTTACCGGACACCGGGAGGATAAACATTTCGCAATCTCAGAGCGTTCTTCAGTTAAGACACCCTTTTATTTACCCCTCCATTCCCCGCAGAGTCATGACTAAAGATATGCAAGCGATAGTGAGAATAGGCAGAATCACGCCACTCACGGCCAAGACAAGGTTCTTTCACTGGAATATACTCCGACATGCCGAGGAGCCTGTCGAGGTGACTCTCGCCACAAGTTATTCGCTTAGCAAATCTTCGCCCGACATTCTGACTCTGAGGCTGGTGGCTTGCTATCACTCGCTGCGCAACCTCATCATAAGGCCGCTGCTCAAATATGCTATGGAGGTGGAGTTTGAAATCGACAACCTCGCGGATATTATCGACATCAACGAGAGAAGCATCATCATTCCCCCTGATATTCTTAATCTTACTCTCGGAATCGGTATAGGGGCATTGAGGGGAATGTTGGCGCTCGAGTGCCGAAACAGCTCGCTTACCCACTATCCGCTGCCGATAATAAATATCGGTGACATAATTTCGCGGCTCACTCCCGGCACCGATGTGTCGATTTCGCTTGAGAAAGCAGCTGCCGAGCCCGGTTTCGGTCAGCTCCCCACCATGACCGTGACCTGTGAGGATGAGCGCAAGGAGGTGGGTTAATCAGCAGTTATCTTTCTTCGCTTTCCCTCAGCTTGCGATTGACTATGGCCGTAAACTCATAGTTTTTCAACCCCCATCGCGGCGCGATGAGCAGCTCTGCGGGGCTTGAAGATACAAACCGCTCGATGGCTATATCTTTGCGGAGGGTTCTCACGATTTTGCAGCATAGCTCGGCATAGCTTTCGGGGGTAAATACCGGAAGGGTGATTTCGCCGTTTTCCCACTGGCGGCCGAGCAGAGTGCCTTTTATTACCTGCAGCTGGTGGATTTTCACAACATCTACCGGCAGCGTATTGACCCGCCTTATCGTTTCGAGCATCATATCCTCGGTTTCGCCCGGCAGACCCATTATGAGATGTATTCCCACCGTGAGCCCGCTTCGGGCGGTGAGATTGACGGCGTTGACGGTGTCCTGCCATGTGTGGCAGCGATTCACCGCTTCGAGAGTGGCGTCATGGCTCGTTTCAGCTCCATATTCCATCATGATGAGATTGCCGTCGCTGCGCAATGAGGCGATGCGCTTAAGCAGGTCGCTGTCAACGCAATCGGGCCTCGTGCCGATAATCAGCCCCTCTACATCGTCCACGGCCAGTGCGCGCTCGTAGAGCCTGAGAAGCGCCTCTTTGTTATTGCTGTGGGTGTTGGTATAAGCTTGAAAATAGGCCAGATAGCGCATCTCCGGATATTTGCGCGCAAAAAATTGCTTCCCTTTTTCAAGCTGCTCCTCGATATTTACCGCCCCTTCGGCAAAAGCCGGCGAGAATGAGCGGTTGTTGCAATATGAGCAGCCGCCACGACCTTTCGAGCCGTCGCGGTTGGGGCATGAAAATCCTGCATTGACGGTGATTTTCTGCACCTTGTGGTCAAACCTCTCAGACAGAAAGGCTGCAAAGTCGCGATAGGGGAGTGAGGTCATCGGTCAAATGACAGGCGGGTGGTTTGATTGAGCAGCCATGCGTCGAGAATGGTCATCGCGGCCATTGCTTCGACCACAGGCACCGCGCGGGCCACCACACAGGGGTCGTGGCGCCCTTTGGCTCTCAGAGTGGTGGGAGCGCCCTCATCGGTCACCGTAGCCACATCTTTGAGCAGGGTAGCCACCGGCTTGAAGGCTACTCTGAAATCAATGTCGTTGCCATTGCTGATGCCTCCCTGAATACCGCCGCTATGGTTGGAGAGAGTGGTTATGCGGCCCGACGGAGTGGTGCTGAAAAAGTCGATGGCCTCGCTGCCTCTCATGCGTGAGCCGGCAAACCCCATGCCATATTCAAATCCCTTGGCCGCATTGATCGAAAGCATTGCGGCGCCGAGCATTGAGTGGAGTTTGTCAAACACCGGTTCGCCCAGTCCTGCAGGGCAACCTTTTATCACTCCCTCCACAATGCCACCTATGGTGTCGCCTTCGCTTTTCACCTGCTTGATCAGTTCAATCATCCTGACCGCGGTATCCGGGTCGGGACATCTCACGATATTTTCCTCGATATGGTCGGGGGAATAAATGCCGGAGGAGGGGAGGGAGATGTCGCCCACACTTCGGGTATAAGCATAGATTTCCACGCCGGCGGGACGGAGGGCGAGCATGGCCAGGGCTCCGCCGACCACACGGGCTATCGTTTCGCGGGCGCTCGAACGGCCACCTCCGCGATGATCCCTGAGGCCGTATTTGGCGTCATAGGTCATGTCGGCGTGACTCGGGCGATAGGTGTGGGCCATATTGTCATAGTCGTTCGACCGCTGATTGGTGTTTCTCACTTCAAAGGCTATCGGAGTGCCGGTCGACACACCGTTGATCACTCCTGAAAGTATCTCAACCCGGTCGGCCTCGTTGCGCGAGGTCACTATGGCGCTTTGCCCGGGACGGCGGCGGTCGAGCTGATGCTGAATAAAGTCGGTGTCGATTTCAACACCTGCCGGCATACCGTCGACAATGCCACCTATGGCTACGCCGTGACTCTCACCGAAGGTGGTGAGACGGAATATATTGCCAAAACTGTTGCTCATGTTTGGGAAAGTAAGGTCGGAAAGTTATGATTCTTCACTCTCCTCGTCGGCTGTATCTTCGGCCACGAGGTCGGTGACGGTCGCGCGGGTGTAGTTTATTAGGTCGGCGGGATTGATTTCAATCTGCTTGCCCCTTTCGCCGGCGCTCACAAAAATCACGGGGAAGTCAAGAGCAGTGGAGTGGAAGAAAGTGGGAAAACTCTTTTTCATTCCTATCGGAGAGCAGCCGCCGCGAATGTAGCCTGTGAGCGGCAGAAGTTCTTTCATGGCTATAAGCTCCACTTTTTTGTCGCCGGCGGCTTTGGCCGCTTTTTTGAGATCGATTTCGCAATTGCCCGGCACTACACACACCAGATAGCCCTTGCGGTCGCCATGTAACACAATGGTTTTAAACACCTGACGAATATCCTCGCCAAGCTCCTCGGCCACATGGTCGGCGGCAAGATTGTTGGGGTCAACTTCATAAGCCACGAGCTTATAGGCTATCTTGGCTTTGTCGAGCAGCCTTGCGGCATTGGTTTTCTGTATTTTTTCAGCACTCATAATCGGCAAAATTAGCTAAATATTTTTAATAAGCCAAATCTCGCGGGGCGCCTCGCGAAGATATGTTTTTTGCCCTCTATGTTGCGGGAAGTAGGATTGTGTCACCGTCGGTCAACCGACCTTGGAAAAGTGAGCGGAAAATGAAAAAATAAGCTAAAAAAATATCCATCTTCTAACATCTTTTAGCAAAATAATTTTTAACTTTGCACCGCATTACCATGCAATGCAACCCGGATTTTGATTCTTTTCGGCTGTTGAGACAACGCCGGAGAGATCGTAATTCGTTTATAACCAATCGAAATTATCGAAACTTAACCTTATGATAGCATTAGCGATTTCAAGTTCCACGCTTGCCGTTACCGCCGCATTGACCGGTATCGGCCTTGTGGCGTTGGCTCTCTGGATGGCCGGCCTCCTGAGCCCGCGGTCCTACAATCCCCAGAAGGGAGAAGCTTATGAGTGTGGCATTCCGACGCGCGGTGAAAGCATGGCGCAGTTTAAGGTGGGCTATTATCTCTTTGCCATCTTGTTTCTTATGTTTGATGTTGAGTGTGTGTTCCTCTTCCCGTGGGCCGTGCGTGTGCGCGAGCTTGCCGGAGCCGGCCTCGTCAGCATCGCTATCTTTTTCACAATATTGGTGCTGGGTCTGTGCTACGCCTGGCGGAAAGGAGCGCTTGAATGGAAGTAACAACCAAGAGCATGCCTTATGAGGCATGGAAAGACAACGAGTATATAGAGAAGCTTGTCAACGAGCTTCACGAAAACGGCGTAAACGTAATCGTAGGATCGCTCGACAAACTCATCAACTGGGGCCGCAGTAATTCTATCTGGCCTCTCACTTTTGCTACCAGCTGCTGCGGCATCGAGTTTGTATCGCTCGGCGCAGCCCGCTATGATATGGCACGTTTTGGTTGGGAAGTTGCCCGATCATCGCCCCGTCAGGCTGACTTTATGATGGTTGCCGGAACTATCGTTCATCGCATGGCTCCCGTTGTGAGACGTCTTTATGATCAGCTTGCCGAACCCAAATATGTGATTGCCAGCGGCGCATGTGCCGTTTCAGGCGGTCCTTTCAAAAAGAGCTATCATGTTGTGATGGGCGTTGACAAGATCATTCCCGTCGACGTTTATCTCCCCGGCTGTCCTCCGCGTCCCGAAGCCATGATCTACAGCATCATGCAGCTTTCGCGCAAAATGAAAGTAGAGAAATTTTTTGGTGGCGTAAACCGCAAGGAAAAACAACAGAAATTTCTTGAAGAGCACCCCGTGGAAGGTGTAAACGATTAATCCCTCCGCGCCTTTTACAGTGTCTTATAAATCTTAGTATCACCACCTGAATTATCACAACCATCATTATATATGGCTGACTTGCAGCAAAAAATAGCCGGACTTTTTCCCGAGGCAATTTTCGAGGATGCTACCATTCCGATGGTAACCGTCGCTGACGCCCAGTTGCATGAGCTGATGAAAACTCTCCGCGACGATCCCGAGCTTTCGTTTGACTTTCTCATAACCATAGTGGGTATGGACTGGGCTGATTCGCTCGGTTGTATCTACTATCTCGAAAATACCAAGAATCATAACCTTATTTCAGTCAAGGTTTCGACAACCGACCGCGTTAAGCCCCTCATCCACTCTGTGGCCGATCTCTGGGCTATCGCCGGAATCTTCGAGCGTGAGGTGTTTGACTTCTTCGGCATCGTGTTTATCAATAATCCCGACATGCGCCGTCTTTTCCTCAACATCGACTGGAAGGGATTTCCCTATCGCAAGGATTATGACAACAACCCCGACCTCAACCCCGTTACCACCGAAAACGAGCGTCAGACCGACTTCACATTCACCTGGGAAGAGGATGAGAAAGGCAAGATCCACAAAAAAGAGGTCAGAATCTTCCAGCCCGACGAATTTGTGGTGAACATCGGCCCGCAGCACCCCGCCACTCACGGTGTGCTCCGTTTCCGCACCGCTGTCGACGGCGAGACTGTCAAGAAGATTGATGTTTATATGGGTTATATCCATCGCGGCATCGAGAAGATCTGCGAGCAGCTCACCTATCCCCAGACTCTCCACTTCATGGACCGTCTGGACTATTTCTCGGCTCACCCCTATCACCACTGTCTCTGCATGACCATCGAGGAGGCCGCCGGAATCGAGATTTCGCGCCGCGCCCAGGTTATCCGCGTGCTCATGGACGAGCTTTCGCGCATAGCTTCCCACTGCCTCTTTATCGGCACATATTGCATGGACCTCGGTGCCACCACAATGTTGTTCTACACTCTCAGAGTGCGTGAGCAGATTCTCGACATCATGGAGAAGACCTGCGGCGCCCGCATGACATTCAACTA
>CAYLMR010000034.1:0-24226 GCA_964384885.1 uncultured Bacteroides sp.
TTGGTGTCGTTAAGACCGGCACGGCTGCGGCGCACGGCGTCGGCAATGGCGCGGATGGCATCCTCCTGGCCGATGACACGGTTGTGGAGCTCTGCCTCAAGGTGGAGCAGTTTCTCTTTTTCGCTCTGCACCATCTTGTTGACAGGAATACCGGTCCAGCGGCTCACCACGTCGGCAATATCTTCGGCATCGACTTCCTCCTTGATGAGGGCTTTTTCGCCCTGCATCATCTTGAGCTGTTCCTGAATGGTCTCGTTTTCCTGCTGCTTCTGCTGCACCTTGCTGTAGCGAATCTCAGCCACACGGGCATAGTCGCCTTCACGCTCGGCACGCTCAGCCTCGAAATTGAGCTGCTCGATGTCGATCTTGTTTTGCTGAATCTTGCTGATGAGCTCTCTCTCAGCTTTCCACTTGGCGGAATATTCCTTTTCCTCCTCGCGCATGGTGGCGAGCTCTTTTTCGATGTCGCGCACCTTGGCTTCGTCGCCCTCGCGCTTGATGGCCTCGCGCTCGATTTCTTTCTGAGCAATTCGGCGGGTAATCTCATCAAGAGCCTGAGGCACCGAGTCGATTTCGAGCTTAAGCTTTGAGGCTGCCTCGTCGACAAGGTCGATAGCCTTATCAGGAAGGAAACGGTCGGTGATGTAACGCTCGGAGAGAGTTACGGCTGCAATAATCGCCTCATCACGGATGCGCACCTTGTGGTGGTTCTCATAACGCTCCTTCAGGCCGCGGAGAATCGCGATGGCCGAAGCCTCATCAGGCTCATTGACCATAACTTTCTGGAAACGGCGCTCAAGGGCCTTATCCTTTTCAAAATATTTCTGATATTCGTCGAGGGTGGTGGCACCGATGCTTCTCAGCTCACCGCGGGCAAGAGCAGGCTTGAGGATGTTGGCGGCGTCCATGGCGCCCTCACCTTTACCGGCACCCACGAGGGTGTGAATCTCATCGATGAAGAGGATGATCTCGCCATCGCTCTGAGTCACCTCGTTGACAATGGCTTTGAGTCGTTCCTCAAACTCACCTTTATATTTCGCACCGGCCACCAGCGCGCCCATATCGAGCGAGAAGATCTGCTTGGTGCGGAGGTTTTCAGGCACGTCGCCGCGCACGATTCGCTGAGCCAATCCCTCTGCGATGGCGGTTTTACCTGTACCCGGCTCACCGATAAGCATAGGATTGTTCTTGGTGCGTCGGCTGAGAATCTGCAACACGCGGCGAATCTCGTCATCACGACCGATCACCGGGTCGAGTTTGCCCGAGCGGGCGCGCTCATTAAGATTGATGGCATACTTGCTGAGCGCGTTATATGTTTCTTCGGCGCTCTGGTCGGTGGCTTTCTTGCCTTTGCGCAATTCAGCCACGGCGCTCTGAAGCTCGTTGGCCGAAAGGCCCGAATCCTTCAGTATGGTCGATGCCGAAGATTTGATTTCAAACAGAGCCATGAGCAAAGCTTCGAGAGTGACATATTCGTCACCCTGCTTCTTGGCTATATCGAGCGATTTCTGGAGCACATCGTTACTCTCACGGCCGAGATAAGGCTCACCTCCCGAAACTTTGGGCAGAGTGGCAATCTCACGGTCGATCTGGGTCATGACATTCTGAAGATTGGCACCAACCTTCTGAAAGATAAATTTGGCTAAAGACTCACCTTCTTCAATGACGCCTTTAAGGATATGCACCGGTTCGATGGCCTGCTGACCGTTTGAACGGGTGATTTCCACAGCCTTCTGGATGGCTTCCTGCGACTTGATTGTGAAATTGTTGAAGTTCATATATTAGATTGTATAAGTTTAGAATCGGTTGTTTTACCTTATTAACAACAGCGGCGTCAATAAGGTTTGCATTTTCTCAAAAAGAGTTTTTAACACCCCGAATTTGATTAGTTGAATTAAATTATCTACCTTTGTTGTGGCAAATTCCATGCCAATCTCATCATTTATTTCATTATCAAGGCAGAGGTCTTGACCTATTGCCGTATCCTCTCCTCAACCAATCAGCTATGAAACTTCAAACTATCCTTATTATCAGCTTTTTAAGCATCTTCTCCCTCATTTCCCGCGCCCAAAACTCCGAGCGTCTGTTTCCCTATCCGGAAATTCCGT
Source organism: uncultured Bacteroides sp. (assembly GCA_964384885.1). GTDB lineage: Bacteria > Bacteroidota > Bacteroidia > Bacteroidales > Muribaculaceae > Paramuribaculum. Next base: position 2,109 of record CAYLMR010000034.1, read on the forward strand.
CAGAGCTTGTCACACTTCAGGACCGCACGGGCTATCTCGTTGACCACTTTTGGGAACGCTGCGATTTCAACACCGCCCTGTCATCCAAGGCGCGCTTCCAGTCAGCCTTTGCCGACTATGTAGTGTTTATGCGCCATGCTCCCCGCGAAAAGACCCTCGCCTCGATCGACAACCTGCTCAAAAAGCTTGAGAAAAACCCTGACGGCCTGCTCTTTATAGCCGAGCTTGCCGAAAACTACATGTATAGCGACACCGCTTCGCTGGCAAGCGACGAGGCTTATCTCCCCTTTGTGAAGGCTGTGGCCGACAACAAAAAAATCTCCAAAGCCAACAAGCTGCGCTATGCCCGACAAGCTGACATTTTGTCAACCAATCAGCCCGGCAGCCCCGCGCCGTCACTCCCCTATGTCACCCGCGAAGGTGTGAGCAACAATCTCGACAACGACACCGCCAAGATACTCGTGGTCTACTTCAACGACCCCGACTGCAGCGACTGCCGCATGGCCAGAGCCCGTCTCAACGCCAACCCCACGGCCAACGAGCTCATCAAAAACGGCGTATTGAAGGTTGTGGCCATCACTCCCGACGACGCCACCGACCTCTGGCGCAAGGAGGCGGAAGCCTATCCCAAGACATGGACCGTGGCCGCCTCGTCAGATGCCTATGATCTCTATGACATCAGAGCTATCCCGTCGTTCTACATCATCGACGACCAACACCGCATTGCGGCCAAAAACGTGACCATCGACGCTCTTGTCAACTTCATCAACTCGCTCTGAAAATGAAAAAACTTTCCGACCTGATAGCCAATATCTATCTGCGCACCACCGGCTATACCTACTCCAACCTCGGCCGACTGTTCATGAGATTGTTTGTCGGCATAATGTTCATGCAGTTCGGCATACGTCATCTCGTCAACTTCCAGCAGATGAAAACCGATTTTCCCTCAGTGATAGGTCTTGACTCGGAAACATGCCTCATCCTGATGATATGCATCGAGCTGATATGCTCGCTCTTTATCATGATCGGATTTCTCACCCGCCTGTCGACCATTCCCCCCATCATCACGATGGTGTTTGCCGAATATTACATAGCCCACGACCTTCTGCCCCGCACACCTTTCTATTATATCGACGCCACCCAGCCCGGCTATCTCCCGATAATGTTTATCGGCATATATCTGTTTATGCTGCTGGCGGGCCCGGGCAAAATCTCGCTCGACTATTTCATCTCGCTCTATATAATCAAGGTCAGAGGCCACAACGAGGAGGAGGCTCTTGAGGAGGTTTAATGAAAATCGCCGTATTGATTTCAGGAGGTGTCGACAGCGCCGTCACCGTTCATCAGCTGCTGGAGCAGGGTCATGAGCTCCACCTGTTTTACATACGCATAGGTCTCGACACCGACGAGGGCGACTGCTCGGCCGAGGAGGATATCGAGATGTGCCGCTTCATAGCCAACCGCTATCATCTCCCCTTTGAAGTAGTGTCGCTCCATGAGGAATATTGGGACAACGTGATGGAATATGCCTTGCGCACCGTCAGGGCGGGTCTCACCCCCAATCCCGATATTATGTGCAACCGCATGATAAAGTTCGGCTTCTTTGAGCAGCGCTGGGGACATGAGTTTGACAAAACGGCCACCGGCCACTATGCCACCACCGTCACCGACCCCGACGGAACGGTGTGGCTCGGCACTGCCGTCGACCCCGTGAAGGACCAGACCGACTTTCTTGCCCGCATCTCCTACGCGCAGCTCAGCCATGTGCTCTTCCCCATCGGCGACATGCCCAAGAGCCGCGTGAGGGAGATAGCTATAGAGACCTCGATGCCCAACGCCTACCGCCGCGACAGTCAGGGAATATGCTTCTTGGGCAACATCAACTATAACGACTTCATAGCCCGCCACCTTGGAGTGAAGGAGGGGGCGATCGTCGACGTGGCCACCGGCAAGATACTCGGCAAACACAAAGGATATTGGTTTCACACCATCGGCCAGCGCAAGGGCCTCGGTCTGAGCGGCGGCCCGTGGTATGTGATCGGCAAAGATATCGACACCAACACGGTGTTTGTGGCCGGCGGCTATGACACCGACCTGCAATATGGCCGCACCCTCACCCTCGAAGAGATGCACTGGATTACCCGCGACCCGTGGCCCGACACCTGCGACTCGGTGGAAATATCGTTTAAAAACCGCCATACCCCCGCTTTCCTTCCCGGCCGCCTCACGAGGGTGAAACCGGGCCGCTATATAATCGAGAGCGGCGAGAAGGTGCAGGGCATAGCGCCCGGACAGTTTGCCGTGGTCTATACTCCCGACAACCGCATATGCCTCGGCAGCGGCATCATCACCCTGCCCCACCCCGGCTCGACCCCCGCGGTCAACTCTTCTTCCTTAATCATATAATCTCTCCCGCCACCCCCCTTAAGAAATGTCTAATCAAAGAGTTAAACTGATAGTTTTAGGTATTTCCTACAAGGAAATCAAATCGGGAGCCTACGCCCTTATCCTCAAACAAGCCGACGGCCCCTATCATATTCCGGTGGTGATCGGAGCCGCCGAAGCCCAGTCGATAGCCATGCGCATGGAAAATGTGGTGACTCCCCGCCCCCTCACCCACGACCTTTTCGTGAGCTTCGCCCATGCTTTCGGCGTGAGGCTCAAGGAGGTGTTTATCTATAAGTTTGAAGACGGAGTGTTTTCGTCAGAGCTCACCTTCAGCGACGGCAAGAGCGAGGTAATGATCGACTCGCGCACCTCCGATGCCATCGCGATAGCCATGCGCACCGGCGCCCCTATCTTCACCACCCGCGAGATAGTCGAAGAAACCGGCTTCATGCTCGAACAGGTGCCCGATCCTCAGGCCGACACCCCCGCCGAGTCAACTCCTCAGGACCCCTTTGCCGGCGAGACCGACGACTCCGCTCCCCTGCCCGAGCCCAAGCCCGAAAATATGACGGTAGAGGAGCTTGAGCGCACTCTCAAGGAGCTTATCGACAACGAGCAATATGAGGAAGCCTCGCGCATAAGCGCCATCATCAAGCGCAAGCGCAATCCCGATGCCGACAATCAGCAATAACACCCATAACCAATCAATATCTATCACGTTTCACCTCATCAACCAGTCATGCATAGCAAAAATGCCATAAAAATCAAGCTCGCCGCGATGAACTTTCTCGAGTTTGCCGTATGGGGCGCCTATCTCACCTCTCTCGGAATCTATCTCGCCGGCTCAGGTCTCGGTGACAAGATTTATTGGTTCTATACCGTTCAGGGAATAGTGTCGATCTTCATGCCTGCAATCGTGGGTATCGTGGCCGACCGCTGGATTCCCGCTCAGAAAATGCTTTCGCTCTGCCAGCTGATAGCCGGCCTCTTTATGGGCGCCGCCGCCCTCTACTGCAACTCCACCGGAGGCAATGTGGAGTTTGGCCCGTTGTTCACCCTCTATACGGTGTCGGTGGCTTTCTTTATGCCCACCATAGGCCTTGCCAACTCAGTGGCCTATTCAGCCCTCACCGGCCAGGGCCTCGACACGGTTAAGAACTTTCCCCCTATACGCGTGTTCGGCACCGTGGGCTTCATCGCCTCGATGTTGCTCACCAACTTCCTCCCCATCGACGGCATCTCGATGCAGAAAACCTGCTGGCAGCTCCTTTCATCAGGCATTTTCAGCATCATCCTTGCCGCCTATGCCCTCACGATGCCCGGCTGCCCCACCAACAAATGTGCTTCAACCTCGATGGTCGACGCCTTCGGTCTGAGAGCTTTCGCCCTCTTCAAGCAGAAACAAATGGCAATATTCTTTATCTTCTCGATGCTGCTCGGAGTGTCGCTCCAGATCACCAACAGCTATGGCACCACCTTTATCCAGGCCTTTGAGAGCGTGTCGGAATATGCCTCGACATGGGGCGCTCAGAATGCCACCGCCCTCATCTCGCTGTCGCAGATAAGCGAAACCCTCTGTATTCTCCTGATTCCTTTCTGCCTCAAGAGGTTTGGCATCAAGGGGGTAATGCTCATCGCCATGCTCGGCTGGGTATTGAGATTCGGATTCTTCGGCCTCGGCAACCCCGGCTCGGGAGTGTGGCTGTTTATCCTCTCGATGATTGTATATGGCGTGGCCTTCGACTTCTTCAATATCTCCGGCTCGCTCTATGTCGACCAGCAGACCTCGCCCGACCAGCGCAGCAGCGCCCAGGGTCTCTTCATGCTCATGACCAACGGTATCGGCGCCACCATCGGCACCCTCGCCGCCGGCCAGGTGGTGAACTACTATGTGTATGACCGCACCACCCCCGAGCTCCAGATCGAGGGCTGGCACACCTCATGGATAATTTTCGCCGCCTATGCCGCCGCAGTGATGATATTGTTCTGGCTCATATTCCGCGACAACGGCGCCAAGCCCAAAAACAAGGCCATAGCCAAGGCTGAGGCCGAAGCTGCCGGCGAAACCGCATTTTAATCCCGCTAAGAGTCATGATACAGTTTCATGCGCCCGACATCACCGAGACCCTCTCGCTGCCCGAGAGCGACTCAGCCCATGCCGTGAGGGTGTTGAGGCTCACCGAGGGTGACGAGATTCAGGTGATCGACGGCCTCGGCAACGCCTACCTCTGCCGCATCACCGCCGCCGACCGTAAGAAAACCCGTGTGGAAATACTCTCCTCCACCCCCATGCCGCTGCCGTGGCCTCAGCAGATTGTGGTGGGCGTCGCTCCCACCAAACACCTCGACCGAATGGAGTGGATGGTCGAGAAACTCACCGAGATAGGCGTCAACCGCATCATTCCGCTGCTTTGCCGCCACTCCGAACGCCGCGAAATCAAAACCGAGCGCCTCGAAAAAATCGCTGTCTCGGCAATGAAACAGTCGCTCAAGGGAGTGCTGCCGGTCATCAGCCCTATGACTCCTCTCCCCAAAGTGATCGACGACTTCGGCTCATATAACCGCTTCATGGCCTATTGTCACAAAGACCTGCCGCGCCGGTTGCTCGCAACCTCCTATCAGCCGGGCAAAGATTCCATCATACTCATCGGCCCCGAAGGCGATTTCGACCCCGACGAAATAGCACCCGCATTGCAGAAAGGGTGGCTCCCGGTGTCGCTCGGCCCCTGCCGGCTCCGCACCGAGACCGCCGCGATAGTCGCCGCCGACACATTTCATATTCTTGACCAAGCTAATTCTTCCGACCTATGACTCCCCCTAAATTCGACACCAAGATACTTACCCCCACCAAAGAAAACTTCTTCCTCCTCGCAGGCCCCTGTGTGATTGAAGGCGAAAAAATGGCTCTCGACATTGCCGAAACCATTTTGCGCGTCACCACAGAGCTTGAAATCAAATTCATCTTCAAAGGCTCCTACCGCAAGGCCAACCGCTCTCGTCTCGACTCATTTACCGGCATCGGCGACGAGAAGGCCCTGAAGATTCTCCGCAAGGTGAAGGAGGAGTTCGGCGTGCCGGTGGTGACCGACATTCATCTGCCCGACGAAGCCGCTATGGCAGCCGAATATGTCGACGTGCTTCAGATACCCGCTTTTCTCTGCCGCCAGACCGATCTGCTCACGGCAGCCGCCGCTACAGGCCGCGCAGTAAACATCAAGAAAGGGCAGTTTCTCTCGCCCGAGTCGATGCAGTTTGCCGTCGACAAGGTGAGACAGGGCGGCGCCGATGACGTTGCACTCACCGAGCGCGGCACCACCTTCGGCTACCAGGACCTGGTGGTTGATTTTCGCGGAGTGCCCGTGATGCGTCAGTATGCTCCGGTGATTGTCGACATCACCCACTCGCTCCAGCAACCCAACCAGGCAGCGGGAGTGACCGGCGGACGACCAGAGCTTATCGAGACCATAGCCCGCGCCGCCATCGCCACCGGCAGCGACGGCATTTTCCTCGAAACCCATCCCGCACCCGCCAAAGCCAAGAGCGACGGCGCCAACATGCTTCCGCTCTCCCTCCTGCCCAAACTGCTGTCAAATCTCTCAAGCCTCCGCAAATGCGTCACCTCTCTCATCTGATAGCCCTGATGGGGCTCTGCGCCCTCCCCTTCGCTGCCTCAGCCCAGACTCAGGCCGATATTTCCGACGACATCATCGCCACCTATACCGAGATGATCGCCGCCAAGCCTCAGAGCGCCGACCTCTATCTCTCGCGCGCTACCGAATATCTGTCGCGCGGGCTGCTGATACCGGCGGCCGACGATCTCCGCTCGGCTCTCAACCTCAGCAACAAGGGCGACAAGCCTCTGAGGTTTGAGATTCTCACCCGCCTCGCCGATATCGAGGAGCAGCAGTTTGACTATGCCAACGCCCTGACCCGGCTCAACGAGGCGGTGGAGCTCTTTCCCGAAGTGCCTTCGGTGATCAACAGCCGCGCCAAGCTCCAGACCACGATGGGCAACTATGACGCTGCCCGCGCCGACTTCATGCGTCTGCGCAAGCTCACACCCCGCAGCATAGCCCCCTTCTTCGGCCTCGCCAAGCTCTCCGCTCTCCAAAACGACAGCGAAACCGCCCACTCCTATATCAATCAAGCCTACGGACTGCTCCCCAACGCCTCGGCCACCTATATCGGCCACGCCGAGGTGCTCGAGATATTGGGGCGCAAAAACGAAGCGATAGCCCAATATATCAATGCGCTCGCTACCGGCGACGCCGAGTCGGGCAACGCCCTCCACAAGCTCGAAAGCCTCTCGCGCGAAGACTTCCCCGAGGTAAAGCAAGCCTTTGACCAGGCTATTCAGAAAGCCCCGACAGCCGGAATGTTATACTACTTCCGCGGCGCTCTCTCACAGGCCCACAACCGCCACACCGAGGCTCTCCGCGACTTCGACCATATCAACAACTCGGGTCCCTTTGCCGGCGGCGCGCTCAACCAGACCATCGCCGAGTCGCTCATTGCCCTCAACCGCCCCGCCGATGCCAAAAAACTGCTCATGGAGGCATCGCCCCGCTATCGCGACGCCACCTGGCACAACACCATGTCACAAGCCATGCTCGACCTCAACATGGCCGACAGCGCCGTAGTTGAGGCTGACAAAGCCCTGCGCCTCTCGCCCGACATGGCCGATGCAATGATTTCGCGCTCAAGGGCGCTGACTTCCCTCGGCGACAAGCAGGGCGCTCTCGCCGCCATCTCCGAGGCGATACTCACCAACCCCAACATTCCGGAAGCTTATTTCATCAAGGCGTCGCTGATGGCCAACCCCGAGCCGGCTCTGCGCGAGCTGCTCGAACTCGAAAGCTCCCCCACCGACCCCTCATCGCTGCGCGGTTTCGCCCTCCTCGCCCTAAATCAGGAGCAACAGGCCGACGGCTGGATTGGAGGCATCACCCTCCACGGCAACGACTCTGACGGCATGGCCTCATATATCGCCGCCTGCTATTACGCGCAGCGGGGCGACAAAGCCAAATCCCAAAAGTTTCTTGATAGCGCCAAGGCTGCCGGCTATGACAACCCCCGCTCGATAACCACCGACAACACCCCCTATATCTCGCTCAACAATCTGTCCCGCTAATCTCACCGCGAGCGCAGATCGATCGTCAGCCCCTCGTTGGCGGCAATTGTGTCGGCAAACACCGACCTTGCCTCGTCAAGCAGGGGCTGCGGGTCTTTATAGCGCTGGGAGTAATGGCCTATGACGAGCCGACCGGCCTGAGCATCGCGGGCCACGGTAGCCGCCTGGAGCGCCGTGGAGTGGCCGCGCTCATGCGCCTGGGTGCGGCAATCGTCAAGATAGGTCGCCTCGTGATAAACCGTGTCGATACCCCTCACGGCCGAGACAACGCGCGGGTCAAAGCGCGTGTCGCTGCAATAGGCGTAGCTTGCCGAGGGTGAGCCCTCGGTGGTGAGTAGTGAATTGGCTATCACCGTGCCGTCGGGCTTCACAAAGTCGGCCCCCTCCTTGATGGCGGGGCGAAGATAGTAGGGCACACCGTGAAACTCGGCCATTTCGCCGATGAGCTTGCGCGGCCTCGGCCCTTCGATAAACTTAAAGCCGTAACACTCCACTCCGTGATAGAGCGGAAAACTCTCAATCCTGAGATTGTCGCTCTCAAAAATGGTGTTGTTGCCAGGCACGAGCGGAAGAATCTTCACCTCAAAGTGCTTGTATTTGGTGAAAAAATCGAGCACCTCGGTGACGATTTTCACCCCCGACGACGGCACATGCACCCTCAGCGTATTCTTCGGGTCGCGGTTGGTGAGGTCGAGGGTCGACACAAGCCCCGGCAACCCGAGCACATGGTCGCCGTGCATGTGTGAAATCATGATGTCTGTGAGACGGTTTACGTTAAACTTATAGCGCAGCAGCTGAACCTGCGCCCCCTCGCCGCAGTCGATCATAAACAGGCGCTCCCTGAAATTCACCACCTGACACGAGGGGTAGTGAATCGTGGTGGGTTTGGCCGAGCCACACCCGAGTATGGTTACTTCAAATCTATCCATCTCTCCGCTTCCCGATCAATAGATAAGAGCCGAGGTGAGCGGCGCGATAGTGCCGGAGATTTTTCCGTCAGCCACCTTAAAGCTGTTGCCGTAAACCTTGTCGATATATTCGCCGGCGGCGAGAGTGGTGGGGAGGGTGAATTTCTGCTGCTTGGCTGACATGTTGATCAGCGCCACGCCTTTATCGCCGCGGACAACTTCAACCACCTGTCCACCCTTGTTGGTCACAACGGTCTCGGGCAGTCCGGCCATCTCGTGGCGGAACTTGTTGGCAGCCACCACCTCGGGGTGACGGAACTCGTCGTTACCCTTGGGGCCAACGAGGTTGTTGCCCCACACATTTTCGCGGGTGCTCCCGGCGGGACGGCTGAAAAACAGAGGGTTGCCGCCGTTGCGCGCTGCGAGAAACACCCATCCCATTCTTATCTGCTCGTCGGTGAGGCCGGCCGATTCATGTTCGTTGCAATAGGTGTCGTGGCTCTCCACCCATGTCACGAGGCGCTTGGGCGACACGGGGTGATGCCATGAGTCGAGGTCGTCGGCAAGATAGCTTCCGGCTTCAAGGGCGGTGCGCAGGGCGTGGCCATAGGCCGAAGCGGTGAGGTCGACATATTCTGAATATTCGAGTTCCTTGACATTCTTGTCCTGAAGCACCTCGCCATAGATAAAAATGCTGTCGGGCATCAGCAGCGACAATCCCTTTACGGCTTCCATACCGGTAGCCACCGGCCAGAAATTGTTGGTCAGGCCGGCAGCCTCGACGGCGGGGTCGAGCGGGTCGCTCGGCAATCCTATATGCTTGGCGGTGTCATATCTGAATCCTCGCGCGCCGAGGTTGATCAGATCGTTGACATACTGCATGTAGTAGTATTGAAAATCGGGATTCTCGGTATTTACGTCGGGCAGGCCGCCCATTTCGCCGGTGGTACACTCCATTCGGTCGTTCCATTGAGTTATGGGGGTGAGGCCGTTGGCGTGATAGAGCCTGTCGCTGCCACCTGCGGCGGCGATCAGGTCGGGGGTCACCGCCGAGCGGTCGATGGCGGTGTGGTTGGGCAACACATCTACTATCACCTTCACCCCGTAGGCGCGCGCCGAGTCACACATCGCCTTAAAACTGTTGCGGTCGCCCAACAGATAGTTGCCTATCTTCCAGTCGATAGGCTGATAATAATAATACCATTTGCCTGTCTCCTCATCGCCCGGCTGCGAGAAAAGCGCCTTGCCCCCGTTCTCACCCACATAGCAGGTATTGGCGGGCGAGGTCTGCACGAAGTCATATCCGGCAGCGGCGATGTCGGCCATGTTGGCGGCTATGGTGTCAAAGCTCCACGACCACGCGTGAAGAATAGTGGCGTCGGCAGTGTTTTGAGTAGCGAGGGTGCGTGCCCCGGCATTAAAGCCTCCCGCCGCGAGGAGTAAAACGGCAACGAGTGAAAGTGTTTTCATGTAGTTTTGTATTAAATTTATCTATCAAATTCCATAAATTTGACCTTCAAATTATTATTGAACCTGAATATCAAATCTCAACACAAAATTACATAAAAATCAAATTCACCCGTCACACGTTTGCTAAAATTTTAATAGAACCACTCTCCGGCTTTGTTATACTCACCGCTCTTGTACCAATTGTCGGTGTCGATAATTACCTTGCCGAGGTCGTTTGAATAGCCCTCCGAGATGTTTTTCAGTTGCTTATTGGTCAGAGGAGTGTGAGCCTCATCAATCTGAATGAAATATGACGCTGCCGAAAGCAGGTCGAGCAGTTGGTCAGGCACATTATCCATCACAGCACTTAACTTCCCTTTAGTCTGCGCTTTCCACTCAGCCACCGGGGTATCGCCAATAGGCTCTATACCTACAGGCACATTCTTGATTATCCGACCAAGAAGATGGTTTGGGGTTTCACAAGGATAGTAATCAAGCACGCTGTCAAAATCTATATCATTAAGAATATTGGAATAATATTCCAGCGGGGGAAGCTCGCGATTACCACCGGGCGCCCATCTCTCGCGGGTCTCATTATAATCCAAAAAATATTCCGCGAAAATATAGTTTTTCAGCTTGTTTTTAAATGCCTCTCTATCTTCTTCCTTTAACAGAAATTTATGTCCGGGATCGTTGATAATCCGGCCATAGAAAGCATATAGTTGCTTTAGAGTTTCCTCCCAGGCCTTATCGCCGGCAGCATAAATTTTTTCAGCGTCAAGAGGCTTCCTGTCGGGTTTATAATCCCCTACATTAAAATTAAGCTTTATCTGCTCAAGAAAATAGCAAGTTGGATTACCCAATGAAACCGTCATAGGATATTTTTCCATACCCTCACGGCTTGACGGGATAACACTCACATAATCCTTATGATCATATATACAGTCAAGTGTAAGGGTATCTCCATCGCTGACATTCAAGAACGCATAGGCACGAGCCCATTGCGATTCATCGGTCACCTTTATCAATGCATATCCATTTTCGGTCTGTAATGGAATATCGAATTCAAACTTCGTGCGATCGGAATTTATCACCGGTTTTGTCTCACAAATTCTACCTGTTTGTATAAAGATGCGATTCCAAGCAGCATACACTATTCTATTAGAGTCGACCGGCATATCCCCGCTCAGATTAACTGTAACATGCGCTTTGCCCACTTTTACTTCATTCGCAAAGCAATTTCCCGCTTGCCCCAACATCAACAAGGCAATCACAGGAAGTACACTTTTAATAATACTTCTCATTTTCATAAAATTTTGTGAATAAAAGATTTTGGTTAAAAATATAATTACTATAATAAAGAATTCCTGTCGAAACGTTCAATTGCTCATTTACCCAGTTACTCACTCTTGAGTTTCCCTGATTATGAAGCCATATAAATCTTTCTAAGGGTTTACTTTTTCTTCAAAATTACAGTTGATTATGTTAGTTGTTTAACATGCCACAAAGGTAATAAAAAAAGCCACACCTCCAAAAAAATTCCTCCCTTTCCCGCAAATTTTTTCCCCGCGCGCCCCGATAATGCGCCATGACGCCGCCCGGACAAATCAATAAGTTATCCCCACCGGTAGGGGCGGCGACATGTCGCGCCCGCCTCCGGATGGCCCTCCGCATGGCTGCGCGGGGGATTTGAGGGGATGGACTGCGCGGGGGGCGGGCGCGATATATCGCACCCCTACAATTCGCTGATTTTTAATTATTTATAAATATTTCAACATCCGAAAAGTACGGCCATGGCGCCGCCATGGCTACAAACGCCCCCGCTCCATGACGGAAGCTTCGCTAAGGATTTTGCGCGGTGGAATTGTGGCAGAATTTGTGGGATAGGAATAAAAGCGGTAACTTTGTGAGCCTTGACCCTGAGGGAAAGGCGTGATGTTTGAAAATCAATTCAGTAAAGATGAACTACAAAATCATAGAAAAACAATATTTTTCGCCTAAGGTGGTGAAATTTATTGTCGAGGCTCCCGACATAGCGAGGGCGCGCAAGCCGGGTCACTTTGTGATCGTGCGCACTCAGGAGGGGGGCGAAAGAATACCCCTCACCATTGCTGACGCCGATGTGGAACGGGGCACGATAATGCTCGTGGTGCAAAGCATAGGCAAGTCAACCACCGACATCAACAATCTGGAGGCCGGTGACTTTTTTACCGACGTGGTGGGTCCGCTCGGAAAGGCCACCCATATCGACAAGGTCGGCACAGTGGTGTGCTGTGGCGGAGGCGTGGGCGTTGCTCCCCTTCTGCCTATCATCAAGGCTCTCAAGCAGGCGGGCAACAAGGTTGTGAGCGTGCTGGCCGCGCGCACTTCCGACCTGATAATCCTCAGGGAGCAGGTGGCCGAATATAGCGACGAGCTGGTGATAATGACCGACGACGGCTCGGAGGGTCACAAAGGTCTCGTGACCGACGGCGTTGAAATGATATTGAAGCGCGAGGAGGTCAATCAGGTTGTGACCATCGGCCCTGCCGTGATGATGAAGTTTGTAGCCCTGCTCACCAAGAAATATAATGTGCCGACGCTCTGCTCGCTCAACACCATTATGGTCGACGGCACCGGCATGTGCGGCGCCTGTCGCGTGACAGTCGGAGGCAAAACACGGTTTGTGTGTGTCGACGGACCCGAATTTGACGCCCACGAGGTGGATTTCGACGAGATGATGATGAGACTCCGCTCCTATGATCAACCCAAAAAACAATGAGCTTTATGGAAGATAACAATCCCAATCAAAGGGGCCTGGCTCCCCGCGACGCCAAATGGCGGCAGGAACTTCGCGACGCCATGCCGGCGCGTGAGCGCACAGCTATTCCGAGGGTTGAAATGCCTCATCTCGATCCCGACTACCGCGTGAAGAACTTTGAGGAGGTGAACTGCGGATTGCTGCCCGAGCAGGCAGTGGTCGAGGCCACCCGCTGTCTCGACTGCCCGGAGCCTTCGTGTGTGACAGGTTGCCCGGTGAGCATCAACATACCCGGATTTATCAAAAACATCGAGCGCGGAAACATTGTCGAGGCAGCCGAAGTGTTGCGCCACACCTCCGCCCTCCCCGCCGTGTGCGGCCGCGTGTGCCCCCAGGAGAGGCAGTGTGAAAGCAAGTGCATCTACAACCGCATGAAAAAACCGCCGGTGGCTATTGGTTATCTTGAACGCTATGCCGCCGACACCGCCGCCGAAAACAACTCTTCGCTCGGCCATCGCCCCGAGTCAAACGGCATAAAGATAGCGGTGTGTGGCAGCGGCCCCGCCGGACTGTCGTTTGCCGGCGAAATGGCTTCCAAGGGATTTGAGGTAACGGTGTTTGAGGCGCTCCACGCCATAGGCGGCGTGCTGAAATACGGCATTCCGGAATTCCGACTCCCCAACTCAGTGGTTGACCGCGAAATCAAATCGCTGCGCGACCTCGGGGTAGAGTTTGTAGCCGACACCGTGATCGGCAAGACTCTCACCCGCGATGACCTCCTTGCCCGCGGTTATAAAGGCATATTCATCGCTTCGGGTGCCGGTTTGCCGAGATTTATGGGTATTCCGGGCGAAAACTACATCGGAGTGATGAGCAGCAACGAATATCTCACCCGCATCAACCTCATGGGCGCCGGTCGCCCCGGCTATGACACCCCGGTAATCAAGAGCCGCTGCGCCGCCATTATAGGCGGAGGCAACACCGCCATGGACTCGGCGCGCACCGCCCGCCGCATGGGTGCCGAAAAGGTCTACATCGTTTATCGCCGCTCGGAGGCCGAAATGCCGGCGCGCGTCGAGGAGGTGAGACATGCCAAAGAGGAGGGTATAGAGTTTCTCACCCTCCACAACCCTGTGGAATATCTCGCTGATGAAAACGGTCGCGTGAGAGCCATGCGTCTGCAGCGCATGGAGCTTGGCGAGCCTGACAGCTCCGGTCGCCGCAGCCCGGTGGCCATAGAGGGCGACATCACCGAGGTTGAGGTCGACATGGTTATCGTGAGCGTGGGCGTGTCGCCCAATCCCCTCGTGCCCGAGTCGCTTCCGCAGCTCGAAATGTCGCCGCGCCACACTATCGTGGTCAACGACTCTACTCTCCAGTCGTCGATCGAAGGCCTATATGCCGGCGGTGATATAGTTAGAGGCGGCGCCACAGTGATTCTCGCCATGGGCGACGGCCGCAAAGCCGCTCAGGCAATGGCCGAGGCTCTTAGAAAATAACCTCTTATCAGTCTTATAAATCTTATAAATCTTATAAATCTTATAAGTCCTATAAAATATTATTTGAAAAGCCGGCTGCTGAGTGAGTTCAGCAGCCGGCTTTTCAGTTTAGATTATTCAGGGAATATTATTCGGCAAGAACTTCGATTTCGGCAGCAGCGCCATAGTCGAGACCGTTCTGCGAGCTAAGGGCGCGCAGGCGCACGTAGCGACCCTTGACGGGAGCCTCAAACATTACTTTCTTCTTGTCTTTATTCTTGGCGAAGGTGCCTTTGGCCACGGGGTCGCCCCAGTTTTCGCCATCTTCGCTCACATATACCTCATAGTCCTTGAAGTCACCGTTGTCGCCATTCTGACGGGGCAGGTAGGTTATGCCCTTGATGTTCTGAACTTCGTGGGTGTCGAGGTCGATAGTGTGGGGATAAGAAGCCATGGTTACTGAATACATGGTGTGCCAGAAGGTGTCGGGATCGCCGTCAACGGCATTTTCGGCATCATTCCAGGGCTCTACAGAGCTGGCAAACTTAAGGGAGATGGGCACACTCTCGATGCGGGCGAAATCGCCGCTGACCATCACGCGGGGGTTATTCTTGTCGAAGGCCACGATATAACCACCCTCCTTGAGAGGAATCGGCTCGGTGTAGGGCACGGCCTTGCGGGCGGCGTTGACCTTATAGACGATGTCGATCGAGTCAGGGCAGATGAGAGTAACGAGACCGGTGATAGCGTCGCGCGACATGTTGATAGGTTTGGTGCCCGAGGGGGTAACCAATCCCTGAGCGGCGGGAGTCATCGAGCCTTCAACGGGACGGATCACAAATCCGAAGTGGTGGGCTGAGGCTTTGATGGTGTTTTCGGCCGAGGGAGGAGCCTGACCGCATGAGGTGCCACCGAGACCGGTGTCGCCGAAGTCAAGGTGCAGACGTGTTGCACCCGGCTTGGGAAGCTGATAGGGGTGGGGAGCGGTGAGGAGGTCGTTCTCCGAGTAAGGAAGCGCGGTTACGCTCATAGGCTGGTTGCCGGCGGCAACGAAGCCTGCGCCCTGAGCATTGGTGAGAGAAGCCCAGCGCACATCCTCATGGTTGGCCATGTTCTGAGGCTTGGGATAGTTTACAAACTGGTCGGCTACGCTCGAAGTGTAGACACCGAGGTCCTGACCAATCTTGCGGTCGTTGTAGTTTTCGATCGGGCCGCGGCCATAGTAGGTGAAGGTAGAGTAGCTTTCGGGCACCTCCATAAGATAGCCGAGGCGGGGAAGGATAACGCGGTCATTGTTTGACGAAACAGCGGCCTGAAGCTCAACGGAGCCGTCGGGATAGACTGTCCAGATCTGATTGGTGGTGAAGGCAAAGTCCTCTTCGCCGAAAGGCTTGTCGGTGTCTTCGATGATGGTGTGCTTGCCCACCGAGGGAGCGCCGGTGACATGAGCGGCGTTAGGAGCCTGGCTGCGAACGGTGAACATAACCACAGCTTCGCCACGCTCGTTAACATAAGCGTCGGCGCGGAGCACGGTGTGCTTGAGGTTGTGGAGACCGTTTGAATACCACTTGTTGTAGATCCAGTTGTCGTTGTTGACAAAGGCGCGATAGGCGTCGAGGCGGGGACCACCATTTTCGGTAAACATCTTCTGACCGTTATATTCGAGGTCGGAGATGGTGCCGGTGGCGGGGTCGAACACTACCTTAAATCCGGTGCCTTCGACGGTGACGGGCGAGTTGAGTTCCTTAACTTGCTTGACGCTCTTGCCGTCGGCGAGGCTCATGGTGAGAGTATTTGTGGTGGTGGCTGCTACAGAGGCCATCGAGGGTTTGGTGCCTTCGCTGACGGGGAGCTGCTCTGACATCTGCACATAACCTTTCTCGGCCCACGGCATATCTTCGGCGAGGCAAACGTTGATGGTTACATAGAGTTCGCCGGTGAGGCCTTCGAGGTTGTAGGGAATGGTGTAAGTGAGTTTCTGACGGGGGCCGAGCACCATGCGGGGGCCGATGAGGGCGTCACCGTGCTGCACCTCCACGCCGTTCTCCTTCAGGCTCCATGAGAAGTAGTAGTCCTCAAGGGGCTCGAAATAGTTTTTGTTGAAGATTTCGATCTTGCCGGCGGCCATGTCGAGCGGAGTGATTTCAACAGGCTGATAAACCTTCTTCACTTCATAGTAGGCAGGCTTGGGCTCGAGGTCGCCGAACATGATGCCGTTCATCACAAACTGGCCGTCGTTGGGGAAGTCGCCGAAGTCGCCGCCATAAGCGAGATATTTCTCACCGGTAGCGGGGTCGTAGTTATAGAGGCTCTGGTCAACCCAGTCCCAGATAGCGCCGCCACAGATAAAGTTGGTGCTTTCGACAGCGTCCCAGATAGGTTTGAGATCGCCCACGGCGTTACCCATCGAGTGGGCATATTCCGAGATGTGGAACGGATATACATAGTTATATTTGCCTGAGGCGATTTCCTGTGTGAGACCCACGCTGGGATACTGGTTGGAACCCATGTCGACAATGCGGTTGTTGCGCTCATATTGCACGGGACGCGAGGTGTCGAAGGCTTTGATTGCCTCATAACCTGCCACGAAGTTTTCGCCGGGACCGGCCTCGTTGCCGAGACTCCAGATCACCACTGCGGGCGAATTGACACGGCTGTGAACAAGCTCCATTTCTCTGGCTATATGGGCGGGTCGCCACTCTATGGGGTGAGAGAGCGAAGCCTTGCCGTAGTAGTATTCATGGCTTTCGATATTGGCTTCATCTTCAAGATAAATGCCATATTTGTCGCAGAGATAATACCAGTAGGGATCGTCGGGATAGTGGGAGTTGCGCACATGGTTGATGTTGCCGCGCTTCATGAGCATGATTTCTTTCTCCATGTTCTCGCGGGTAACGGCATGGCCGCGGTCGGGCATTGTTTCATGACGGTTCACGCCGCGGAGCTTCACAGGTTGATTGTTGATATAGTAATATCTGCCGGCGAGACCGAAGCTGTCGTCTTCGGCTTTGGTGTCGCGAATCTCCACCTGGCGCAGACCTGTGTAGGTCGATACGGTTTCGATGACATTGCCTTTCTTATCCTTGACCTCGGCCACGAGTACATATCTCCAGGGCTTTTCGGCGCTCCAGAGACGGGGTTCGCTGACGGTGAGATTGGTGGTGAGCGATTTCAGGGCGCCCTCCTTGCCGATTTGGTCAACGGCAACGGTGGCTGTGGCCACTGATGGAAGGGTCTTGTCGCTGTAGAGCTCGCAGGGATAGAGGTTATAGACCACGCTGAGATTTTTCATCTCCTTCTTGCCGAGGTTGCGGAGGTCGAGGTCTATCTTGAGGTCGGCGTTACCGGTGCCGTTGAAGTCGATGGTGGGCACTGCCACGATGTCGGCAACCTGGAGCATGGGGGTGCTGTAGAGGCGCACGGTGCGGAAGATGCCGGGCAGGCGGAACATGTCCTGAGCTTCGAGGAATGAGCCGTCGCTACTGCGGTAAACCTCCACGGCGAGGGTGTTTTCGCCATCCTTGTTGAGATAGGGGGAGATGTCAAAGCGGGCGGCATTGCGTGAGTTTTTGCTGAAGCCCACATATTTGCCGTTGATCCAGAGGTAGAAGAATGAGTCTACGCCGTCGAATTCGATGTAGACCTCGCGGCCGTTCCAGTCGGCGGGCACGGTGAAGGTGCGGCTGTATTGACCCACCTCGTTGCGGTTCTTAAAGGTTGTCCATGTTTCGGGAGGGGTGCGCATCACGCCGCCTCTCCAGTCGTCGACAGCAACTTTATGATAAAATATCACGGGCTGGTTGACGTAGATGGGGGTGCCGTATTTCTGCGATCCGTCAGGCTGAATGCCCTGAATGTTCCACGAACCGGGCACGGCGATAATATCCCAAGCTGAGAAATCATATCCCGGGGTCTGGAAGGTTGAGTCGCGCTCCCAGGGGTTGCCCACCCAGCGGAAATGCCAGTCTCCGTCGAGGCTCTTCACATATTTCGAGCCGTCGGGAAGCACACCGAGGGCACTGCCGTCGGAGTCAAACGAATAGAAGGTGGCTCGGGGTAACTCTTTGTTGAGCGAAAGTCGCCCGGGGCTTTGCCATTCCGTACCGTCGGGCGCGGCCACATTGCCATATTCAAAACCCTCAAGCTCAGGGCATATAGCCGAGGCTGTGAGAGCACTGAACATAATCGCGGCACTAAGGCCGAGAGTTGATTTTCTCATGATAGTTGTGATATTAGATGGTAGTTTTGGAATTTTGCTCAAAGTTAGCAAAAAATCGCCACACAAAGCCTATTATCCTGCGCATAATATAGTTTTTTAGATTTTTCACTTTCGGGACGGCAACACCTGTGGAGTTTATTTGTTAATTTTGCAGATTATCAGCCACTCTTTTTTTAAGATATGAACGACTCCACTCCCCGGCTCAATTCCCACAACAAAGAGGAATTTCCACCGATGCACACCGCCGAACATCTGCTCAACGGCGAGATAGCCCGCCGCTATGGTTGCGGAAGGGCTTTCAGCGCCCACATCGAGCGGCGCAAGTCAAAGCTCGACTATCATCTCCCCGCTCCATTGAGCGACAGCGACCTCCGCAGCCTCGAAGATTATATCAACGCCATTGTGGCCGAAGATGTCAAGGTGACCGAGGAGTTTATCACTCAGGAGGAGGCCCGCGAGAGATTTGACATGTCGCGCCTGCCCGACGATGCTTCGCCGACGGTGAGGGTGGTGTCGGTAGGCGATTATGATTCATGCCTTTGTGCCGGCAGCCATGTGGGTCACACCGGCGAGATAGGCACATTCCGCATCACCTCCTCGCGATGGCAGGAGGGAGTGCAGCGCATAGTTTTCAAACTCGACAATCAATAATTCTCTAAAAATATACAGCCATGACACCCGGACAAAAAATTCCCGCTTATCTCGGGGTTGACCAAAACGGTAATCCTGTCAATGCCGCCGACTTTGCCGGCAGCAAGTTAGTGTTATATTTCTATCCCAAAGATTCAACTCCCGGTTGCACCGCCGAGGCTTGCTCGCTGCGCGACAATTTCGACGCTCTCACCGCCCAGGGGTATAAGATTGTGGGTGTGAGCCCTGATTCTCAGGCTTCTCACCTCAAATTTATCGCTAAAAACAATCTGCCCTTTACACTCATTTCCGACCCCGACCATAAATTGGCCGAGGAGATGGGAGTGTGGGGCGAAAAGACTCTTGCCGGAAGGAAATATATGGGTATTCTCCGCACCACTTTTCTTGTTGACGGCGACGGCGTGATAACCCGCGTGATCGGTCCGAAAGAAATCAAGACCAAGATTCACGCCGAGCAGATTCTCTGACCTTTTGAGTCAGATCGTTATCTGACTGCGATTTTTTCGGTTTCCACGCCCCGACGCCTGAGGTAGAAACCCTTGGCCTCGGGAAGCCGATAGCCCAGACTTATGCCCGACAGAGTGAAATATTCCGCTCTGCCGGCATTTTTATTACTGTCGTCAAGACAGGAGTCGATGCCGCTTTTCTGAGCGAAAGTGGCAATCATGGTTGTTTCGCCAGCTTTGGCCTTAAACTCATGGAGCAATCCGTAGGGGGTAGCCTTAAGCTCCCCGCTTTCGGGTGTAAACACCTCGCTGTCAACCACAAGAGAAACGAGCTCGCGCCCCGGGTCGGGTATCAGATAGGTGTAATAGACATTGGAAGCTGTGAGCGGCTGAGCGAGGTCGAGCGGGCGGCCTACGGGGGTGAGCGAATAGTCGTTGATGGCCTCGAATACCTCGATTTTGCCACCACCCACGGCCATTGTCTTCAGATATGCCTCGGGGCTGTCGCTGCGGTCAGCGGTGATTTTAGTGGGGCGGAGAGTGAGAATATCCCCTTTCATTCCCACAAAGCCCTCAACCTCGGCAAGCTTTCGCTGCCGGTAATCATTGCTGATAACCGAAAATATATCTTCTGCTTCAATCGCATATCCCTCCGTATCCACAAATCGATCGCCGGTGAGAGTCACGTCTGAGAGGGAGACGTAGAGGTTGAGATGCCGCTCGGCTATGGCACTGATTTTCTTCTTTTCGGCAATGAGGGGCTTAGTTGCCTCTCCTACAGCCTCAGGGGCTGAGGTCATCGCCAGGCCGTCTTGATCATAGAGATATTGGCACAGGCCTTTAACATTCTTAATCAACGTGTTGGGGCGCGGAATGGAGTAATCGCGGGGAAATTTCACGAGCAGATATTGAGTATCATCATCGGTATCGGCGGTGGCGATATAGCCATACTCCCCTTTTCCGTAGGCGATTCTCAGCGGGCATTCTATCGAGGTTTCATACTCCCGGCAACCGTTGATGATGAAATCCTCCAACGACTCCACCCTGTCGAGATAGTAGCGACGCAGTGCCGTGGCTGTCTGGCCGCGGGGAGTGACCGCCAGCGCCCTCACAATCAGTCCGGTTGATGGGGAAAGAGTGAACGGGTGCATATACACGGGCGAGCGGTCGGTGGGCGCCGAGCCGTCGGTGGTGTAATAGATTCTGACATTCGAGCTCTCGCAGCTGAGGCTTATCTCGCTGTCGGGTGAAATGGGCGAAGCTGTCTGAGGGCTGATTACAACCGGTTTGATTGGATCCTCGTCTGAGGGGTCTTCACCGCCGGGAGGAGTCTCGACTATCGGGGCATAATCAATCTCGACATAGGCCACAAGCTGATATTCGCCCGGCCGACCTGACACTGCAAGATTAATCGGATAGGCGCTCTCACCGTTCCATTCATAGCGAGAGCCGGTGCGGTCGATTGGCAATGCCGTAGCGAGGTTCTTCCAACCCGATGAATAGTCATCCTGCACGACTATTCTCACACTGCAAATCTTTATACCGGTAATGGGGGTGAATCTCAACTCGTTGCCGACATAGAGCTTTATCAGTCCCGACCGTTGGTCAACATAGGGCAACTGCTCCACACTTCCGTTGCTGAAAAGCATCCTGAACCCGTCGGGCACACTTAGCGAAACGCCTGCAACATCGCCGGGGGGAATTACAGTCATGCCGTCACAGTCGCCTTTATATTCAGCGCCGGAGCCGATTACGACATGTGTTCTGAGCGCGCCATGACAATCGAGCGACATCAGCGCCACACAAGCCACGACAGCCATCACGGCCACAGCTATTCTTTCTACTCCCCGCAACATCTTCATCTCCGATAGTTAGATATCACTCGATTTCAGACTTGGGAAACTCCCGGCGATTCATATTTATCACAATAGAAGTAGTCTCGTCTTTGAGGATTCTCACATTGTCTACTTCGCCATAATAGCAGATTGAACTGTTAGCGGTCTCTTCTAAAGCGGGCGAAATGGCAGCAACCTTATAGTTTCCGACGCTTATATCAACCGGCCACTCAATATCTTTGACCTCAGACGAATATATCCATCCCGACTGAGGGATAATCACTATCGTATATTCAGAATAATCAATAGCCGTGGGCTTAGCGGCATCTTCCACCACCGAAAGCTCCACAACAAGCTTACCGGCATCAACATTAGGCTCGTCGCTCGAACAAGCGGCAAACATCACGGCCACAAGCAGCAAAACAAGATTTAAAACCTTTTTCATATCGCCACACATTAACGGTTACCCCGCAAAGATACTCATTTTTCCCAACCCACCAAAACAATCCCTCCCCAAACTCACCTCCCCCGCCCCAATCATCCCCTCCCAACTAATCTCAATAGCCCCATTACCCCCCACCTCCAATTAGTCTAATTGGCCCAATTGCAACACTCCGGAAAGAAAATCGGCTCCCGATAAATCTGTTTAGGCTGTAATACCGGTCAAATTCAAGATAAACGCTTGCAGTTGCTTAATAAGACGCATCTTCGATCTTCCTCCGAATTTGCGTCTTATAATTTCTATGATAAAGGCCTTTTCGAGAAGCTCTTTCATTTTCCCAACTGAGATATGACAGAAGAATTTCTCGCTTTCGACTGACATTATATTATACATGGCAAAAGAGAGATTAAATGAGAAATTGAGCTTGTCTC